>NZ_JAGSOG010000265.1 GCF_018139695.1 Actinospica durhamensis | reverse complement strand
ACCCGACCCGCCGAACGACGCGGGCCCCGGCCAATGGCTCGGCCTCCTGCATTCCGCACCCCGCGAGGGCCTGAGCCCGAGGAAGAAGAAGGAGGGGATGGCGCCGTGAACCGGCTTCGACCCGAACTGGACTGGATGCTCGAGGACCTGGTGGCCACGGTGCCGGGCACGAGGCAGGTGATGGTGCTCTCCGGCGACGGACTGCGGATGGCGCACCGCGGCGCGGACGTGGAGTTCGCCGACCGGCTGGCCGCCGCGTGCGCCGGAGTGCAGAGCCTGTCCGCGGCGATCGCGCAGATGCACCCGGGAGAGAGCCGGGAGGTGCGCCTGGTGGTGGTCGAGTCGGCGAACGGCTTCTTCTTCCTGATGGCCGCGGGTCCCGGCGCGTACCTGGCGGCCCTGGCCGACGCCGGCGTGGACGCGGGCCTGATGGGCCAGCAGATGCGCGATCTGGTGGCCCGGCTGGGCGATCACCTGGCCACCGGGCCGAGGGCGCCGGAACCCGAACCGGCATGACCCGGGCCCGACCGATGCCCGAGCTCGACGACCAGGACGCACGGGACCTGGCCCGCATCTACGTCATCACCGGCGGACGGGTCGGCCCCTCCGGCCGCACCACGATCGACCTGGTGACCCTGGTCGGCGCGATGGCCGCGGAGTCGGCCGGGCGCGCCCCGGAACACCGCGCGATCCTGCGCATGTGCCGCACCCCGCTCTCGGCGGCGGAGCTGTCCGCACACCTGCGGCTGCCCTTCAGCGCCACCGCCGTCCTGATCGACGACCTTCTCTCGGCGGGCCTGGTGATCACCCGCGCCCCGCGCACCCAGGTCCTGCCCGACCCCGAACTGCTGCAGGAGGTACTCCGTGGGCTTCAACGGCTCTGAGCCGTCGGCACCGGCCCCCACACCGGTGCCCGCCCTGGCGACGGCGCTGAAGATCGCCGTGGTCGGACCGCTCGGCGTCGGCAAGACCACCCTGGTGACCTCGGTCAGCGAGATCAGCCCGCTGACGACCGAGGAGACGATGACCCGGGAGGGCGCCCGGATCGACGTGCTCGGCCACCGCTCGACCAAGACCACCACCACGGTGGCGATGGACTTCGGCCGGATCAGCCTGGGCGAGTCCATCGTGCTCTACCTGTTCGGCACGCCGGGGCAGGAGCGGTTCTGGTTCCTGTGGGACGGCCTGGTGGACGGCGCGCTCGGCGCGGTGGTGCTGGTGGACGTGCGCCGGCTGGAGGAGAGCTTCGACGTGCTCGAACGCCTCGAGCGGCGCGGTTCGGCCTTCATCGTGGCGGCCAACGGCTTCCCCGAGGCGCCGGTCTACCCGGTCGAGACGCTGCGGCAGGCGCTGGACCTGCCGGACGGCGTGCCGGTGCTCAACTTCGACGCGCGCAGCCGGGCCGACTGCCGCAGGGTGCTGATCGCGCTGACGGAGTACCTGCTGGCGCTCTCCCGGCTCCCGCGGGCCGATCAGGACGATCAGGCGGCGCGGGAGCAGGTGCGCTCGTCCCAGGGCTGAGGCGGGCGGCGGGCGGCGGGCGTTCGAGCGTCGGCGGGCGCGGCGGCCGGAGCCTCAGCCGGCCCGGCGCATGGCGTCGAGCTTGCTCAGGTTCTCCTTGATCCGGGCCTCCTGCTGGAGCTCCTCCGCGCTCTGGCTCAGCCCGATGGTGAGCAGGATGGCGAAGGTGGAGACCACGACCACGGCCACCAGCGGCACGATCATCTGGCTCGCGGTCAGCCCGGAGCCGGCGGACTCCTGGGCGGAGGTGACCACCATCGCGGCCTCGCCGGTGAAGTGCATGCCGGTCACGGCCATGCCCATCAGCAGGGCGGCGCCGAGCATCGCGGGCGCGGCGTGCAGGTTCACCGCGAACCAGAGCGCGACCGTGGCCGCGGTGACCGCGATCAGCAGGGACAGCAGCACCAGCCAGATCCTGTAGTGCACCGAGGCCTGCATGTTCATCGCGGCCATGCCCAGGTAGTGCATGCCGGCCACGCCGATGCCGGTGACCAGGCCCGCCGGGATCAGCGCGGAGATGTCGCCGCGGCCGCGCACCGCGAAGTGCAGGCCGAACCAGACCACGGCGATGGACACGACCAGGCTGGCGAGCGTCAGCGGCAGGTTGTAGGTGATCTGGGTGCCCGGCAGCGAGTAGCCGAGCATCGCGATGAAGTGCATGACCCAGATTCCGGTGCCGCCGATGGACACGGCCCCGAGCCCGAGCCACCGCCGCCGGGCCCGGCCGGCCGCGGACCGGGACCTGGCCATGGCCGAAAGGCCCATGCCGCAGCCCACACAGGACATCGCATATGACAGCGCTATGATATAAGGGCTGCCATAGGAGCCCTGCATCTCGATACCCACTTCGCCACTCCCCACCGGTGAAACTCGAATAAGCGGACCCCGGCCCGCGAAAGCCGCAACCCGGGAGCCGACGTCGGTTCCCGGGTTCAAGTCCGTGTACGGTCGATCGGCTCCGGTCGCGAAGCCGGAGGGACGATCGAGACGCGCTGCGCACGGTGAACAGTTGAGCGTTGAACCGTGAGGAGCGCCCAGCAAAGGTACCGCCTCCGCCCCCGGCCGTCGAGTCTTCGAAACAATGCCGTGATCTCAAGAGTTCGATCAAGAAAACGCGAAGATCGAGATCGTGGGCACGCCGCCGTGTCGAGCCGGTCGAGCGCACCGGCATGGGCGCGCACGCGTGTCGTTCGCGCTACGGTGCGCGTATGCGCAATCGGGAGCGTAGACGGGACCCCCGCCGCGAGGAGGACCTGTTCCGCCACGGCAGCTCACAGGACTCCATACCGCCGATCGAAGACCTCATCCGCGCGACGCGGCGCGGCGCGAACGCCGCCCGCGGCCGGACGCGGAGCCGGACGCTGACGGAGGCGGACTTCCGGATCCGGCACCCGGTCTGGCTGACGGTCAGATTCGTGGCCTACGGCGCCGTGCTGCTGCTCGGCCTGGTCATGACGGTGGGCTTCTGTGCGGGAGCGGTGAGCCACTACGCCGACGCCGACACGCTCGCACACGCGCCGTCCTGCGCGCGGAGCGTGGATCTGACGACGTCGAGCGCGGACTGCGTGGGCACACTGGCGATGTCGTACGACTACGGCACCTACCCGCAGGGTTCCGAGGAGTATGCGATCGACCTGGTTCCGGCCGACGCGACCGGTACCGTCAACCCCTCCTACTCCCCCGCGTTCCCGCCCTCGACCGAGTTCGCCGACGCCGCCGGAGACGACGGGATACTGGACGCGACGTTCTGGCAGGGACGGATCGTCGCGCTGACGGCCGGATCCGGGGACGGCGCCGTCACCGTCATCACGGACGAGAACCCGGGCTATCCGGCCGGCACGGACGTCGCCGTCGCGCTGTTCGGGGCCAGCCTCACCCTCTTCGCGCTGCTGCTCGCCGGCGCCGCGCGCGCGGTACGCCGGTGGCTGCCGCCGGGGCTGCCGGTGCAGTTGCCGATGACCGGTATCGGGATCGGCATGATCGGCTGCTTCTTCACCGCGATCGGCCTGATCCTCCAGCCCGAGCGGGTGCTGCTCGCGGGCATCGTCGGACCGATCGTCACCGGGAGCATCGTCCTGCTGGTCTGGTTGCTGCTCTACCGGCTGGATCGGGCCACCCGGCGCAGAGTCATGGGCACGTATCTGGGCGGCTGAGCATCACGCCGGCAGCGGAGAATCACGGGAGCGCTCCCCCGACCCCACGCGGGAGAGCGCTCTCCGTGGCTCCCATGCTCACGCTCTCACAGGGGACTGTCAAGACCGGCCGCCTCGCGATCCGCCCGAGCGCCGGGCCCACCGCCCGCCGCGCCGCGCCGCCGCGGCCCCTTCGCCGCCCCCTCGTCGCCGCACCAGTGCCCCGTATTCGCCGCGTTGCGCGGCCGTTTTGTGCACGTTCACAAGAGTGCGCCGGTAAGTCTTGACGCACCCTCAGACCGCAGCCATAGTGTGACCCGTCGCACTACCGAGCCGCCCGACCCACCGGGCCGGCTGCGCAGCATCCACGCCCACTGAAATGTTAGCGCTAACAAAGGTATAGACCAATCTCCGCCCGGCCGCTCTGCCCGGCCGGGACGGACACGTCATGCCTCGACCCCGCGACCGGATCCGGACGCGAGGCCGCCGCGCGCACCGCGCCACCCCCCTGGAGATCCTGGACAACGGAGTTCAGCATGGTTCTGAGATCACGATCCGCATCCCCGTCCACCCGCGCTTCCGGCGCCAAGCGCACCCGCTCGGCGCGCGGCCGGCGGCTGCTCGCCTCGCTCGGCACCACCCTCGCCCTGGCCGCCGGCCTGCTCTTCTGCACGGCCGTGGCCTCGCAGGCCGCGACCCAGGAGCCCTGCGACATCCTGGCTTCGGCCGGCACCCCGTGCGTGGCCGCGCACAGCACCACGCGCGCCCTGTTCGCCGCCTACGACGGCCCGCTCTACCAGGTCGAACGCGCCTCGGACAGCACGTACACGAACATCAGCCCGCTCGCGGCCGGCGGCGCGGCGAACGCGGCCACGCAGGACTCGTTCTGCTCCGGCACCACCTGCACCATCACCAAGATCTACGACCAGACCTCCAACCACAACGACCTGACCGTCGAGGGCGCCGGCGGCAACGGCAGCGCCGACACCGCCTCCAGCGCGACCGCGCTGCCGGTCTACGTGGACGGATCCAAGGTGTACGGGGTCTACATCGCCCCGGGCAACGGCTACCGGGACAACTCCGCCACCGGCACGGCCACCGGGAGCGAGGCCGAGGGCGAGTACATGGTGGCCTCGGGCACGCACGTGAACAACGGCTGCTGCTTCGACTACGGCAACGCCGAGAAGAACAGCGACGACAACGGCAACGGCCACATGAGCGCGATCAACTTCGGCACCGAGTGCTGGTTCTCGCCCTGTACCGGCATCGGCCCGTGGGTCCAGGGCGACCTGGAGAACGGCCTGTTCGCCGGGGGCAACGGCTCGAACACCGCGAACACCGGAAACAACAGCTCGTTCGTGACCGCGATACTCAAGACGAACGGCACCAGCACGTACGCGCTCAAGGGCGGCAACGCGCAGTCCGGCAGCCTCACCACCTGGTACAGCGGCTCGCTGCCGACCACCGGCGGCTACATCCCGATGAGCCAGGAGGGCGGCATCGTCCTGGGCACCGGCGGCGACAACAGCAAGTCCTCGGACGGCAGCTTCTTCGAGGGCGTGATGACCGCGAGCGAGCCGACCGACGCGACCGACAACGCCGTGCAGGCGAACATCGTCGCGGCCGACTACACCCTGCCGAGCACCCCGTTCGTCTCCGGCGCCCGCCTGTCCATCCAGGCCACCACCGCGTGCTGCACCTCCGACTACATCCAGCACGACTCGGCGGACGACAAGGTCGTGATCGCCGCCGTCACCTCGTCGAGCACCTCCACGGCGAAGGCCGACGCGACCTGGATCGTCGAGCCCGGACTGGCCAACAGCAACTGCGTCTCGTTCCAGTCCGCGAACGAGTCCGGCTACTACCTGCGGCATTACAACTTCGAGCTCTACCTCGAGACGAGCGACGGGACCAGCCAGTTCGCCCAGGACGCCACCTTCTGTCCCCAGGTCGGCAACAGCGGCACCGGCTACTCGTTCCAGTCGCTGAACTATTCGAGCAAGTTCATCCGGCACTACAACTACACCGTCTACGTCGCGGGTGACGGCGGCTCGAACACGTGGGACTCGACCACGCTGTGGGCCGACGACACGTCCTGGGCGGCCGCCACGGCCTGGAGCTGACGGCACGTCGAAACCTTGGTGACGACCCGCTAGTCCGATCCCTCGTTCGGCCGAGTCCGCATACCGCGTGCTCGGCCGAACGGGTAGCGCAGCGCTTGCGACCGGTGGCCCGCGGACTTCTACTCGCCCTAACGGCACTCGAGGGCAGCGGGCCCGCGAGCGATGAGGAGGTCCGCGTGCTTTCGGCCAGAGCTCTCTTCCAGGAGATCTATCAGGACGACGAGGCCTTCCGGCTGTTCTGCAGCATCGCCATGGCCGGCGAGAACCAGGGCGGCTGGGAGAACGGCAGGATCGCCGAGCTGGTCGCGGACCGGCGGCTGGCGCCCAAGATCGCCCGGCACGGCGCGGACGAGGACAAGCACGGGCGCATCTTCCGGGGCCTGATGCGCAACCGCGGCCTCGAGCCGGTCGAGGTGCCGCGGGAGACGGACTACACCATGCTGCTCGAGCGCCGCGGCATCGGCCTCGCCCACTCCCGGCTGGCCCGCAGCGAGCCGCTCAACGACCACGACATCACCGTCTACCTCGTGCACAGCCGCGTCACCGAGCAGCGCGCGAGCGAGCAGATGAAGCTGCTGCGCCGGGTCTTCAAGGAAGACCCGCAGGTCGGCGCCGCCGTACGGATGATCAGCGCGGACGAGGACAACCACCTCGCCTACTGCCACGAGGAGCTGCTGCGCCTGGCCGCGCACGGCGACCGGCGCCACCTCGACCGGATCCTGCGCCGGACCGCGATGGCCGAGATCCGGATCTACCGGGACGTCAGCCTCGCCGTGATGGACCACATGGGCCGCATCCTGGGCTGGTCCGCGGCCAAGTCGGCCGTGCTGGCCGCCGGGATCCACGCCGTGTACGCGGCCGAACGCGTCGGCGGCTGGCGGCGGATGACGAGCCTGCGCGAGCCCGCCGTGCGCAACGCCCTCGGCGGCCCGGCCCCGCGCGAGGCGCTCAACCCGACGGCGATCTAGGCAGGCGCGGCCGCGCACCGCGGCGCGGCCGGCTCAGTCCTCGGCCAACTCCGGCGGGAAGCCGCCGGTGGCGATCGGGCCCCAGTGCTCGGGGGTGATCCGCAGCAGCGTCTTGCCCTGCTCGACCATGGCCGCGCGGTACTCGTCCCAGTCGGAATGCTCGCCGGCGATGCAGCGGAAGTACTCCACCAGCGGCTCGACGTCCTCGGTCGCGTCGATCAGCTCGGCGGTGCCGTCCACCTGCACCCAGGCGTCGCCGAACGCGTCGGAGAGCACGACGATGCCCACCCGCGGGTCGCGCCGGGCGTTGCGGGCCTTGGCGCGCTGCGGATAGGTGGCGACCACGATGCGTCCCTGCTCGTCCACACCGCAGGTGACCGGGGAGGCCTGCGGCGAGCCGTCCGCCCGGCGGGTGATCACCAGCCCGTTGTGCCGGGGGCGCAGGAACGCGAGCAGTTCCTCGCGTCCGACGGTCGTGTTGGTGGCCACTCGTCGCGTCATGCCCGCATTCTACCGATGCGCCGATACGGTGTTGGACGTGGACGAATTGGCACAGGATCGCATCGAACACGACTCGATGGGCGAGGTGCGGGTCCCCGCGCACGCCAAATGGCAGGCGCAGACACAGCGCGCGGTGCTCAACTTCCCGATCTCCGGCCGCACGCTCGAGCCCGCGCACATCCGGGCCCTGGGTCTGATCAAACAGGCCGCGGCGGTGGTCAACGTGCGGCTCGGCGTACTCGAACCCGAGATCGGCGCGGCGATCGCGGCGGCCGCGGGCGAGGTGGCCGCCGGGGACTGGGACGAGCAGTTCCCGGTGGACGTGTTCCAGACCGGTTCCGGCACCTCCTCGAACATGAACGCGAACGAGGTGGTCGCCACCCTGGCCTCGGCCCGACTCGGCCGCCGGGTGCACCCGAACGACGAGGTCAACGCCTCGCAGAGTTCGAACGACGTGTTCCCCTCGGCGATCCGGGTGGCCGCGGTGGGCCTGCTCACGCACGACCTGATCCCCGCACTCGAGGAACTCGACTCGGCGCTGGAGGCCAAGGCGGGCGAGTTCGCGGACGTGGTCAAGGCCGGGCGTACGCACCTGATGGACGCCACCCCGGTCACCCTCGGCCAGGAGTTCGGCGGGTACGCCGCGCAGGTGCGGCGGGGCGTGGAACGGCTGTGGGGCACGCTGCCGCGGCTGGCCGAGCTCCCGCTGGGCGGCACCGCCGTGGGCACCGGCCTCAACGCCCCGCCCGGGTTCGCCGAAGGGGTGATCAGGGAGCTGGCCAAGCACACCGGGCTGCCGCTGGTGGAGGCGGCCGACCACTTCGAGGCGCAGGGTGGGCAGGACGTGCTGGCCGAGGCCTCCGGGCAGCTGCGGGTGCTGGCGGTCTCGCTGGCCAAGATCTGCGGCGACCTGCGCTGGATGGGCTCGGGGCCGCGTGCGGGCCTGGCCGAGATCGGGCTGCCCGAGCTGCAGCCGGGTTCCTCGATCATGCCGGGCAAGGTCAATCCGGTGCTGCCGGAGGCGGTGCGCATGGTGTGCGCACAGGTGATCGGCAACGACGCGGCGATCGCGTTCGGCTGCGCGTCCGGGGAGTTCGAGCTCAACGTGATGCTGCCGATGCTGGCGCGCAACCTGCTCGAATCGATCCGCCTGCTCGCGACCTGCACCGCGCTGCTGGCGGAGCGCTGCGTACTCGGCATCACCGCGGACCGGGACCGCTGCCGCGAGTACGCCGAGTCCTCCACCTCGATCGTCACGCCGCTGGCCCCGGTCGTGGGCTACGAGGAGGCCGCCCGGATCGCGAAGCAGTCGCTGGCCGAGCGCAGGACGATCCGTCAGGTGGTCGCGGACCGCGGCCTGGTCGGCGAGGAGGCGGACAAGCCGCTGACCGCGGCCCGGCTGGAGGAGCTGTTGAACGTCACCGGGATGACCCGGCCTCCGCGCTGACGGAGGCGGTCAGTACCTTGGGATGGAGGTCTCGAGGTCGGGAGGGTACGGCGGTGGCGGTGTGGGACGGGCTGCGCGCTCGGATCCAGACGAAGGTGATCGACACGGTACACGGCGGCGACCTGCGGTTGGAGCGCTACCGCAGGCCGCCGGGCGACCCGGGCCTGTTCGGCCCGGACAGTCCCGTCTGGGACGTGCACGGGCACGCGATCGGCATGCTCACCGGCGGCTTCGCCGCGCTGATGCTGCAGTCGCTGCACCCGCTGGCCATGGCGGGCGTGGCCGAGCACTCGGACTACCGGGCCGACCCGCTCGGCAGACTGAGCCGTACGGCCAGGTATGTGACCATGACCGCCTTCGGCTCCACCGCCGACGCCGAGACGCAGATCGCCGCGGTGCGCAAGGTGCACACGTACATCCACGGCGTCACCCCGGACGGCACCCCGTACAGCGCCGAGGACCCCGACCTGCTGACGTGGGTGCACACCGCCGAGATACGCAGCTTCCTGGCGGGCTATCAGACCTTCGCCGGACGGCGCCACCGCCTCGGCGACGCGGAGTGCGACCGCTACGTGGCCGAGGTCGCCCTCCTCGCCCGCCGGCTCGGCGCGGTGCGGGTGCCGGAGTCGGTGTCCGAGATGGAGCAATACCTCACCCGCGTCCGACCGCAACTGCGCCCGACTCCCGCGGCCGTGCAGGCCGTCGGCTTCCTGCGCGCCTTCGGCCGGGACACGGTCGAGCGCACCGCCACCAGAATCCTGATGAACGGCGGCATCAGCCTGCTGCCCGGCTGGGCCCGCGCCCAACTCGGCATCCGCAGACCCGCCCTCGTGCGCCACCTCCTCGACCGCCCGGCCACCCGCCTCCTCGGCGCCCTGCTCTTTTGGGCCTGCGGCCCGTCCGAGGTCGTCGCGGCCGCGCGGGATCGGGCAGCTGCATCAGTGCACTGAATCGTTATCGGGGGCGTCCGGCGATTCCCTTCACGCGAGGCCGGTTTCCGGAAAACTCGTCAGTACTCGCATATGCCGTGTGCCCAGGCGGATGCTGCGACGGACGACTCAACGACGCGCGGACATCGTCGCGGTCCACACCGCGGACGGCGCCGTCCGCGGTGGCCGAGGTGGAGGGAATTGAGATGGCACAGCAAGCCGGCAGTGGCGAGGTCGAGCTTTCCGCGGGGGACCTCGAGGACTTCGACGCCGTCTACGCCGAGCTGCGCGGGCTCCCGGGAATCGCGGTCGAGGCGGTCCCGGCACCGGTGGAGCCGGGCGAGCAGGGCTCGGTGCTTGACCTGCTGACCGTGGCCTGCTCCGGCGGAGCGATCACGGTGTTCCTGGAGATCATCAAGACCCTGGTCGAGTCGCGCGGACCGGCCTTCACCCTGAAACTCCGGCGCGGCCGGAACCGGCTGGAGATCACCGCGGACAACATCGACGAGGTGCTGCCCCTGGTCAAAGAGATGTTCGATGGATCGTGACCTGTCGCGATCTCGTGCCATCCTGATCGGCAACGCCCGCTACAGCGAGCATCCCCGGATCCCGGACCTGCCCGCGGCCCGCGGCAGCGTGACGGCGATGGCCGAGCTGCTCACGAGCGAGCTGTGCGGGTGGCCCGCCGAGCGGGTCACCACGCTGGTGGATGTGGCCGCGCCACACGAGCTGGCCCGCCGGGTCCTCGCCGAGGTGCGCGAGGCGCAGGACGTCCTGCTGGTGTACTACGTCGGGCACGGGATGCGCACCCTGGACGGGCAGCTGGCCCTGGCCTTGGGCGACACCGACCCGCATCCCGAGGCCCTGCCGCACACCGCCATGCTCTACGACAACCTCACGAAGATCATGAGAGGCTGCCGGGCGGCCACCAAGCTGGTCATCCTCGACTGCTGCCACGCGGAACTGGGCAACCGGGCCAACTATGTCTTCCAGTCCGCCGACATCGCCGAGGTCTACCCGGTCGACGGCCTGTACTACATCGGCGCGAGTGCCCGGGACAAGAAGGCCAAAGCACCGCTGACCGGAGAGCCGACCTACTTCACCCAGGCCCTACTCGACGTCGTACACGCCGGCATTCCCCGCCTGCCCGCGACGCTCCGCCTGGACCAGATCTTCCTCGAGATGCGCGGCCGTCTACTGCGCGCGAGCCTGCCCGAACCCGTCGAAGCCGGCACCCGCGGCGCCCGGCAATACCCCTTCGCCCGCAACGCGGCCGGCCTGGAAGAACCGCCTTCTGCCGACCACCCGAAGGAAACCGCCGGGGCGCGACTGTCCGCCTTCACCCGGGCCAAAGTCGCCGTACCGTCGCTGGTCGTGGTCCTCGCCCTCGCAGCCGTGCTCGCGACCCGCCCGTGGACCGGCGGCTCGACGCACCTGTCCACGCCGCCCAGCAGCCCTACCGCCACCCACACCGGCGTTCCAGCCACGACCACAACGCCCAAACCCGCCTACCAGCAGACCGTGGGCACCGGCTGCACCCACACCGTCGACGCCGCGTTCGAGCCGCAGCCGGATGTGCCGTACACCGCATGGGCCACCGTGCCGGCGACCGGAACCGTGCCCACGACCACATGCGCGAACAACCTGCTGTACACCGAGCCCACCACGAAAACCGCCCCCGACCGCTGGATGAACTACGCCCAGTGGATCTTCAGCGACGTCCCGACTCACGAGGCGTGCACCTTCGACATCTACATCGCCCCGTCTACCTACTCTCAGTACGATGCGAAGTATTTCTGGGCCACCAACGAAAAAAGTGGCAACGACGACGTCGGCAACTCCTTCAAATTGCCCCAGGCCGAGCTTCACGGCATCTGGCGAACCCAGACCGCCGGCCCATTCCCCACCGGCAAGGCCGTGCTCAATCTCGTCGACTCGCGCACCAGCGGCAGCAGGGAGCCCATGACCGCCTCCCTCGTCACCCTCACCTGCAACTGACGGCAGGTCCCCCGACCGCAAAACCCTTAGACACTGCCGCAGCGTGCACGGAATCATCCTCGATGTGAAAATCGAGATGGCTCAGGAAGAGATCTGGGACGAGGAAGCCGCCCAGAACTACGACAAGAACGAGGGCATGTTCGCGCCCGAAATCCTGGCGGCGACGGTCGGGCGGCTGGCTGCGCTGGCGGACGGGGGGCCGGCGCTGGAGTTCGCGATCGGGACGGGGCGGGTG
>NZ_JAGSOG010000264.1 GCF_018139695.1 Actinospica durhamensis | reverse complement strand
CCCGAAACCCCCGACGTCTTCCTGCGGGCCGACCTGCCCTGGTACGGCCTCGACGCCGGCTGGCAGGGCACACGCAGCCTGGGCGCCGTGTGCACGGGACCGGACGGCCTGGTCGAGTTCGGCACCCTGCGCCACGGCGACGCCGGCGCGACCCGCCCCGACTCGATGACCCAGCGCCGCGCCGTCACGGTGCTGACGATGGCCAGGCTCGGCCGGCGCCCGCTGGCCAAACCCGACGGCAGCGCCGCCGGCTCGGTGGAGGCGATGACCGTCTCCGCCGCCGCCGCGCTGGCCGGGGTGGGGCTGGTCGACGACAACTGGCCCTGGCACCTGGATGCGACGACCCGTCAGTACTGGGTGGATCAGCAGCGGGACATGGCCTACGAGGTGGCCGAGACCCTCGGCGCAGACCCCTGGCAGCCGCTGACCCTGCTCGTGGGCGAGCAGCAGCAGGAGTTCCACTACCGCGAGTCGCTCTACGGCTGGGTGATGGCCGCGGCGCGCCCCGACTGCTTCCTGGCCGCCTACGGCCGCGGCGTGTCGGCCTATTCGCTGGCCTTCGTCCGGGTGGACCCGACGCTCTACAGCTGAGGGCTCAGATCCAGGGCGGCGGTCGCAGGACAAGACGAAAGCCCGTGCCCGGGCCACTGCGGGTGGCCCGGGCACGGGCTTGTCTCGCGTGGGCTCAGCGCCCGGCGGGGGAGACGCTCAGGGACATGCCGACCAGGCCGCGCGAACGGACCGTCAGCTGGTCGGCGATCTGTCCGAGCACCATGCTGGCCGGGGCCTGCGGTTCGGCCAGCACGACCGGGACGCCGCCGTCGCCGCCCTCGCGCAGGCGCAGGTCGATCGGGATCTGGCCGAGCAGCGGGACGGTGGTGCCGGTGACCCGGGTCAGCGCGTCGGCCACGGTCTGGCCGCCGCCGCTGCCGAAGACCTCGACCCGCTCGTCGCAGTGCGGGCAGGGCATCCAGGACATGTTCTCCACCACGCCGGCGATCCGCTGGCGGGTCTGCAGCGCGATGGTGCCGGCCCGCTCGGCCACCTCGGCCGCGGCCTGCTGAGGGGTCGTCACCACCAGGATCTCGGCGTTCGGCACGAGCTGGGCCACCGAGATGGCCACGTCGCCGGTGCCCGGCGGCAGGTCGAGCAGCAGCACGTCGAGGTCGCCCCAGTAGACGTCGGCGAGGAATTGCTGGAGCGCGCGGTGGAGCATCGGGCCGCGCCAGACCACCGGCTCGTTGCCCGGGGTGAACATGCCGATCGAGATGACCCGGACGCCGTGCGCCACCGGAGCCATGATCATGTCCTGGACCTGGGTGGGCCGCTCGGTCACGCCGAGCATGCGCGGCACGGAGTGGCCGTAGATGTCCGCGTCCACGATGCCGACCTTCAGCCCGCGCGCGGCCATCGCGGCGGCGAGGTTCACTGTCACGGAGCTCTTGCCGACGCCGCCCTTGCCCGAGGCCACCGCGAACACGCGGGTGAGCGAGCCGGGCTTGGCGAACGGGATCTCCCGCTCGGCCCGGCCGCCGCGCAGCTGGGTCTGCAGCTGCTGGCGCTGTTCCGGGCTCATCACGTCGAGCTCCACCGCGACGCTGGTGACGCCCTCGAGCGCACCGACCTCGCGGGTGACGTCGGCGCGCAGCGGGTCCTTGTGCGGACAGCCGGCCACCGTCAGGTACAGCCCGACGTTCACCGTGCCGCCCTCGACTGCCACGGATTTCACCATGCCGATCTCGGTGATCGGACGGCGGATCTCCGGGTCCTGCACGCGCGCGAGCGCGGTGCGGACCTGCTCTTCGGTGACGGTCGCTACGGTCATACCGCTCATACTAGCTAGTAACCCCCGGGCGGGCGTCACTCGGTTGGACGCAGGTGACTTCGGGCGAGCGGCGGGGCGGCGGATATCGGCGTACATTTCCGCGCCGCGTGCGGCCCGGCGCGGTCAGCGGCGGCGGGTGGTACCGGGTCCGGACTGCACCGGCGCGGCGCCGCTGGCCTTGGCGAAGCGGCCGGGACCCTCAAGCAGCGGGCCCTGCGGCACGATCCGGTAGACCACCGAGTGCGCGGTCCAGCGGTCCGGCTGCGCCTCGCCGTCGCGGGCGTTGAGGCGCTTGGCGTGCAGGGTGGGGACGACCTCGGCCCACTCCGCGCCGCCCGGCTCGACCCGGCCGACCATGCCGGACCAGGTGGCCAGGCGCCCGCCCTTGTCCTTCGAGCGCACCGTGACGCGCACCAGCTGGCCGTTGGACAGGCCCGGGACGTTCTGCTCGCCGCCGCCGGTGACCAGATACGCGGCGCCGACGCCGGCCACCTCCTGCCACACGTGCCAGACCAGCCGGTCGCGCATTCCGGGCACGGCCACCCAGAGCAGACCGGACTTCTTACACGCCTCCTCGACCAACGCGGCGTCGGGCAGCGCGGGCGGAAGCGTCGCGACGGAGGACGACGAGGGCGATGCGGGGTACTGCGGCCGGGTCATGGTCCAAGACTGTCCCACAGTGCTTTGCGGCGCTCGTCAGTGGGACAGCTTGTAGAAGTTCGCAGGCCGCGTGGTATCGGCCGCCGCGACTTGTACCCTGGGCGTACCGCTCGTCATACCCGCGTCCCGGAGGTACCCCTGACCAGCCAGCCCGACTCCTGCGCGGCGCCGCGCCCGGCGTCGATATCCGGCCCGGTCACGCGCGGCCCCTCGGCCGTGCACCGCCCGCCGGCCAAGGACGTGCCGATCCTCGCGCTGGCCGTGCTCGGCGTGGGCACCTCCGGGCCGCTGATCGCCGCCACCCGCGCGGCGCCGCTGGCGATCGCGGTGTGGCGCAACGCGCTCGGCGCCGCGGTGCTCACGCCCTTCGCGCTGCTGCGCCACCGCGAGGAACTCAGGGGCCTGCGGCGTACCGAGTGGATCACGGCCCTGCTGGCCGGGTTGATGCTGGGCCTGCACTTCGCCACCTGGACCCCGAGCCTGTCGATGACCTCGGTGGCCTCGGCCACCGCGTTCGTCGCCACCCAGCCGATGTTCGCGGCCTTCATCGCCCGGCTGCGCGGCGAGCACGTGGCTGCGCGCGCCTGGCTGGGCATCGTGGTCGCGTTCCTCGGCGTGATCGTGCTCTCCGGGGTGGACCTGCACCTGTCCCAGCGCGCCTTCGTGGGCGACCTGTCCGCGCTGTGCGCGGCCGTGTTCGCCGCGATCTACATGACCCTCGGCGCCCGGGTGCGCCAGACGGTGTCGCTGACCTCTTATACGAGCATCTGCTACTCCACCGCCTCGCTCACGCTGGTCGCGCTCGCCCTGATCACCCGGCAGTCGCTGCTCGGGTTC
This sequence comes from Actinospica durhamensis, assembly GCF_018139695.1. Lineage (GTDB taxonomy): Bacteria > Actinomycetota > Actinomycetes > Streptomycetales > Catenulisporaceae > Actinospica > Actinospica durhamensis. The sequence goes on along the minus strand of NZ_JAGSOG010000264.1, from coordinate 8,552 downwards.
GACGGCTCGGCCTGGCTGAAGATCTGCGCGCTCACGGCCGGGGCCCAGCTGCTCGGCCACACCCTGTTCAACCGGGTGCTCAAGACCACCAGCCCGACCGTGGTCTCCGTGGTCATCCTGCTCGAGGTGCCGATCGCGGCGCTGATCGCGCTGTTCTGGCTGCACCAGGTGCCCTCGATCTGGGCGCTGCCGGGTGCGCTGCTGATCCTGGCCGGGCTGGTCGCGATCAGCACCGCGGGCCAGGCGCGGGGCGCGGCGGAGCACGGCGCGGAGGGCGCGGACGCGGCCTTCGAGGCGGCCGCGTCGAGTGGCGCGCATCACGCGGCACTCATCCCTACCGACGGGTAACCTGACCAGGGACCACGGTCCGTACCCTGACGGGAAGGAACCATCCCATGTCCGCAGTCAACCGTCCGCGCCGCTCCTGCCTCGCCGTCCCCGGCAGCAATCCGCGCTTCCTGGAGAAGGCCCAGGGGCTCGCGGCGGACCAGGTCTTCCTCGATCTCGAGGACGCCTGCGCCCCGCTGGAGAAGGAGGGCGCGCGGCACAAGATCGTCGAGGCGCTCAACCAGGGCGACTGGGGCGGCAAGACCCGCACCGTGCGCGTGAACGACCTGACCACGCACTGGACCTACCGCGACGTGATCACCGTGGTGGAGGGCGCCGGGGCGAACCTGGACTGCGTCATGCTGCCCAAGGTGCAGGACGCGGGCCAGGTGGTCTGGCTCGACCTGCTGCTGACCCAGATCGAGAAGACCATGGGCCTGGAGGTCGGCCGGATCGGCATCGAGGCGCAGATCGAGAACGCCAAGGGCCTGGTGAACGTGGACGCCATCGCCGCCGCCTCGCCCCGGATCGAGACGATCATCTTCGGCCCGGCCGACTTCATGGCCTCGATCAACATGAAGTCCCTGGTCGTCGGCGAGCAGCCGCCCGGCTACGACGTGGGCGACGCCTACCACTACATCCTCATGCGGATCCTGATGGCCGCCCGCGCGCACGACGTGCAGGCGATCGACGGGCCCTACCTGCAGATCCGCAACGTCGAGGGCTTCCGCACGGTGGCCGGGCGCTCGGCCGCGCTCGGCTTCGACGGCAAGTGGGTGCTGCACCCGGACCAGATCGCGGTGGCCAACGAGGTCTACGCGCCCAGCCAGGAGGACTACGACCACGCCGAGCTGATCCTGGACGCCTACGCGTTCCACACCTCGGAGGCGGGCGGGAAGAAGGGTTCGGCGATGCTCGGCGACGAGATGATCGATGAGGCGAGCCGGAAGATGGCGCTGGTCGTCGCGGGCAAGGGGCGTGCGGCCGGCTACGCCAGGACCGGGAAGTTCGAGCCGCCCCAGGGCTGAGCCCCGAGCGCGCGGACGGGCGGACAGACGGGCGGGCGGACGCGTGCGGCGACCGTCCGCGCCGAGTCCTGCCCGCGCGCACTCGCGCCATCCCGCGCCGGGCTGCCGAAATCACGAAAACCTGGGGCCGATCGCCCTTTCCAGGCCCGCGCCCGCTGTGGATACTGGCCAGTAACAACCGTGACCCGCACCCTCGAGGCGGCGCGCGGCGGCCCGGCCGCCGCACGGCCCGCCGGGGCGGGAGCATCGACCGAGGGAGCCGTACGTATGGCACGCCTGGCCAGAACCGAGGGCCTGACCGACATCCAGCAGGAGATCCTGGCGACCGTCCGCACCTTCGTGGAGCGCGAGATCATCCCGGTCGCCACCGAGCTCGAGCACGCCGACGAGTACCCGACCGAGATCGTCAAGGGCATGGCCGAGCTCGGCCTGTTCGGCCTGATGATCCCGGAGGAGTTCGGCGGCCTCGGCGAGTCGCTGCTGACCTACGCCCTCGTGGTCGAGGAGATCGCGCGCGGCTGGATGTCGGTCTCCGGCATCCTCAACACCCACTTCATCGTGGCGTACATGATCAAGCAGCACGGCACGGCCGAGCAGCAGGCCGCGTTCCTGCCGGAGATGGCCGAGGGCCGGGTGCGCGCCGCGTTCTCCATGTCGGAGCCGGGGCTCGGCTCGGACGTGGCCGCGATCAGCACCAAGGGCGTGCGGGACGGGTCCGACTATCTGATCACCGGCCAGAAGATGTGGCTGACCAACGGGGCCACCGCCAACCTCGTCGCCCTGCTCGCCCGCACCGACGAGGGCGCCGAGACGCCCTACAAGAACCTCACCACCTTCCTGATCGAGAAGGAGCCCGGCTTCGGCGAGACCCGGCCGGGACTGACCGTGCCGGGCAAGATCCAGAAGATGGGCTACAAGGGCGTCGACACCACCGAGCTCGTGCTGGATCAGGTGCGGGTGCCGGCGGACCGGGTGCTCGGCGGCACGCCGGGGCGCGGCTTCGCGCACATGATGGACGGGGTCGAGGTCGGCCGGGTGAACGTGGCCGCGCGCGCCTGCGGGATCGCGCTGCGGGCCTTCGAGCTCGGCATCGCCTACGCCCAGCAGCGTTCCGCGTTCGGCAAGCCGATCGCCCAGCACCAGGCGATCCAGTTCAAGCTCGCCGACATGGCGACGAAGGTCGAGGCCGCGCACCAGATGATGGTGCGCGCCGCGCGGACCAAGGACGCCGGGCAGCGCAACGACCTCGAGGCCGGCATGGCGAAATACCTCGCGGCCGAGTACTGCAAGGAGGTCGTGGAGGACTCCTTCCGCATCCACGGCGGCTACGGCTACTCCAAGGAGTACGAGATCGAGCGGCTCTACCGCGAGGCGCCGATGCTGCTGATCGGCGAGGGCACCTCCGAGATCCAGCGGATGATCATCGGGCGGCGGCTGCTGGAGGAGTACAAGCTGCGCTGACCGGCCGCGGGCCACCGCACACCGACGCCGTACGCCGCCGACCTCCGCCCACCGTCGCGCGGCCGGTTCCGAGCGCGCGGGTTAGCCTGGGGTCTGTGAACGTCGCGCCGCGGGTACCCGGGCGCCTGGTCCGTGTGGCCGGGCTGGCCACGCACGTGGTGGCCGAGCCAGGGCCGCCCGGTGCCACCCTCCCGCCGGTGCTGCTCAGCTCCGGGCTCGGCGGCGGCTGGTTCGACTGGAAGCTGGTGCTGCCCGAGCTGGCCGAGCGCGCCCCGGCGCTGTGCTTCGACCGCCCGGGGCTCGGCTGGTCCGAGCCCTCGCCGGTGGGGCCGACGCTGGCCGGCGAGGCCGACCGCATCAGGGCCCTGTTGACCACGCCCGGAGTGCTCGGGCCGGGGGCCGGGCCGATCGGGCCCGCGGTGGTGGTCGGGTTCTCGCTCTCCGGCTTCCACGTCGAGGCCTTCGCCCGGATGTACCCCGAGCTGGTGGCCGGCCTGGTGCTGATCGACGGCTCGGCCGAGCCGGACGCGCCGGCCCCGCCGAGCCCGGAACAGGCCGAGCGCGCGGTGGCGCTGTGGCAGAAGGTCGGCGAGCTGGCCGGGCGCACCGGCCTGGCCGCGCTCGGCACGCCGCTGATGCGGGCCCTGTCCGTGCGCGCCACCCGGGTCGGCGGATCAGACCTCGCAGACACCGCGGAGGTGGCCGCGGCCGGCGCCTCTGGCCGGGTGTTCACGGCCGGGCTGCTGGAGAACGCCACCTACCACACGCTCGCCGCGCAGCTGCTCGAGCTGCGCTGCGAGCGCCCGTTCCCGGCCGACGTGCCGCTGCGGGTGATCGCGGCCTACGGCCTGTCCCCGGTCGCCCGCGCGCTGCCGTTCGCCGGCGGCTCGCTGCGCCGCGGCCGCGAGCAGTGGCGCGCGCGCCAGCAGCAGTTGACGCGGATGTCCGCGCGCGGAAAGCTGATCGAGCTCGAAGACAGTGCCCATTTCGTTCCATACGACCGGCCGGACGCGATTGTCGAGGCCGTGGCCGAGGTCTGGTCCGCGCTCGTCTAGACTTCGGACCGGCCGACCGCTCTCCGGCTGCCCGGACCACCTGACGCGCACCGGGCCGATAGGGCAGGATGGGCGGCGACGACCGCGCCCGCGCGTGGCAAGGATCAGGGAGGGCCAGGACACTCCGATGGCAACGTATTACGTGATCGCCCGCATGGACGGAACCCGGCAGATCGGACCGGACCGCCAGGTGGTCGACCTGGCCGCGGCCCTCGAGCGCGGCATCACCACCTTCCTGACCGAACCGGCGGAGGCCGAGTCCTCCGCCGAGCCGTACGGACTGCTGCTGCATCCCGAGCCCGCGCAGAGCGGACTCGGCATCGCCGACGACATGACCCTCACCCTCGGTGTGGACGGGTCCTTCCGGCTCTTCCAGCTCCAGGCCGTGCCCGCGCCCGAGCACTTCGTCCCGGCCTCCTCGGTCGGCGCGCAGGCGATCGTCACCCGCGAGTTCCTGGCCGTCGCCGAGGTCGCCTCCTGGTGGGCGTACGGGCCCAACGGCCAGCGCGTGCTCGGCCTGCTCTACGCGCTCGGCAACCTCCAGCGCGAGCAGCTCGACCGGATCGGCAAGCGGATCGACGCGGCCGGGCTCAACTTCGCCCGGCACAAGTTCGACGCGCTGGCCAAGGCCGACGCGGCCATCTCGGCCTCCGGCCGGTCCGGGGCCGCCCGCCTGGCCCGCGGCTACGCCCGTGCGGCCACCTACGGCACCTGGGAGAAGGACTCCGCGCTCAGCCACGCCGCCTCGGCCGCCGGGGACCTGGCCTACGTGCTGACCGTCGGGGACCTGATCGAGGAGGACTACCCCGACCACCTGGCCAGCTGGCTGGCCCCGGAGATCCCGGACGTGGGCTACGCCGGGGACGCGGTGGACTACCCCAAGCCGGGGCAGCCCGAGTTCGAGCCGGAGCAGGTCGAACTCGACGCCTGAGGCTACCGGCCGGTAACAAGTTGCGGCAGGATGGGCGGCACGCAACCGTCCCACCCTTCAGGAGCTGACCCATGCAGTTCGGCCGCTACTTCGAAGAGTTCGAAATCGGCGCGGTGTACAAGCACTGGCCCGGCAAGACCGTCACCGAGTACGACGACCACCTGTTCTGCCTGCTGACCATGAACCACCACCCGCTGCACCTCGACGCCCACTACGCCGAGGGCGCCACCGAGTTCGGCCGGAACGTGGTCGTCGGCAACTACGTCTACTCGCTGCTGCTCGGCATGTCCGTGCCCGACGTCTCGGGCAAGGCCATCGCCAACCTCGAGGTCGAGTCGCTGCGGCACGTCGCCCCGACGTTCCACGGCGACACGATCTACGGCGAGACCACGGTGCTGGACAAGACCGAGTCCAGGTCCAAGCCGGACCGCGGCGTGGTGGCGGTCGAGACCCGCGGGATCAACCAGGACGGGACCGTGGTCTGCGTCTTCCGCCGCAAGGTGATGGTGCCCAAGCTGCCCGCCGGCGGCCCGTTCGAGCCCCGGCCCGAGCCGCGCGGCTGAGCACGCGGCCGGGCGCCGGGCGCAGCCGGGGCCCCTCTCGGGTGACGAGCGCTTGACGGGAGGCACCCGGACGGGAGACCGTTCGTATCATGAAGGGCGAGCCCAGTTGTCCCCGGTGCGGGAACCGTGTGCGTGCTCCCGGCGATCCTTCGGCCCACCTGCCGGTGGTGCCGGAGTCGTTCATCGGCGAGGTGCCGGACACCGTCCCGGAGGATCTCGCGTCGCTGCCCGCGGCCGCGCTGCCGTACGGGCCGAGCTCGTCCGTGGACCTGTGGCACTGTGAGCTGCACGGCGCGGTGCACCCGGTCCAGCCCGTGCTCGCCCCGGACGCCGAGGCGCTCTCCGGCGTGGTCGCGCACTCCCAGGTCCCGCTCTGGCTGCCCTGGCCGCTCTCCAGCGGCTGGAGCTTCAGCGGTCTGGCCTACGCGGGCGACCGCAAGGACGGCGCGCGCGCGACCGTGGTGGCCGCGTCCGGCCCCTCGCCCTTCGGCGGCGACGGCGACCTGCTGCTGATCGCGGAGGAGATGGGCATCGGCCTCGGCGCCCGCTTCGCCGGCCTGCCCGGACCCGACCCCGGCCCGATCTTCGAGGACACCGCGGCGCACGCCAAGCTCTACGCGGCCGGCCGGCCCACCCCGATGTGGGCCGTGCCCGGCACCGGCGACCGCGCCGTGTTCGTCGGCGAGGCGCGCGGGATGTGGCTGTGGCTGGTGCTGTGGCCCGCGATCGCCGGCACCCTGCTCTACGACGAAGTGGTGCTCACCGACCTGCGCGACGCCGAGGCCGAGCTCGCCTACCTGCCGATGGGCACGCTCTCGCCGCGCTTCTTCGGCTGAGCGGCGCTTGTACGGCGCGGCCGCGTAGCCGGTAGGGCCGCGAGCGCGGGCACGCCGGAGGTGAGCCGAAGTGGCCGCCGGAGGTGAGAGCCGACGGCGGGCCCGGTAGCCTGGCCGAATGCGGATCGACCTGCACACCCACAGCAGTTGTTCGGACGGCACCGACACCCCGTCCGAGCTGGTGGCGAACGCCGCCGCGGCCGGGCTCGACGTGATCGCGCTGACCGACCACGACACCACCGCCGGCTGGGACGCGGCGGCGGCCGCCGGCGAGCGGCACGGCGTGCGGGTGATCCCCGGGGCCGAGATCTCCTGCCGCTTCGGCGGCCCCGGCGGGATCCAGGTGCATCTGCTGGCCTACGGCTTCGACCGCGGCGCCCCGGAGTTCGCGGCGGAGCGGGCCAAGCTGCGCGACGACCGCGAGCATCGCGCGGAACTGATCACCGAACGCTGCCGCGACCTCGGCGCGCCGATCTCCTGGGAGCAGGTCCAGCGCATCGCCCGGGGCGCCGCGATCGGGCGCCCGCACGTGGCCAGCGCGCTGGTGGAGGCGGGCGTGGTGCCCAGCGTGGACGCGGCCTTCTCCAGCCTGTGGCTGGCCGACGGCGGCCGCGCCTACGTGGAGAAGTACGCCCTCGAACCCGTACACGCGATCCGGCTGGTGCGCGACGCGGGCGGCAAGACCGTCTTCGCGCACCCGGCCGCGGCCAAGCGGGGGCGGACCGTGACGGACGAGCAGATCGCCATGCTCGGCGACGCCGGGCTGCACGGGCTCGAGGCCGACCACCCGGACCACGACGAGGCCGCCCGGGCGCATGTCCGGGCCCTGGCCGACTCGCTCGGCATGGTCGCGACCGGGTCGAGCGACTACCACGGCACCCGCAAGACGGTGGTGCTCGGGCAGTGCACCACCGCGCCGGAGGCCTTCGCCGCGCTGTTCCCCGAATCCGCCTGACCGGCCGGGGAATCCGCGTCGATGAACGTCACCCTCTTCGGCACCAGCTTCGTCACACTGCTGGTGATCATGGACCCGCCGGGCACCGTGCCGGTCTTCCTCGGCCTGACCTCGGGCCGCTCCCGGCGCGACCGGCGCCGGCTGGCGTTGCAGGCCTCTGTCGTCTCCTTCGGCGTGATCAGCTGCTTCGCCGCGTTCGGGCAGCAGATCCTGAAGTACCTGGGCATCACGGTCTCGGCGCTGGAGGGCTCGGGCGGGCTGCTCCTGCTGCTCGTCGCGCTGGAACTGCTGACCGGCCGGGCGGACGAGCCGAGCGAGTCGGCGGATGTGAACGTGGCGCTGGTGCCGCTCGGCACGCCGCTGCTGGCCGGGCCGGGCGCGATCGTCGCGGTGATCTTGTTCGTGCAGCAGATCCACGCGGTGGGCGACTTCGTGGCGGTGGCCGCCGCGATCGTGGCCACGCACCTGGTGATCTGGCTGACGATGCGTTACTCGGTGCTGATCATCCGGCTGATCAAGGAGTCCGGGGTCACCCTGGTGACCCGGATCGCCGGTCTGCTGCTCGCCGCCATCGCCGTGCAGATGGTGGCCGACGCGGTGCACTCCTACCTGCTCGGCTGGCACATCGGGCACTGACGCGGCGCGGGCGAAGCGCCGGCCAGGCACCGGCCGCGCTCGGCGGACCCGTACGGCATGGTCCGTATAGGATTCCGCCATGGCGATGGACGAGCAGCCCGCGCAGCGCCGGGCCGAGTTGGACCTGCGTGCCTCGGACACGGACCGCGAGCGCGTCGCCGAACTGCTGCGCACGGCGGCCGGACACGGCCGGATCACCCTGGACGAGCTCGGCGAGCGGCTCGAGGCCGTCTACTCCGCGAAGACCTACCGCGAGCTCGAACCGATCACCGCGGACCTGCCGACCGAACAGGGCTCGGCCCCGCGGGTATCCGTACCCGAAGACGCCGTCCCGCTGACCGGCGCCCCCTCGCCGGTGCGGCGGGCCGCGATCGCCGTCATGTCCGGGGCCAAGCGCACCGGCGCCTGGGTGGTGCCCAAGCGCCTGCGGGCCTTCGCGTTCTGGGGCGGGGTGGTGTTCGACCTGCGCGACGCCCGGTATGAGAGCGCCTTCACCGAGATCTCCGCCGTCGCGATCATGGGTGGTGTGCAGATCATCGCGCCGCCGCAGGTGCGGGTGGAGGTCGTCGGCATCGGCTTCATGGGCGGCTTCGGGGAGAACGAGCCCACCGCGGTCCCGCCGGCGAACGCGCCGGTGGTGCGGGTGAAGGGCTTCGCGTTCTGGGGCGGTGTCGCGGTGCAGCACGAGGCGCAGCCGCAGCGCCGCGAGGTGGGGGAGGGCCGGGATGGCCGCGGGGAGCTCGTCCGGTGAGTCCGAGCG
>NZ_JAGSOG010000263.1 GCF_018139695.1 Actinospica durhamensis | reverse complement strand
GCCGGGGCGGGGTGGGCGGCGTCGCGCCCTGCGCGCAGCGAGCGGCGCAGCGGTAGCGCCGTCACCAGCACGAAGAGCCCGAACAGGGTGATCATCGAAAGGCCGTAGGGCCGCAGCAGTAACCCGGGGTCCGCCCGCACGGACGGCCAGTTGCCCTGCCAGTTGGCCGCAGCGTCCGCGAGCATGATCGCGGCGCCGAGCAGCGGGGCGGCCGGGATCCGCCGCCACGCCAGGACCGCGGCGAGCGGATCGATCACCAGCAGCAGCTGGAAGAGCACCTGGCTCACCAGCGGGAATCCGCGATAGGCGTGCAGCCCTCCGCAGGCCACGTCGTAGGCGTGCGCGCACGTACCTTCGACGAAGCCTGCGATGAAGATGAAGCGGATCACCCGCGATGCTGCCCCCATGGGGTCCAGGCTATCGAGGCGGCTCGAGTTCGAGCGTGCGCTCGGTGCCGTCCACGCGCACGGTGACGGTCGCGGTGGCCGGGTCGACGTGCACGGCGGGCGGTAGCGGCAGTTCGTGCTGCGGCGCCCAACCCTCGGCCGGCAGCGGATGCAGGCGCAGCAGGTGGCCGGAGACGTGGACGGTGTCCAGCGCACCGCGGCGCTCGCCGACCAGATACGGCGTCAGGCTGTGCTCGCCGAGCGCGTTCGAGCCCTGGTACGCGACCGTGTCGGCCACGTCGTACCCGGCCAGCGGCACCACGGCTGCGAAGACCGCCGCGACCTCGGTGCGCCCCAGGGCCCAGGCCGCGCCCCCGTCCTTGCCCGCCCCGAGGGGCTGCTCGTCCGCCGCGACCGCGTAGCCGCCCTCGCGCACCTGGTCCCAGCCCGCGCCGCCGAGCACGCGGTGGGCGCGGATCTCCCACAGCCCGCCGTCCGGCGTGTCGATGAAGCAGGACGCGGATATGACGCGGGTGTCCGGCAGCGCGGCGCCCCAGCGGTCGCGCGGGGTGTGTGTGGAGACGGCGACGCCCTCCGCGGTGACGCGCGGTTCCTCGATCGCGTGTCGGCGGGTCCAGCGCCGCCACGGGTCGAGCAGCGCGAAGTGGCCGTCGATCCCGCCGTCCTGCCAGGCCGGGCCGGTGCCGGGCGCGGTGTGGGTGCTGTAGCCGAACTTGATGTAGTGCGGATCGTCCCCGCCGCCGGGCAGGAAGGTCTCGTGGTCGGCGCCGTGGTTGGCCACGCGCACCACGCCCTCGTCCCGCCGCGAGGCCGCGACCCAGCCGACGGAGCGCCACGCCGTCACCTCGGCGCGGTCGCCGCCGGGTGCGTCCGAGCCGCCGGGTGCCGCGTCGTCGTGCTCGTCCTCGTCCGGCGCGGTCCACAGCGGGTGGTCGGGCGCGGCGGCCAGACCGAGGAAGCCCATGCCGGCGAAGTACGGCGAGCCCGGGCCGCTGTAGACCTGGAGTGAGGGCTCGAAGTGCGCGGCGCGCCAGCCGAGGCTGGGCGGCTCGGCCCCGGTGACGCCGAGCTGCTCGAAGTGGCGGAGCGTGGCGGTGCACAGGCTCCGGGTCCGGGCGGGGGAGAGCGGGCTCACCCCGGCCAGCGCGGCCGTCCACAGGCCGGTCACCGCCGCCGTCCGGTACGTCAGGGATCTGCCCTGGTGCAGCGGGGCGCCGTCGGGCGCGAAGGTGCGGGCGTACCCGCCCGCGAACGCGGCCAGCCGCTCGTGCATCCGCGCCCGGCGCGCCGGGTCCGCCGCGTCGCCGCGCAGCCGGTACCACTGCCACAGGAACGGGTGGATCACCCAGGAGTTGTAGTGGTCGATGTTGCGCCGGCCGCTCAGCGGCCCGTCGTTGTACCAGCCGTCGCCCAGGTACCAGGACTCGACGCGTTCGATGTCCTCGTCCATGTGCCCGCCCGGCACCTCGACGCCGACCGAGGCGAGGAAGGCCTCGACGACCGCGGTGAACAGCAGCCAGTTGTTGTCCCAGGCGCGCAGCCTGGCATGGTGCGCGAGCCAGTCGGCGAGCTGCTCGCGGGTGGCCTCCTCCAGCCGGTCCCAGACCTGTTCACGGCACAGCGCGAGCCCGAACGCCAGGTTCGCCGCCTCCACGATCGGCTGCTGGATGCCCGAACCCGACGGCTCCCCGGCCGCGACCGCACGCCCCCAGGTCCCGGGCCGAGTGCCACCGCCCGCGCCGCCCGTCCCCATCGCCGCCGCCAGCCCGCGCGCGTACCACTCGGCGTGTCCGGCCTCGTCCGCGCCGTGGGCCAGGCGGGCCCCGGCCAGCAGGAAGCTGCGACAGAACCCTTCGATGCCGTCGCTCAGCGGCCCGCACTGGGAGGCGCGCCCGGGCGGCGCGATCAGCGACCCTCCGGCGAGGGCGTGGCGGCGGGCGGTCAGCAGCCAGGCGTCGGCCGTCGCGCACCACAGCGCGCGCGTCCCGATCGGGGCTTCGTCAGGCTCAGACATGGGCCAGATAGTACGCGCTTACTGCTCGATTGCCTACGGGTTCGCGGCGACTCTTGACACTTTCGCCACTCGAAGCCACACTCCAACGCATCCCGCTGGATCAATACCCGATGTCTCCATGCCAGGGATAGCAAGCGCTTACCCTCCCAAAGAAGGGGTCTCACCGTGTCCTTACCGCGCCTGCTCGCACCACGTCGCGCTCTGCCCGTCGCCCTGCTCGCCCTCGGTGCCGCGCTGCTCGGGCCCAGCGCCGAGGCGGCCACCCCGCTCTACCCGACGTACACGCTCGACGCCTCCCACACCCTCTCCTCCTCGCTGGTCGGCGACATCGCGGGCTCCGCGTTCACCGACACCTCCGGCACCTTCCACTGGCTCTCCTCGTACGCCGACTACACCACCACCGACAGCGGCTCATACACCACCACCTTCACCAACACCGACCTCGGCGCGCTCAACGCCGGAGTCGGCTCCAGCACCACCAGCGTCGCCGACGACACGTACTACAACCGGTCCGGCTCGCTGTGCTACCAGGTCGACAAGGCCGCCGCGCACGCCGCGCCCTCGCCCTACGAGGACGACCACTGCGACGTCGTGGGCGTCTGGGTCGACCCGTCCACCGGCACCTGGTACGGCGTGGTCAACGACGAATACGACTTCGACCCCTGGGTCACCAGCGGCCTGACCACCGCCCAGCGGATCACCACCGGCATCCACGCCAACCGGATCCTGACCGCCTACTCCACCGACGACGGCACCGACTGGAACTACGGCGGCGAGATCCTCACCTCGCCCTTCACCGACAACGACGCCTTCGACGCCACCGCCACCCCCGGCAACACCTGGGACTACGGCGTGGCCGGCGTGCGGCTGTTCGTGGACTACTCCACCGGCTACTTCTACGTGGTCTACAACACGACGATCAAGATGAAGCCCGGCTACACCACCGTGGCCACCTGGCCCTCCCTCGCCCGCGCGCCGATCAGCGGCAAGATGGCGCCGGGCACCTGGAACAAGTACGACAACGGCAGCTGGACCCAGCCCGGCATCGGCGGCGTCGACGGGAACGTGGGCAACGCGCTCGGCCTGGTGGCGAGCTACACGCCCGCGACCGACCAGATCAACTTCACCGGCACCGGCGCGGACGCCTCCAGCGTGGACTACCGCAGTGTCTACGTGACCTCCGGCGGCTCGTTCACCTTCGAGGACGCTAGCGGCGCGACCTACACCGCCTACCCGAGCACCGGCACCATCGACAACAGCTCGGGCACCTCGGTCGGCTCCGTCACCTATCAGGACCCCGCGCTCAACAGCAGCGTCACGGTCACCGGGACCGGCTCGGCCGTTACGATCGCGATCACCAACGCGGCCGGCTCGACCCAGAGCGCGACCGTCACCAACATGGTGCTCGAGGACACCACGACCCACCGGCTCTACCTCTCGCCGACGGAGGTCAACGAGTCGGCACTGACCTACAACACCTACGCCGAGGCGTACCTGTCCGTCGGTTACGACACCGACGTCTACACCACCTCGGACCTCGGCAAGCCCAACAGCCTGGCCGTCGTCGGCGTGGAGCCGAGCGGGGCCTCCAGCAGCTACCTGACCAGCCTCGACTACGGCAGCCTGACCAACCAGAACATCAGCACCCGGTCATACCGGATGGTCTCCGCGCTGACCGGCGGCATGTGGGACGTGACCATGTACCCGCACTCGTCCTCGCAGCCCGACTACGTTGTGGGCAAGACCCCGGTCGACGGCAGCGGCACCGCGATCAGCTCGTCCTCCGACTACAGCCTGACCGTCGGCGGCACGGCGCTGACCGACTCCGGCGGCAGCGGGTCCACGGCGGGCGAGTGGCAGCTGGTGCCGGTGGCCGACTCGTTCAGCACCAGCTACCCGAGCGGCGTCTACAAGCTGGAGAACGTCGCGACCGGCGCGTACTTGCAGGTCTCCGGGGCCACCGCGGCCGCGCAGCGCGCCATCGGCGCGAGCGTGACCACCGGCGCGGCCCAGGCGAACTACAGCTCGACCGGCAACAGCGGCAACGGCTCGCCCGGCGGCAGCGACCAGTGGTACCTCGAGCCGATCGGCAGCGACACGCCCGCGACGCTCAGCTCGAGCTCGTCCGCCGCGACGGTCTCCGCCGCGACGAACACCTCCCTGGCCGGAGTGGGCACGTACAAGCTGGTCAACCGCAACAGCGGCCTGGCCCTCGAGTACGTGAACGGATCCTGGCAGCTGGCCGGGCAGAGCTTCGGCGACGCCGGCCAGACGCTCGGCATCACCCTCGGCTGAGCGCCTCCGGCTGAGTCCGCTCGGCCGAGCGTTCGAGAATGGATCGGTCCGGGCGCCGCCCCACGCGGCGCCCGGACTCGTCCGTACACACGAGCGTCAGAGGTCGAGCGTCAGCTCGGGGCTCAGGCTCCGCGAGACGCAGATGAACATGATCTCGTTGCTCTCCCGCTCGTCCGGAGTCAGCAGACTGTCACGATGCTCTGGCACGCCTGCCAGCACCGCGGTCTCGCAGGTGCCGCAGGTGCCCTCGCGGCAGGAGGACAGGACATCGACTCCGGCGGCCTCGACCGTCTCCAGGATCGAGCATCCCGGCCGGACCGTCACGCGGGTGCCGCTGCGGGCCAGCACGACGTCGAACGCGTCTGCCCGGACCGGCTCACCGACCTCGACCGGCGTGAACCGCTCGACCCGCAGCGCACCGGAGGGCCAGTGCGCCGACGCGGCCGCCACCGCCGCCAGCATCGGCTCCGGCCCGCAGGCGTAGATCAGCGTCTCCTCGTCCGGCTCGGCCAGGTGCGCCGCGAGATCGAGCAGGCCGTGCTCGTCCTGCGGACGCACCTGCACCCGCGCGCCGTGCCGGGTCGCCAGGCGCTTGGCGAACGCCATCGACCCGCGGGTGCGGCCGCCGTAGAGCAGACCCCACTCGGCGTCCTCCGCGTGTGCCTGCGCGATCATCGGCAGCAGCGGCGTGATGCCGATCCCGCCCGCGATGAACAGGTAGCGGCGCGCCGGAAGCAGCGCGAAGTTGTTGCGCGGAGCGGAGACCGAGAGCGCCGTGCCGACCGCCAGCTCGTCGTGCACGAACACCGACCCGCCGCGGCCGCCGGTCTCGCGCAGCACGGCGATGCGCCAGTGCGCGCGGTCCTCCGGGTCGCCGCACAGCGAGTACTGCCGGACCAGATCCTCACGCAGGTGCAGGTCGATGTGCGCGCCCGGACTCCACGGCGGCAGCGCCCCGCCGTCCACCGCGCCGAGCGTGAGCGAGACGACCCCCACGGCCGCCTCGACCCGCTCCGTCACCACGACCTTCACGTCCGCCGCCTGCACTCCCGGCTCCGCCTGCGTCACGCCGCCGCCTCGGCCAGCCGCTTGAGCACCTTGCGCGCGGCCAGCCCGCCCGCGTCGATGTTGATGCTCAGCTCCTGGAAGCCCTCGGGCTCCGTCTCGATGACGCCCTCGAGGATGTTGAGCGCGTCCACGTCCTGCATCACCACGGTGTGGTTGAACTTGGCCAGGAACTCGGTCACGTCCGCGTCCTCGCGGGCGAAGTCGCGCGAGACCATCCAGAAGTCGAGCACCGAGTTGTCGGTCTCGGGCGTGATCGCGTAGGTGATCTCGGTGTGGAAGCCCTCCGGGTCCGTGCCGTCCGGGTTCGGCACCGAACCCACCGGCGCGATCCGGCTGTGCAGCAGGTAGAGGCAGGGGGCGTGGTACTCGATGTCCTGCCAGCGCGAGATCCGGTCGGTCAGGCCGGTGGACTTGGCGTAGAACGGCGGGCACTCGGCGTCCTGCATCCGCCGGCTCACCCGCACCAGGCCGGTCTGCTCGTCCACGCTCGTCTCGATCGGCGTCTCGGCCACCTCCGGTGTGCCGATGTAGCCGCCGTGCAGATACGTCTCGTGCGAAAGGTCGAGCAGGTTGTCCACCAGCAGGCTGTAGCGGCCCTTGATCGGCTCCATCCCGGCCACCGTCACGTAGCCGGAGTCGGGGTTGAGCCAGGGCGCGCGCGGTATCGGGCGCTGCTCGGCCAGCTGCGGGTCCCCAATGAAGACCCAGATGAACGAGTCCTGCTCCACCACCGGGTACGAGGCCACCCGGGCGGTGCGCGGGATCCGCTGCTGTCCGGGTACGTACACGCACGCGCCGCTCGGCTCGTAGGTGAAGCCGTGGTAGCCGCACACCACCCGGTCCCCGTCCAGCCGGCTCTGCGAGAGCGGGAACCTGCGGTGCACGCAGCGGTCGGCCAGCGCCACCGGCGCGCCGTCCTCGGTGCGGTAGAACACGATGGGCTCGTTGCAGATCGTGCGGGCCAGGAACTCGCGCGTCACCTCCGCGCCGTAGGCGGCGACGTACCACTGGTCGCGGACGATCGGGATGCCGGGTGCGGCCACTTCGAACTCCTTCGCTCACGCGCCCACCACGATGTGGGGCCGTCACGCAGAGGTTCGGCGAGTTCAGCCCTGCCCGGCAAGGGGTTCTTCCACTGGGTGGAAGGCGCCGTGCCCCTCGGCGCGCGTACTGCGCGGCCCGGGGCCGTACCCCAGCGCCCGCGATCCGCCGCGCGCGGCCATCCGCACGGCCGGGACCAGCGGCGCCGGGTTCGCCGTGGCCGGGACCACCAGGGAGAGCGCGGCCACGACGGAGCCGGACGCGTCCCGGATCGGCGCGGCGACCGACACCGCGTCATCGGTGATCTGACGGTCGCTCACCGCCGCGTCCGCGCGCCGCACCTCGGCCAGCGTCGCGCGCAGCCGGGCCGGCTCGGTGATGGTGTGTCCGGTGAACCGGGCCAGCGGCCGCGCGCACACCCGCTCCTGCACCGCCGCCGGAGCGTGCGCGAGCAGGACCAGCCCGACGCCGGTGGCGTGCAGCGGCCAGCGGGAGCCGACGGTGGTGCGCACGACCACGGCCGAGCGCCCCGAGATCAGCTCGATGTAGAGGGTGTCGAGCCCGTCGCGCACGGCGAGCTGCACGTTCTCGTGCGTGGTTTCGTAGAGGTCTTCCATGAACGGCAGCACCGCCCGGCGCAGCCCGGAACTGCGCGGCGCGAGGCAGCCGACCTCCCACAGCCGCAGCCCGATCCGGTAGCCCCCGCCCTCCGCCTGCTCCAGCGCCCCCCACGCGGTCAGCTGCCCGACCAGCCGGTGCGTGGTGGCGGCCGGCAGCCCGGCCCGGCGCGCGAGCGAGGTCAGGCTCAGCTCGCGGTGCTGCGCGTCGAAGGCGCCGAGCAGTGCGAGCAGGCGCTCGGCGACGCCGCTGCGGGAGGCGGAGCTTGGCTCGGTCGGACTCGCCACGCTGCCACGCTACCGCTCCCGCAGGCAGGGGGCGCGGGCGAGACGATGGGCGGGACGCGGCGCTGACCCTGGTAGATCTACAGTCAACTGTACAGTTGGCTGGTGAAGTGATAGCTTGGAATCATGAACGACAGGGACGAGGTCATCGAGGCCGAGGCCGTCGAGGCCACCGCCGTGGCGGCGCAGCTTCGGCTGGCCGTGGTGCAGCTGCTGCGCCGTCTGCGTGAGCAGGCGCCGGGCAGCGACCTGACCAAGTCCCAGTCCAACGCGCTCTCCCGGATCGAGGCGCTCGGCTCGGCCACCGCGACGGAGCTGGCCAAGGCCGAGGGGATGCGGCCGCAGTCGATGGCCGCCATCGTCACGGCGCTGCAGTCCCTGGGGCTGGTCGCCGGGGCCCCCGATCCGCGTGACGGGCGCAAGACCGTGCTGAGTCTCACCGAGCAGGCACGCGAGGAGTTCCGCACCGGTCGGCTGGCCAAGGAGGACTGGCTGACCGAGGCGCTCACCGCGACGCTCACGCCCGAGGAGATCGCCCGGGTCGCCGAGGTCGTCCCGCTGCTGCAGCGGCTCGGCCAGGCCTAGCGCCCCGCGCGCACGGCGGTTCGAGCGCCCGGCCGGCTCAAGCCGGACGGAAACCGACTCCGTCGGCACGGCTTTACCCGGCGTCGGCACACCGCCGGCACCTTCACCGTCACCACCGTCAACCGACGCGTCCCCGCACGTCGCCGCGCCCGCGCGCCGACGTCCGCCGGAGGCGTACCCCGGCCTGCCCGGGCATCGAAAGGAACCACCATGGCCTTCACCACCCTCGACCCCACCACCGCGCTGATCGTGATCGATCTGCAGCGCGGCATCGTGGACCTGCCGCTCGCGCCGCTGACCCGCGACGAGGTGGTGGACCGGTCGGTTCGGCTGGTCAAGGAGTTCCGCAGCCGTGACCTGCCGGTCGTGCTGGTCAACGTGGCCGGCGCCCCGGCCGGGCGCACCGACGAGGGCAGCGGCGGGCCCCGGGTCTTCCCGGAGGACTGGACCGCGCTCATCGACGAGCTCGAGGTGCAGCCGAGCGACATCCTCGTCACCAAGTACGCCCGCGGCGCCTTCTCCGGCACCGGCCTGACCGAGACCCTGCGCGCCGCCGGCGTCACCCAGGTCGTGGTCGTCGGCATCGCCACCGGCACCGGCGTGGAGTCCACCGCGCGCACCGCGCACGAGGACGGCTTCCACGTCAGCCTCCCGGTCGACGCGATGACCGACACCGACGCCGGCAAGCACGAGCACGCCATCACCCGCGTCTTCCCGCGCATCGGCGAGACCGGCACCACCGACGAGCTGCTGGGGCTGCTCCAAGGCGGCGCCCGGTGACGGCGGTCACCGCCGAGCGGCCGGCGGCGAAGACGCCGTCCGGCCGCTCGGACAAGCCGTTCGGCTGGCGGTTCATCAGTCCGCTGCTGCTCGGCTCCAGCCTCAACCCGATCAACAGCTCGATGATCGCCACCGGACTCGTGGGCATCGGCGTGGACTTCCACAAGGGTCCGGGCACCACCGCGACGCTCATCTCCGTGCTCTACCTCTGCAGCGCGGTGATGCAGCCGACGATGGGCAAGCTGGCCACCGTCTTCGGCGCCCGCCGGGTCTTCCTGGCCGGCGTCACGATCCTGCTGATCGGCGGCGTCGTGGGCGCGGCCGCTCCGGCCTTCGGCTTCCTGCTGGTCTCCCGCGCCCTGATCGGCGTGGGCACCTCGGCCGCCTACCCCACGGCGATGGCGCTGGTGCGCAAGCGCGCCGACGAACTCGGCACCGGGGTGCCGAGCCGGGTGCTCGGCAACTTCTCCATCGCCTCGCAGGTCACGATCGTGGTCGGGCTGCCGCTCGGCGGCGTGCTGGCCGGAGCGTTCGGCTGGCGCGCCCTGTTCCTGGTGAACGTCCCGCTGGCGCTGCTGACCCTGGTGTGCACGCTCGTGGGCGTGCCGAAGGAGAAGCGTCCGGCGGTGGAGCGGCGCTCGCTGGCCACCACCGTGGACGCGGTCGGCATCGCGCTGTTCGCCGCCACGATCATCGGCCTGCTGGTGTTCCTGTCCGGCGTCGACCACCCGCGCTGGTGGCTGCTGGCCGCCGCGATCGTGCTGGCCGGGCTGCTGATCGGCTGGGAGCGGCGGGCACCGAAGCCGCTGATCGACGTGCGCATGCTCGGGCGCAACCCGCGCGTGCTGCGCACCTACATCCGCCAGACCCTGGTGTCACTGGGCACGTACACCGCGCTCTACGGCACCAGCCAGTGGATGGAGGGCGCCGCGCACTACACGGCGTCGCAGGTCGGCCTGATCCTGCTGCCGCTCTCGGGTATCAGCATCGTGCTCGCGCGGATGGTCTCGGCGAAGGGCTGGGTGAAGGTGCCGCTGGTGCTGACCGGCGTGTGTCTGGTGCTGACCGGGATCGTGATGCTCGCCATCACGCACAGTTCGCCGGTGCTGGTGCTGATCGGCATGTCGCTGCTGTTCGGCTTCGCCAACGGGTTCAGCGGATTCGCCAACCAGGCGACGCTCTACCTGCAGTCCGGCTCGGACCAGATCGCGGTGGCCTCCGGCCTGTACCGGACCTTCACCTACTTCGGCGCGATCTTCTCCTCCAGCCTGATCGGCATCGCCTTCGGCAACAGCGCGACCGACCAGGGCCTGCACGCCGTCGCCTACGTCATCGCCGGCATCGGCGCGCTGACCGGCCTGATGGCGCTGCTCGACCGGAGCATCCCGCGCCGGGCGGCGGAGCGCTGAGGGCGGCCGTGGTTCAATGAGCCCCGTGCGAAGCATCAAGGCGATCATATTCGACTTCGACGGCCTGCTCATGGACACCGAGACGACCCTGCTCGAGTGCTGGCGGTACGAATGGCGCCAGTACGGGCTCGAACTCGATCCGACGACGTTCTTCGCCGATCACGGCGGGGACGTCTCGGCCGAGCACTACCGAAGGCTCGCCGAGGCCGTCGGACCCGACTTCGACCTCGAACTCAGCCGGACCAGGCGACTGGCCTACCGCGACGAACTGCACGCCGGGCTCGGGCTGCGCGAGGGTATTGAGCACTGGCTCACCGAGGCCCGCGACTCAGGGCTCAGCTGCGCGGTGGCCAGCAGCTCACCCAGGTCCTGGGTGACCGGACTGCTCGGCGGCGTGGACCGGCTCGACCCGTTCACCACGCTGGCCTTCGGCGACGAGGTGCCCGAGCACAAGCCCGCCCCCGACGTCTACCTGCTGGCCCTCGACCGCCTCGGACTCGACCCGTCCGAGGCGGTCGCCGTCGAGGACTCCCCGCACGGCGTGGCCGCCGCCAAGGCCGCCGGCCTGGCCTGCATCGCCATCCCGCACCCCCACGTCGACCCCGCCCGCTTCCCGCACGCCGACCTCCTGCTGCGCAGCGCCGCGGACCTCACTCTGCCCGCGGCGCTGGCCCGGCTGGCCGCTCAGCGCCGCGAACTCACCACACCTGAAGGCTGATCAGATAGCCGGAGCCGGTCACGTATTCGGCGTAAAGGTAATACGTGACCGAGCCGAACGTGGGCGTGGCGGAGACGGCGTGGCGGCTCTGCGTCGTCACGCCCTTGATCTCGGCGAGCTCCGGGCCGATCTGCGCGCGCAGCCACGACTCGGCCGCCGTCGTGGAGCCACCGGAGAGCCCGGTCTGCACGCACAGCGTCAGCAGGTTCGTGACCTGACTGACCGCGGCCGCGTTCGAGGGGGTGAAGCCCTGCGCGGAGCAGGTCGGCTTGGGCATGCCGCTGGGCAGATCCGTGACGATGCTCGCCTCGAGCTCGCGCACCTGCGCGGTGGACCACTGCCAGGCGGAGGAGATGTAGGCCTGGTCCTGCCAGTCGTCCGCCTTCGCCTTCGAGCCGGCCACGGTGTGCACGTGGGCGAGCCAGGCGGTCGAGCTCCACGGGATCGAGAGCGTCTGCGCCTGCGCGGCGGGCACGGCGCGGTACGTCGTGGGTACCGGGCTGCCGGGTATCGCCGAGGACTGCAGCTGCGGCGGGTCGGCCGGGTTCGTGTCGAGCGTGCCCACCAGGGTCGGGGAGGCGGCGGCCGAGGGCGCGTTCGCGGCGTCCGCGGCGGGCTGCCCGGCGCCGGAGCAGGCCGAGGCGATCAGCCCGAGGGCGAGCACGCCGGCGCCGACGGAGCCGGCGGCGCGCAGGCGGCGCGGGCGGCGCGGGCGGGTCGGGGC
>NZ_JAGSOG010000262.1 GCF_018139695.1 Actinospica durhamensis | reverse complement strand
GGACGGGGCAGATCGGGGCGCGACGCGGTCATCGGGAACTGTCCTTGGGGGCGGTCTTGGAACTGGACTTCAGCACGCGAGGCGCGGCCAACGCGTAGCGGTGGATCGCGGGTTTCGCGCTGAATAGCTCGCTCTCCGCCTCACCTGACACCTCGACGAGATCCAGCGCGACCAGCCGTCGCAACGCGGCGTCCGCGAGGTCGCCCGCGGCGGCCGGGTCGGCGGCCGACTTGCGCCAGTACTTTCCATGCTCTGCGGCCAACGAGCGCACCAGGCGCGCCAGTTCGAAGCGCGAGACCGGCCGGCCCCGATCGGCCAGGTGCGCGGCAATCAGCAGGGTGACGTGTCCTTCCGTGCCTTGCTCCGGCATCCGCACATCGGTCAGTTCGTCCTGCGGATCGACCATCGCCACGCCCTCGGCACGCAACTCCGGTACAAGACCGGTGAACGCGTGGATCCGTGCGGTAATGGCTTGGCGCTGGCGAACCAGGTAGTCGCGCTCCTCGTCGTCGAGCTCCGCGTAGTAGACCACGGGATCATCGAGCAGGCGCCGGGTGAGCCGATGGCGCAGGCCGCGCAGCCGCGACTCGTCAGTATCCGGACGCGGTTCGGCCGTGAGCTCGGCCAGGCGCCGCTCGAAGCCGGTCGCCGCAATGGTCGACGGGTTTCGTGTCGTGGCCAGCAGATCGGAGAGCAGCTTGCGCTTGACGTCGTAGAGCACGTCGTTCTCGGTCTGCGCGACGAACCCCTCCTCGTCGCCGTGGACCCTCTCAAGCACCCCGAACTCCAGCAGCACCCGCACGACGGCGACCAGGTCGGAGCGCTCCTCCCGGCGCTCCAACCGGAATTCGACACCCGTGTCCGCCAGAACCGGATCGGCCACGCCGGTGATCACGCCATCGGCGAGCCGTCCCAGAGTGATCTGGCTGTCCGAACGTTCGAGCACGGCCAGAGCCAGACACAGCAAGACGTAGCGGCGCCGGGTGAACGGGACCTTCGTCTTCGGGGCGATCGCGGGCCGCGTCGGGTCGTCCAGTCGAGCCGGGGTCTTGAGCAGGCGCGCGCTCTGCACATCCACGACCAGACGCCAGCCGGTCTCCGCGGCGAACCACGTCGTCAGTTCCGCGGCATGCTTGCGCACCAGGCGGAACTGCTCGTCTGCGGTCCGCAACAGCGGTCGAGACAGCAGCGCCCGCGCCGCCCTGATGCGCTCGGCCCGGACATCCGCGAGGAGTGACGCAGCCCTCGGATCGGGGTCAGTCTCGACCGCGACGGCCAGATCGTCGATCGTCACCGGGTGCCTCCGGCGGGCGCGAGGTCCAGAATCTCGATGATGTGCTCGGGACCGGACAAGACCCCGTCCTGCGTCGGGATATCGATGATCGTCGACTCGTCGACCAGCTTCAAGCGCACTTCCATCGTGCCATCGCCCGTCATGGCCGAGCACTCCGCCTCACCGGGCACCCGCGCCGCCAGCGCGTCGCCGAGCACCGCCAGAAACAGCCGAAAGGCCTGCCGGTCCAGTCCTTCCGGCCCACCGAGCTCGGACAAGAGCGTCGGGCCGTCCGTGGCCAGCCGAGACCTGGCCGCCGCCGTCTGCGCCGCCTCGGCCTCGGCCTGCTCGGCCAGGAAAGCCCGGGCCGCGGACCGGTCCGCAACCTTGTTCGGCGAGCCGCGCCGCTCATATGAGCCGGTCTCCCGCAGCCGAGGGCTGATCCGCAACGGCGGTGCCTGCTCCCATGGTGTAGCCGACGAAGGCTGGTCCCGCGACCACAGCTCCTCCGTCTCCGCGTCCACACTCAGATGCCGCGCCGGGGTCAGCGCGAAAGCGGCCCGCCAGAGCCGATGAGCGTCCTCGTCGGAGCGTGCCTCGGCGAAGAACCGCGCCAGCGCGCGGAAATCCGCGGACCGGTCCACCCGCCCGCCCCGGCGCTCGTTGAGCGCGGAGACCGTGTTCACCAGGTTAGTGATCGCACTCACCGCGCTCGCGCGCAGCAGCTTCGCCTGGGAGGGGTGGTGGGCGCCCCGGGAGACGAACCAGTCCGTCAGGCCCCGCCAACGGTTCTCCCACGTGGCGAGTGCCGCGGTGACCGCCGTCGTGGCCGGAGCAGTCGATCCATCGACGGTGCTCACTCCGCTCCGCCCGGCCGGCCCTTCGCCGTCCGGGACCGCATCGGCGGCTTCGCGCTGTGACGCGAGGATGAGCAAGCGCGACACGCCCGATGCGTTCACCTGGCCGAGCAGATCTGCGATCTGCGCTCCACGGTTGGCCAGATCGGCGATGAACCGCTCGATGTAGCCGATCAGACGGTCCTTGTAGGCGATGAACCCGTCCTCATCACCGTCCTGGAAGTCGATGGTCCGCCTCAGCGAGGCCATGAACGCCTCCGCGTTGTCGGCCAGTGAGCTGAACCTGTCGACGAGCCCGAGCAACGCGAGGTGCGCTTTCGCCGCGTCCGGGTTCGGATCCCGCGCAAGCACGAGCAGGGACGCGAGCTGCTCGGCGATGTCTTCCAGCGCCACCGCCTGCAACTGACCGCGATGGCCCAGCGCCTGCTCATACGCAGCGATCGCCGCCACCGCGGCCTGCCCGTGCCGGGTGAGCTGGTAGAGATAGCGCGCGCGGTGGAAGTCCTCGACCGTCGTGACCCGCCCGGTGTCCGCGTCGGCACGCAGATTGCCCCACGACTCCAACTGCTCGAGCGCGGCTGAGACCGACTCGATCGCGACAGTCGTGATGCCAGTGTCTCGACGCAACTCGGCGAGCACGTCCTCCGGCCGCAGGTGCACGGTGAACCGCGCCCTCGCCTGGGCGAAGACCCGCAGGACCTGGCCGTAAAGCGCGGCGTTCGGAGTGCTGAGGTAAGCGAACGGCTGTGGCCCGGCCGTCACAGACGACGGAAGATGGGATGCGGCGCGGCTCATATCGTCACATTGTTCCGCATCTCCGCGGCCGGCACGCCGTCTTCCGGAGATCGGCGCCGACGCGCGGCACTGTCCGCTGATCCTTCGGCCGAATTCAGGTCAGCCGCGTGGATGGGTCCGACGCCACGCGGCCCAGACTTCGGGGCGAATCGGGCCCTTCTCCGGCTGAGGCAGACCGACGGTGTACGCCCACCTGCGCACGCTGGATTCCGAAGCCGAGTATGCGGCTGGGGCGGAACGGAGCGCACGGTTCCCGGGCTGGCCGTCGATGTGCGACCCGGCAGCCAGTTCATCGACCACCCACTGACGCGCGGCGCCGAGGAAACGGTAGATCCACTCCTGCGCGAGGCCGCGGGTTCCGAGGAAGATGATCGGCACGCTCTGATAGCGAACCTGCAACCTGGCGAGCCGGTCCGCGATCCGCGCCTCACGCGAGTGTTCAAGGGCAAACAGCTGGCCGTAGTCCTCCTCGATGACCACGGCGGCACGCGGTAACGCGGCCAGCTCGGCGAGCGCGTACTCCAGCCGATGATTGGCGAGAGAGCCGGCCAGATCCGGCAGCGACTTGCGCTCCACCGCCGCCACCAAACGTCCGTCGTGCACCACCCCGTAGTCGCCGCAGGCAAGTCTGTGCCGAACCAAGCGCACGGGCTGGTAGGCGAAGTCGTACCCGTCCTTCTCTCTGGTGTCGACGATGATCTCAAGGCCGCTCAGCCCGGCCGCTGTACTTGCGGGCACCACGGAGCGCTCCGGGTAGCGCACGCGCGCCTGCGGGCTCTGCCAGAAGATCATCTCGCGGCCACGGCAGGTCGTGAACACAAGTTGAGAGCGGTTCCTCACGGGCCTGTCGAGGACCACGTCGATGCTCGCCCCTCGCCGTTCGCACGCAAGTACTCTGGACCGGTCCACCAGGTCAGGTGATCGCGGCCAGCACCGCGATGGCAGCTCCATGCAGAAGATGCTCCGCTCCCGGGGCCACTTGCCGGCCGAAGCAAGGAGCAGCCCTTCGCCATAGGGGACCAACAGCAGGAACGGCAAGCTTGAGCTGGTGTTCGGGTTCACCGCCACCAGCAGCTCCCGTGCCGCTGCCTCCTCCATGTGACGACCGTACGTGTTGACGCTGACACCATTGGCCAATGGTCATTACGTCGTTAGCCCCGAAGGCGCGCGAGACAAGCGCGAGGGGAACACACGGAACGCAGCGGCAAGAGCGGACCAAAGCGACATCCGACCCCGCCGGTCGAGCGGCGTGATCCCTGCCGTCACGTGCCTATTCGCGCATGGAGTATCCACCCGCGACTATCGCATACACCGTTGCGCCGCATGCCATATCAGGCCTTTTAATCCTTGGGTTGTGGGTTCGAGTCCCACGCGGCCCACCCGAGACACACCCGCTGACCTGCGGAAAAGACGCTTGCGCAGGTAAGGGCTGCGTGGATACGGCGGCGTAGGTGCGAGGGAAGCCCGCTGGGGTTAGTGCCCTGGCGTTGATTCGCTATCCACCGTGACGTGCACGGATCTCCGCTGAGCGGTCGAGCACGGCCCGGGCGGCCCGGCGCACGACGGCGATCTCAGGGAACGAGGACTTCGCCCCGGCACGGCGAGCGGTCCCGGTGCGCCCGCCTACAGCGAGGCCACGGTGCCTGCCCGGGCGCTCGACCTGCTCGCGGCGCAATTCCTCGCTCACGGGGCGGGGCTCGCGGCGAGCGGCAGCCCGGCGGCGAGCGGCTGGCCGTCCGAGAACGCTGCGAACAGCGCCGCCGGGGGCGCCACCACGAGCGCGTCCTCACTCACCGCCGCCACCGCTGCGGCGGCCCTCACCGCCGACGGTTCACAGAGCGCGTCAAGCGCCGGTTGCGGCGGAGCAGTTCGAGCGGTTCCTCAGCCGGCGGGACCTGCCAGGCCGCGTCGCTGAAAATCTCGCTCGGCGCTTCCGGTGGCGGAGCCTCGCAGACCACGCGAACGGTCGACCTGGTCGACACGGGCTCCTCGGCCTGCGCCATGGACGGCTTGCCTATGGCCGGGCGAGGTGGGCGCGCCTGAGCGGCAAGCAGATGTGTCGAGAGCGCGACGTTCGGAATTGATTGACTCGGTGGCCGGGACGACAGCCGCCCTCGACACTCAGGCCTTCGCGCTGTGGCTTACCCGATGCCACTTGCACCTCGACGGTGGCAGCTACCCTTGCAGGAAGCCGTCTCCATGTGCACTGATGTGGGCTTCCAGGGCACCAAGAGCGCCCTGAGTCGCCTGTTCGGTGCCCAACCCGTGCTTCTCCGCGTAGTAAGCCGCTCCGAGCTTCCTCAGCAGGTCGTTCCCCGCACGTTGTTGCTGTAATTCGTCGACCTTCTGCTTCCCTTGCGCGAGTCCGTGCTGGGCCTGTCCCTTGGCCTTGGAAAAGAAATTTTCTGACATGTCTACTCCAAAGGGGTGTAACGCCGCGCTACTGGCGGCCAGTACCCGGCTGCCTCGCAGCTAATCGCGAATAGCCCCGGATCATCCGAACGACCGGGGGTTTGTGGGCGAAGCTCGTTATTTCCGCCCGCTGCCGGCCCACATGTGCAAAGTCCCCGCGACCTGCAGGCCGCCGCCCGGAATGGCCTTGGCTCTCGGGCACGATCGAGTCGGCTCTGCGGAACCACCGAGCTGATCGGCTGATCGGAGATCTTCTCCGGTTCGCCCAGCCGGACCGCTACGCACTGGGGCGGGTCGAGCAGATCTCGAGTCGGCCTCCGGGCCGAGTCCCCGGCGACCTTGACCAGCGTCGGGAGCATGCGGCGGAACTGGATGCTCCCTGCCCTCGGCCGCGAGAAGTGCCACCGATGCAACAATATGTACCTTTCTCTGGCACAAATTCATCCTGTCGCACTTTGGTGGCGGCGGTTCGCAGTGGCCTATCTCCATCATTTCAGAATGTCGGTACCGACCGCATGAGCGTGTCAGACGATGTCCGTACGGCACCCCTGTTACATTTCCGTATTAGGAAGCTGTCACACAGGGATTAATTCACCAACGTGTGAAGCCGGTTCGCCTCGCACCCGTTCGGGAGGACAGGGAATATGAATGATTTTTCTCGCCGCGGCATGCTGAGAGCGACGGCAGCCGCCGGCGTCGGCGCGGTCGTTGTTCCAGGCACTTTGGCCGCAGGTGCCCCGGTCGCGAGCGCCGCGATGGAGTGCGAGCACTGCCCGTGCCCGCCAGCGGAGCTGACCGGGCGCATCGTCCGTCCCCGTGACCCCGGCTACGCGGATGCGAGCCTCGGTTGGGACGAGCTGTTCACTCACTTTCCACTGGTCATCGTCTTCGCCCAGAACACTCAGGACGTGGTCAACGCCCTCAAATGGGCCCGGCAGAATGACGTCGCGCTGCGGGTGCGCAGCGGCCGGCACAGCCTTGAAGGCTGGTCCAATGTCGACAACGGCATCGTGATCGACATCAGCGAGTTGAAGTCGGTCGAGATCGATGCGGCCGCTCGTATCACGACGGTCGGAGCCGGGCTCAGCCAGTTGGAAGCAGTGACCGCGCTCGCGAAGCAGAATTTCGCGGTGACGACGGGAACGGAAGGCACCGTCGGCCTCTCCGGTGCGACGCTCGGCGGCGGATTCGGCTTCCTCACTCGCTGGCTCGGCATGGCCTGCGACAGCCTCGTGGAGGCCGAAGTCGTCGTAGCGGCCGGCGCGGAGTGCGCCAAGGTGGTCAAGGCATCCTTGGCGCACAACTCGGACCTGCTCTGGGCACTGCGCGGGGCCGGAAACGGAAACTTCGGGATCGTCACGTCGCTCACCTACAAGGTGGCTCCACTCAACAGCGTCACCTACGTCCAGGCCACCTGGGAGGGCATCGGCGACCTGCATGGGGTTTTCGACGCTTGGCAGCGTACGGCGCCCGTCACCGACAACCGCCTCGGGACCCAGCTCGAGGTCCACAAGAACCAGATCCTGCTCTTCGGGGTTCTCGCCGAAGGAACACCGGACGAGGCGAAGGGACTGCTGGCCCCGATCCTGTCGGTGGGCAACCCCACGGTCACGGTGCAGGTGGGCAACTGGGGCGAGGTGTACTCCGGATTCCAGATCCCGACCGAGAACGAGCCTGCGAACTGGAAGTTCTTCTCACAGTTCACCAGGAAGCCGTTCCCGAAGGAAGCGATCGGCGTGATCGCCTCCTTCATGCAGAACGCCCCCACGGATGACAGCAATTTCTTCACCCAGGCCTTTGGCGGGGCCGTCCGGAGGCGACCTGACGGAGGCACCGCGTTCCCGCATCGCGACGCACTCTTCTACTCCGAGCCTGGCGCCGGCTGGGGCAAGCGCGGAAGCCAACCCGGCGTCTGCGACCCGCTCACTCCGCAGGCCCAGGCCTGGATCGCCGAGTTCAGCCAGGCGATGCGGCCCTACGTGAGCGGCGCCTATGTCAACGTGCCGAACATCGGCATGCAGGATTGGGAGACCGCCTACTGGAGATCCAACTTCGACCGGCTGCGCGAGATCAAGACGAAGTACGACCCCCGCAACGTCTTCCAGTACGAGCAGAGCATCACACCCGCCTGACGCGGGCACGCGCGGGAACCCGACACCTGGATACCGGATGGAAGATCATCCAGTGGACGAGCACCAGGCGGCACAGCACAGCGGCAGCAAGCGGTATCCGGCGGAGTTCAAACGCGACGGGCCGAGCGGTGCGCTACGACCATCTCGCCCGGGCCGGGGCACGTGAGGCCCGGGCCCGGGCGAGGACGAGACGGCGTGGACCATGCCGCGACAGGAACCCGGCGTTGATCTCCAAACCCCGTGATGCAGCCCCCTGATGCAGCCCCGTGATGCAGCCCCGTGATGCTCCGAGTCAGTGCGCCGGTCCGGTCGAGACCACGATCGTCAACGGCGTGTCGACGAGCACGAGCTGGCCAGCGACCGAGTGGTTCCGGTCGTCGACGACGTCGATGACCATGCCTGCCGCGACGTCCGGACTAGTTACCGATCTGATGGCCAGGTGCGTGTAGCCGTACCTACGCAGAGTCATCTGCATGTACATCGCGCCCATGTTGCCCATGTCGAACGGAAGACGGTGACTGGCCTCCGTGGTTGTAACCCCAGGAGACGGGGATCTCCCCGCGCCGGTAGACGCACCGGCAAAGGCGGTTCCAGCTTCCGCCGGCGCGTGGCCGCGTTCTGCGCCGCCCACCGCGAACTGCGTACCGAGTAAGACCACTGCGGCGAGCGCGGCGGTGCCCAGCACTGCCCGCCCGGCCCTATGCCGCCGGATCCGCTTGGTCCCGCGCGTCCTGATCCTTTGCGGACCCTCGATCATCGAGGCGGTCCGCACCGACTCGGCCAATCGCACCAGGCTGCCACGTACTTCGACTGCCTGCTGCTCGTCGAGGTCAGACAAGGCCGTACTCCTTCCTCGCGGATCCATTCTCGCCTCGATGTTCCGGTGCTGCCGTGCGGTGGACCGCACCCGCCGATCCCTCGCCGTCGTCCTCGGACACCAGCGGCGCCAGCGCCTGCCGCCCGCGCGAAAGGTGTGACTTGACCGTTCCCGCCGCTATACCGGTCTCCCGCACGATCTGCTCGACCGACAGATCGGCCACATAGTGCAGCACCAGGACTCGACGCTGGCGTTCCGGAAGTCGGCGCAGCGCCTGCACCAGCACGATCAGGTCCGGCCCGAGTTCCGGACCCGGGTGCGACCGCGCTGCCTCGCGCCAGTGCGCAGTGAGTCGGTTGCGGGACTTGTGCCATGCGTTCACCAACAGCTTGTACGCGACCGAGCGCACCCAGGCCTCGGGATTGTCGTACGCGCCGATCTTCGGCCAGGCCTGCCACGCGCGGACATAGGCATCCTGCACCGCGTCCTCGACGCTACCCAGATCGCCGGTCATTGCGAACAACTGACCGATCAGCCTGTGCGAGGTGGCCTCGTAGAACGCGTCGAATTCTGCCGTCTCCCGCATGACCCTCCTTTCGCATTCCGTGCACGCCGCTGCGCGGGGTACGTCTCTCACACAGCCGAGCCGCACATCCGGTTGCACCGGAATCAACCCCACACCGCAGGATGTGACAGATCGGCCACCCCGTGCACGGTCCGTACGGCGGTCACGAACCCGGATCTGCAGATCCCGAAGCAGCAAACCCTCCGCGGGAGAAGCGCGAGGGGAGTGGACGTGCGGACGGTCCTCAGCCTCCGGGACGGACTGATCCAGCACGAATGCGACCGGCGGCGACCGGCGAGAACACCCGTGGGTGCTTTCGCCGGTCGCCGCCGGTCGGTCGGGTCAGCTGAAGTAGCCGAAGACGTCGGCCACGAGCTGGGTGGTGCCCTTGGATTCGTTGTAGAGGGCCGGCTGGTCGCTTCGCGGGTTGCACGCCACCATCACCATGGAGGGGATGGTCTGCCCCTTCAGGAAGTTGATGTTCGAAGCGGTCGGCACGCTGCTCGACACTCCGCTGTAAGCCACCAACAAGCCGTTGGCGGCCGGAGAGACGACAGTCACGTTCAGCACGAGCGCCGCGACCTGGCCCGGTCCACCGTCCCAGTAGCCGGTGCCGTCGAATTCGTCGTCGAACCACCAGACGGGCGGGGAGTCAGCAGCCACCGGGTAGGTGAGCGAGGATTCCTGGCCGGTGCCGTTGCGCGTGTCCAGGGCCCGCCACGGCTTCATCGGAATGAAGGCGTCGCCGCCGGCCGCCGTGTAGTAGCCCGCCATGTCCGCGATGATCTGAACCGTGCCGGTCGAGGAGTTGGTGAACTCGATCTTTCCGTCCGAGCCGACCTTCACGATCGCCATGTTGGCCACCGTCTGGCCGGTGCGGTAGTTCACGTTCGAGGAGTTCGGCGTCGTGCCACCCGAGGGGAACGCGGTGACGAAGCCGTTGGCCGTGCCGCTGACCACCGTCACGTTCATCGCGGCCGAGGTCGCGTTGCTCGGGATGGAGCCGTTTCCGGCCACCTGCAACGAGATCGTGCCACCCGGCGCTACCGCTTTCGCCGCAGTTCCGGTGCCGTGACGAGTGTCGAGGAGACGGTCGGGCGAGCTGAGCGGGTGATAGCCACCGCCGGCCGAGCCGGTGACGTAGTAGCCTTCCACGTCCGCGACGAGATACGCCGTCGCGCTCGTGTACAGGTCCACCTTGCCGTCCTGGCCGACCATCACCGTGGTCAGGTTCGGCACGGTCTGCCCGGTGGAGTAGTTGAGGTTGCTCGAGGTCGGCAGTGCGGCGCCGTCCGGGTACGCGGTGACGAAGCCGTTCTTGGCCGGCGAGACCACGGTGACGTTGAGCACCACGGCTGCGATCGCCGAGGCGGCGGGCGCGCCGGAGACACCGGAAGCCACGGAGAAAGCGACCGAGTGGCCTCCCGTCACCATGCCGGTCGCGGCGCCCGTGCCGTGGCGGGTGTCGAGCACGCGGGCAGGGGTGACCGGCACGTACGTCGCGCCCTGCGTGGTGACCTGTGTGGTGAAGGTCTTCGTCGCCGACTCGTCCACCACTGTCGCCGTGATCGTGTACGTACCGACACTCGTGTACTGATGCCCGCCGGCGATGTCACTGAAGTCGGTGAAGATGTCGCTCGAGCCGAGTTCATAGCCGACCTGGTTCGTCGACCCGTCACCCCAGTTCAGGCTGACCGAGGAGCCGCTGCCGATCAGCAGCCCCTTGAGGTCGACGTTCAGCAGAACCGACTGCTCGTCGACCACGGCGACGACCGACGCCCCGGTGTACTGCGCGAAGTCCATCGCGCCGCGGTCGTCTCCCGTCCACGCGTTGCCGTAGAAGTCAGTGGCGCCGCGGCCCGGTGCGGAAGCGTCGGCGGTCCCGAAGGCCGGATTCGCCGATGTCAGCAGGGAATCGGACACACTGGTGTCGAAGTCTTCGAGCACGTCCTGTGAACCCTGGCCGGTGGCCGTCTGGAAGGCGGCAAGCGTCGTGTACGCGGCGCCCGCCCAGGAGTACGGCACGTTCGTCACCGCGTCGAGGGCCAGCACGTTGTACTTCTCCGTGGTCCCGGGGGCCGACGAGGCGTCCACCGTGATCTCGGGTGTGCCGTCGGAGGCACCGGAAAGCAGATTGTTCTCGATGCTCGTGCCGCTGGCCGACCCCGTGACCGCGATCGGCTTGGCCGCGCTGAGCATATCGATGGTGTTGTTCGTGATGTCGGTCCCGGTCGCGCCGTTCACGGTCACGCCGGACGACGCCAAGCTGGTCCGGATCACATTCGCTGTGATGTCCGTGTTCGCCGCGCCCGAGGCCACCGTCACCGTCTCGACGCTGTTGCGCTCGGCGGAAACCGCGCTTGAGGACGATTCGACGGTCAGATTCTCGATGTCGCTGCGTGAGACGTCCACGTGCGAAGAACTCACGACATCGATGGTCGTAGCCGCCAGATCGAGCAGATCGACATAGCTCGCGTTCTTCACGGTCACCGTGCCGGCGCGGTTGATACTCCCGATGTCGGCGAACCGTCCGATCGCCTCGAACGTGATCGGCGCGGTGGCCGTGCCCGAATGCGTGATGGTCACCTCCTCCGGATATTCGACGGCGTTGCCCGCCCCACCGAAGATCTCCACGGTCGTGCCCGCGGTCGCCGCGTTCGCAGCGGCCTGAATGGTGCAGTACGGCGTGGCCGTCGAGCCCGCCGTCGCACTCGTGTCCGAACAGTACGGAGACATGATGTCGACCAGGAGCGTGGTCGCACTCGCCGCGTCGGCCGACTGCGCGGGCAGCGCGGCAGCCGAGCCGAGGGCGATCAGTAACGCAGCGCTGGCCGCGAGTCGGCGCGATCGCACCGTTTCCCTCCCTAGCACGGGGTTTCCGATCCCCGAGTCTGATTCCCCACCTTTGTTCGGGAGCTTAGTCGAGCCCTCTGACAGCCCCTTGTCACGCCCTCATAACATTCTCATGCGAACTTCTCGACCGAGGCTTGGCGCCGGCTGGGCCCGGAAACGCCTGTAGGCCCCTGACCATTGCTGGTCGGGGGCCTACGGGTTTCACGGTGAGTGCGGCGGCGTCCTACTCTCCCACCAGGTCTCCCTGGCAGTACCATCGGCGC
>NZ_JAGSOG010000261.1 GCF_018139695.1 Actinospica durhamensis | reverse complement strand
GGCACCACCCGAGTGAGCACCCCCAACGCAACCCGATCCGACAACCGCCCCACGGACGACGACTTCACCTGACCCGGCCTCGGCACACCCACCTAACGACCAAACAAAGCCAAAGTCACTGGTATTGCGTCTAGGCGAGTGCTGATTCCGGTGCCCGGAGCGCGCCGCGCACGGCGGCGGCGTGCCCCTTCACCGTTCGCAGGTGTTCGCCTCCGGCGTCGGCCTGCTCGGCGCCCGCGAGCGCACGCAGCGGCGGCGCGCAGGCCCGCACGGCCTCTATCGCCGCCACCGCCGTCTCCACCCGCTCCCGTGCGCGTCGACCCCGCTGCGTCATGCCGACCATCGGCAGTGCGGACAGGCGGCGCAGCCCGTAGAACGTCGGGGCCACGTTCTCCAGTTCCTCCAAGGCGCCGAGGAACACGGCGTGCCGCGTGCGCAGCTGGGTCGGATCTCTCGGCGTGGCGCGGAAAGCCTCGGTGAACGCGCCGAGCGCGAACAGGGCGTCCGCGAGTCTGCGTCGCAGGACACTGGCGCTCTTGACCGGCAGTACGAACCAGCTCACCGCGACGGCGAGAACGCCGCCGATCAGGATCTGCTCGAGCCGCTCGCCGAGCAGCCCGATGTGCGTCTCGCCGAAAT
This sequence comes from Actinospica durhamensis, assembly GCF_018139695.1. GTDB lineage: Bacteria > Actinomycetota > Actinomycetes > Streptomycetales > Catenulisporaceae > Actinospica > Actinospica durhamensis. The sequence continues at coordinate 11,436 of NZ_JAGSOG010000261.1, read as the reverse complement.
AGCCCTGGAGCAGCGAGAGAACCGAGGTCACGCACCCGGCCCAGTAGGCGTAGCTGATCGTGCGCAGCCAGCCGCCGACGACCAGCACGAGCAGGATCGCGGCGACGGCCACGGCGTCACGCGGCGCGAACGTCCCGGCGAGCACCGTCGCGACGACCGTGCCGACGCAGGCGCCGAAGACCCGTTGCAGGCACTTGTAAGCGACATCGCCGCGTCCGCGATTGCCGCTGTTGACCACGAAGACGGTCAGCACGATCCAGGTCCAGTGCGGCGCGTACGCCCAACGCCCGATCAGGAAAGCCAGGCCCAGCGAAAGCCCCATCTGCGTCGCCATCCGGGTGCTCGCCTGAATCCGCGCGCCCGATGTACGCGGCGGGGCGGCGCGCGCGGTCCTGCCCGTGGTTCCCGCCGTCGCCGGTATCGCCTCGATCAGCCCGACACGCTGCCCCAGTTCCTGAAAGAGCCACACCCACCCGAACGCGATGACGGCCGCGACGGCGCTCCACAGCATCGAACGCCCCTCTGATGGCATGCCGGCCGTGATGTTCGTCGGCAGCACCGGCACCGGCACCACCAACAGCGCGATGAACGGAAGCGCCATCAGCGTGCCCAGCCGTTGCCCGATCGGCCCGAAGCGCCGAAGCCAGATGGAGAGCGTGAGGCCGACCGTGAACAGTGTGTCCGCGACGTTCGGATGCTCGACGAACAGCCGCCCGATCTCGGTGCAGGCGACCGAGATCAGCGGCAGCGTGGCGAGCGTCTGCAGCCGCGGCCCGATCCCGCGATGCCGCTGCGTACGCCCGAGACTCATCCCGAGCACGACCGTCAACACGACGATGTCCGGCCCGAGCTGCTCGAAATGGTCAAGGGCCAGTCCCGAGCCGAAGCAGACGAGCACCACAGCCGCTTGGGGTAAAACCGGCCCCATATTACGCAATACGTACGATGCCAGAGCCATGGATAGTACCGATCCCCCCTACAGGCTGCCGATGCCGCGTTGAGTCGCCGCTAAAATAGTAAGTGATAGCGTAGTACTGTGGCGAATGACATTCCCCCGGAGCTGGTCGCGCAGATCCGACGCGGCGCGACCCGGCTGGCCCGGCGGCTGCGCGCGGAACGCCCGGCAGGCGGCCTGAGCCTGAACAAGCTGGCCGTACTCAGCCACCTTCACCGCAACGGCCCCAGCACGCCCGGCGAGATCGCCGCCGCTGAGCGGCAGCAGCCGCAGTCGCTCACCCGGGTCATCGCGGACCTCGAACAGACCGGCCTGATCACCCGCGACCGCGACGATCGCGACCGCCGCCAGTACGTCCTGGCCCTGAGCCCGGCCGGCCGCAATGCCCTCGCCGTCGACGCCGCCGGACGAGACCGCTGGCTGGCCGACGCATTGCGCGATCTGAACGAGACCGAGCGCCAGGTCCTGCGCCTCGCCGCGGCGCTGATGGAGGAACTCGCCGAGCTCTGATGCCCTGCGGGTGCCGATAACTTCGACCGAGCTGGCCACGCCAGTAGTTCACGTCGACAGGTCCCGATCCACCGCTCCATGATCGCATTCATCCTTGGCACGCGGATCCCGGTGAGCATGACCTTGCTCCACCGCTCCGCGTGCCCTCGAGCGAATCATCGACCTCTGACTATCTCGGGTGGCACTGCGGGTGCGAGACTGGCTCGCATGGACCCCATCGACGTGGCGGAACTGGCACTGAGTCTGCCCGAGATCGACCCCGAGAAGCCCAGCCCCGCGCGCATCTACGACTTCTGGCTCGGAGGCAGCCAGAACTTCGCCGTCGACCGCCAGGTGGGCCAGCGCGCCATCGACGCCCTCCCGGGCCTGCAGGCAGGCGTCCGCGCCAACCGCGCGTTCCTCGGCCGCGTGGTGCACCACCTCGCCGAACGCGGCGTCACCCAGTTCCTCGACCTGGGCTCAGGCGTGCCCACGATCGGAAACGTGCACGAGGCCGCCCGGTACGTGAATCCGGCCACGCGCGTCGTCTACGTCGATATCGATCCGGTCGCCATCGCCCACGCCCGGGCGCTGCTGGCCAAGGTCGACCAGGTGGAGGCGATCCTCGCGGACCTTCGCCAGCCCGAGAGCGTACTCAACCACCCCCTCGTGCGCGAAACGCTCGACCTCACCGCCCCGATCGCCGTCCTGATGAACGCGGTCATGCACTTCATCCCCGACGCCGAATACCCCGACCAGATCGTGCGCGCCTACACCGACTGTGCCGCGCCCGGCAGCTACATCGCCATCTCCCACGGCACTGAAAACCCCGGCCAGCGCCGCGAGGTGGAAACACTCGTCAACGACTACCAGCGATCAACGGGCGTACCGCTCATCTCGCGTGGCGCCGAACAGATCAGCTCATGGCTCACCGGCCTGGACATCCAGCCGCCCGGCATCGTCACCATCGACCAGTGGCACCCCGACACCGAGGACCCCCACTTCGTCCCGCTGTACGGCGTCCTGGCCCGCAAGCCCGACACCCACCCGGCTCGGTCTTGAGTCTCGTGAAACGGGCCAGGTGATCTGGGCCGCGATGCTGACCGCGGCTGAACACCTGGAGCGAGATCTGGTCGTGGACAACCCGGAGATCGGCTTGCAGCGGACCCGGATCGCGACGGCGCTCTCGCTCGAGCCGGCCCCGCAAGACCGGTGCGGCTCACGCCGCAGGCCTGTTCCGCACGCTGGGAGCGTGCGGGACAGGCCTGCGGGTGAATCAGAGCCGGTGCCGGCGGCGCCGGGTCGTCAGTTGTACGACACCACGTCGCTCGGCCCGATGTTGGTCGAGCTGACCGCCGTGCCGGTGCCGTCGATGACCGACTGGATGCCGCCGGATCCGTTGAGGAACACGGTCATCAGGTCGTTCACCGAGATGCCGGAGCTATTCGGGACCTGGAATGCCATGGCGTTCTCGATCGCGACGCCTTGGCTGAAGTACGAATAGCTGCCCAGTCCGTACGCGGTGAAGCTGGTCACCGAGTTCGGCACGTAGAGCGCCGGGTAGCCGTCCTGCGTCGAGCTGGACATCCACGCCGCCTGGGACGGCACGTCGTACGGGTTCTCGTTCTGGAAGAACAGCAGGTAGCCGCCCTGGCCGTTCCACTGGACCTCGTCGCCCTGGTAGTGCTCGACCGCCAGGCCGTACGCGGAGACGTTGTTGGCGTTGACGATCAGGCCGGTGGTGGCGGTGTTGGCCGTCCAGCCCACGCCGCTGCCGTGGTCGGCGCGCCAGGCCCACACGTTGTCGATGATCGAGTTGTTGCTGTCGTCGACGAAGGTGTTGGTGGCCGAGCCCGCCTCGGCGCCGCCGATCCGGAACGAGACGTCGTCGACGCTGACCGGGTCGGCGGCGTTGTTCGCGGTGGAGCCGGCGGCGGCGATCTGCAGCAGGGCCGGAGAATTGACCGGTCCGGCGTCGAAGATCAGGCCGGAGATGTTGACGCCGGGCACGTCCGCCACGTTCATGGTGACGTTGCCGTTGGTCGGGATCAGGGTGGCGAAGCCCAGGCCGATGATCTTGGTGTTGGGGCTGGTCACGTTGATCGTCGAGGCGTAGCTGTAGACGCCCGGGGTGAACAGCAGGTTGTCCCCGGCACCGAGCGCGGCGTTGATCTGCGCGATGGTGCTGGAGGAGTTGACGATATAGAACGTGTTGTTCACTGAGAGCGAGGTGCCCGGGGTGTTGGTGCCGTTCGCGGTCCAGGACGCACCGGTGGTGTTGGACTGGACCGAGGGTACGAACACGTTGTAGTTGCCCGAGGAGTCCTGGTACAGGTACGGCTCCTCCTGCGTCACCGGGCAGCTGGCCAGCGTGGTGTACGGGGCCGGGCCTCCGCTGTCGCCGGCGTTCGCGGCAAAACTCTGCGCCGGGGCACCCGGGTCGCCACAGAACACCTGGTTCCAGACGCCGTTGCTCCAACTGCCCATGCCGGTGTTCTGGGTGAAGTACTGCTGCTGGGAGCCGTTCGTGATCGCGCCGGTCACCTGCGAGTCGCCCATGTAGCCGCCGGAGGCGTAGTCCGGCGAGCCGTCGCAGAAGTCCATCAGGGTCAGGTTGCCGTTGATCTGCACCCGGCGCATCGGGGAGTCCTGCGAGGAGGCCCACACCTCGTCACCGGCGAAGCAGCCGGTCAACCCGGCGACGTTGATGGTGAGGTTGTACACCGAACGCCAGAAGTTGTCGGTGGCGACACAGCTGGTCTGCACGCCGCCGGCGCACTGGTTGTACGAATCGATGGTGCCGTTGATCACCGTCTGGCCCGGGTTCTGGCCGAGGCCGGCGACCTCCTCGTAGTAGCCGACCTGGAAGTCCAGCGGGTCGGCCGAGGTGCCGTAGGTGCCGGGCTCGAACAGCAGCGCGTAGCGCTGGGTGCCGAACTGGTTCGGGTTCTGCTGGGTGCCCAGCGTGTTCAGCTCGCTCTGGATGCTCGCCTCGGACTCGCTCGGGGTGAACACGATCACGTTGGAACCGAGGCTGCCGCCGGTGGGCGGCGGCGCGACCCCGCCGCCGGCGAACGTCAGGTAGTTGAGGTTCCAGCCGCCGGCGTCCTGGTCGATCGTCAGGGTCTGGGTGCCGGCCGGGAGGGTGATGGTGGCGTTCACCGTCGCCCAAGTCTGGTACCCACCGGTGGCCGGGGCCGCGATGCTCCCGGACAGATTGGTGCCGGAGGAGTTGGCGATGTGCAGCGCATCGGCGACGGCCGAGGGCGCCGCGATCCGCACGCCGACGGTGTAGGTGCCCGCAGTGGCGACGTTCACGGTGTACTTGAACCACTGCCCGGCGCTCGTCCAGCCGAGGTCGTTACCGCCGCCGGTGTCGGAGCTAGCCTCCAGATCCACCCCGTCCGACCGGTAGCTGTTCGCTGAACCGTTGGTCGAGGTGACGCTGTACGCCACACCCTGACCACCGGTGTCGTAGTTCTCCGCCAGCACCGTGCCTGGCACCGCTGCGGCCGTGCCGCCGTACGGGCCCTCACTAGGAGTGCCGCCGGCCGCCGCAAGGGTCAGGTAGTTGAGGTTCCAGCCTGCCCCGTCCTGGTCGACGGTCAGGGTCTGGGTGCCGGCCGGGAGGGTGACGGTGGCGTTCACCGTCGCCCAGGTCTGATACCCACCGGTGGCCGGCGCGGCGATCGCCCCGGACAGGTTGGTACCGGAGGAGTTGGCGATGTGCAGCGCATCGGCGACGGCCGAGGGCGCCGCGATCCGCACGCCGACGGTGTAGGTGCCGGCCGTGGCGACGTTCACCGTGTAGTTGAACCACTGCCCGGCCGTCGTCCAGCCGAGGTCGTCACCGCCGCCGGTGTCGGAGGTGGCCTCCAGATCCACCCCGTCGGAACGGTAACTGTTCGCTGAACCGTTGGTGGAGGTGACGTTGTAGGCCGTGCCCTGGCCGCCGGTGTCGTAGTTCTCCGCCTGCACCGTCCCGGGCACCGCCGCGGCCGTACCGCCGTACGGGCCCTCACTGCTGGTGAAGGTGAGGTAGTTGAGGTTCCAGCCGGCGGCATCCTGATCGATCGTCAAGGTCTGGGTGCCGGCCGGCAGCGTGACGGTGGCGGACACCGTCGTCCAGGTCTGCCACCCGCCGGTCGCCGGGACGTTGATGTTGCCCGACAGGTTCGTACCCGCGCTGTTGGCTATATGCAGACCGTCCGTGACCGCGCTGACCGCGGCCACACGCAGGCCCACGGTGTAGGTGCCGGCAGTCGCTACGTTCACGGTGTAGTCGAACCACTGCCCGGCGGCCGTCCAGCCCTGGTCGTCACCGCCGCCGGTGTCGGAGGTGGCCTCAAGGTCCACCCCGTCCGACCGGTAACTGTTCGCAGTACCGTTGGTCGAGCTGACGTTGTACGCCACACCCTGACCACCGGTGTCGTAGTTCTCCGCCTGCACCGTCCCAGGCACCGCCGCGGCCGTACCACCGTAGGGCGAGCCCGTCGCGGCGTAGGCCACGGTGTGGGCTGCGGTCAACGAGGCCGCGGCCAATGCCGTGGCCGCGACGATCGCCCGGGCGCGCAAGCGGCGGCGGGCCCGTGGCCGTTCGGCGCCGGCGAGAGGCCGGGGGGTCGGAAGAGATCTCATGATGCTTCGTTGGCTCCTGATCTTCTGTCGAGGTGTGGCGCGGGTGTGCGGAGCCGCGCATGGTGGACACTGCGCGGCGGGCGCCGGCCCGGCGGGAGCCGGACCGGCGCTGTCACAGGGAAGGTGCTCTCCCCCCGAGGGGAGAACAACCGGGGCCGGAGGCCGCCCCCGGGGTCAGAATCCGACTGCCACCTGCACGTACTGTGCGTCGGTGCTGTTGAAGTCGGACGACTGTCCGTTGTCGTCGTCGTAAGCGAAGCCGTACTGCAGGCCGTTGACCGCGTACTGGTGCCAGAACGCCGAGTAGTAGTTGCACGGGGCGTTCTCGTAGTAGTCGGCCGGGGTGTTCTGGATGGTCGTCGAGAACTGGGCCACGCAGCGGTTCAGTCCGGCGCACAGGGCCGCGTTGCCGTTCAGGGCCGGGCTTCCGCCGCCCTGGCAGCCGAAGACCTCCTGCGTGGTCTCGGTCGCACCGACCGAGGCGGCGTAGGCCACCATGTAGCTGGCGTCGGCGCCGCCCGGCTGGAAGGCCGCGATGTCACCGGGCGCCGGGATGTTGTACGGCGCGTTGACCGTGGCGAGCTGCTGGAAGACCGTCGGCACGGAGCTTTGGAACAGCGAGAACACCTGGCTGCGGCTGTCCGCGAACAGGGTGTTGTCGTCGCCGACCGTGGTGTCGGAGCCGTCCGAGTTGTGCAGGTGGACGGCCAGCGGCAGACCCCATGCGTCGACCCGCGAGGTGTCCGCGTTGATGGTGGTGCCGCTGGAGTTCAGCTCGACGAAGTCGTTGTACTGGCTGTTCGCGGTGCCGAGGTAGAAGTAGATCCGGCACGAACCGCACGAGGTCATCGTGTAGTACGGCGACTGCGCGATCGACTCGGTGACCCCGTTGACGCTCCAGTAGACCTCGCTGTCCGGGTAGGCACCGTTGGTCGCGTTGAGGAAGTCGAACTCGATGGCGTTCGAGACGCTCGGGATGGCCGAGGTGTTGCCCCAGAACCCGGACGGGAAGCCGCCGTAGCTGCCCCCGCCGCTCGAGCCCGAACCGAAGGTCAGGTAGTTGATGTTCCAACCGGCGGCGTCCTGGTCGAGCGTCAGCGTCTGCGTGCCCGCGGGCAGGGTGACGCTGGTGTTGACCGTGGTCCAGGTCTGGTACCCGCCGGTGGCGGGGGCCTGGACGGCGCCGGAGATATTGGCCCCGGAGCTGTTGGCGATGTGCAGCGCGTCGCCCACCGCGCTCGGCGCGGCCAGGCGCAGCCCGACCGTGTAGGTGCCGGCGGTGGCGACGTTCACCGTGTACTTGAACCACTGCCCCGCCGCGGTCCAGCCCACGTCATACCCGCCGCCGGAATCCGTGGTGGCCTCCAGGTCCACCCCGTCCGACCGGTAGGTGTTGGCCGACCCGTTGGTGGAGGTGACGTTGTAGGCCGTGCCCTGGCCGCCGGTGTCGTAGTTCTCCGCCTGCACCGTGCCCGGCACCGCCGCGGCCGTACCGCCGTACGGGCCCTCACCAGAAGTACCGCCGCTCGAGGTGAAGCTCAGGTAGTTGAGGTTCCAACCGGCGGTGTCCTGATCGATCGTCAAGGTCTGGGTACCGGCCGGCAGCGTGACGGTCGCGGTCACCGTCGTCCAGGTCTGCCACGCGCCGGTCGCCGGGACGTTGATGTTGCCCGACAGGTTCGTACCCGCGCTGTTGGCTATATGCAGACCATCCGTGACCGCGCTGATCGCGGCCACACGCAGCCCGACCGTGTACTTCCCGGCCGACGCGACGTTCACCGTGTACTTGAACCACTGCCCGGCGCTCGTCCAGCCGAGGTCGTCACCGCCGCCGGAATCCGTGGTGGCCTCCAGGTCCACCCCGTCCGACCGGTAACTGTTCGCAGTACCGTTGGTCGAGCTGACGTTGTACGCCACACCCTGACCACCGGTGTCGTAGTTCTCCGCCTGCACCGTCCCAGGCACCGCCGCGGCCGTACCACCGTACGGGGCTTCGGTCGCGGCGTACGCCACCGAGTGCGATGCGGACAGGGCGAAGGTGAGCAGCGCCGTGGCCACGACGACGGCGCGGACCCGGGGGGCCCGGCGGCGGCCCTTGGCAACGGCCCGCCGCAAGAGGGATCTCGAACTCATCGCTGTTTCCTTGGATTCGTGTTCTACTACGGGACCCTGTTGCCGGCCGCCCGGGTCTGCGTGAACCGGTACGGCCGACGCGGGCTGCGAGCCCGAAGACGGGGCGCGTTGCGGGTGGGTGGGCGCAACGGCGTCCCGTTCACAACTCCACGGCCGGCTTGGCCGAAGGGGTCTTCGGGGCCTTTCCACGGAGCGGAAACGTTTACGGAACGTGGGACACGTCGCCGCTGAGCGCACGACACGGCACCACCCGTCCCGGGACTGCGCGTTACGGGCGCAGCGAGGGAACCGAGCGGGACGTGGAGCGGGTATGCGGCTGTGGTGGAACCGAGCGTCGAGCGGAGGAGCGGCACAACACCGAGCAGAGGAGCGGCACAACACGAGGTGCTGGGACATCGAGCGCAGACCGGCCACCGGGTGCCGTGGCTGGAAAACTCAGAGAGCGCTCTCCGTCCTCAGATTGGTTTACACCAGCGTGTCGGGCGAGTCAAGACTCGACCGAAGACCCGGCCGCGCCGCGCGAACTCCCCCGGCATCGGCGACGGCGGCCGCTCCGCCGCCGGGCCCCGCGCAACGGCGGACACGCATCGCGGCTGCTGCTTCTCACCGCCGAAGCACCGCCGCATCACCGCAATACATCGGAGCTCTGACAAGGTCTGACGGGCTCTTCGGCGCGCCCACAGCATCCTGATAGGGATGACCGGGAGGCCTTTCGATCGCGTTGCCGCTGACCGTTGCCTGGCACCCGCGCCGCCTCAACAAATGGAAGCCATCATCGGATGTTCTAGAGGACGCGATGAGTTCGACGACGATGTTGATTCAGGATACGAAGCCGAGCCCGGGTATCGCACAGCGCGGCTCACGCCGCCTCACGCGATTGCTCGCAGTCCTGGGTCTGCGTTTCGTACCGCTCACGGTCGCACTCGGCCCCGCCGCTCCCGCAGCGCAAGCGGCGGCAACTCGGGCTGGGCGAACCCGACGTCCACCTACCGCCGTCAGGCGATTCACTTTCCGATGGCTAGTGACTCGCTTGTCGGCGGCAGGTAGCATGCGAAGCGGAACGACCTGCCGCCGAGGAGAGCCGAGCAAAGGAGCCGCGCGATGGCGCCACCGGTGAAAGCCGTCTCCAGCCGCGCGGTCCAAGCCGAGCAGACCAGGGTGGCGATCCTCGAGACCGCCGAACGCCTGTTTGCGGAACGCGGCTACGACGCCACGTCGCTGCAGATGATCGCGGATGAGATGGGGCTGACCAAAGCCGCCGTCTACTACCACTTCCGGGCGAAGATCGACATCCTGCACGCGGCCATGCAACCGGGTCTGCGGCGCATCGAGGAGCTGCTGGAGCAAGCCGCCGTGATGCGGGGGCGACGCGCCAGGATCGAGCACTTGGTCGCCGGCACGGTCGATTTTCTCGTGCTCAACCGCCACTACGCGGTGATGGCGGCCGGCGATCCGGCCTCGAAACAGCACACCCTGGACGAGGACGCGCAGACGACCGTTCTGCGCCGCCGCACCCTCGCGCTCTGCTTCGGTGACCAGCCGCGGCCTGAAGAACGGCTCGCCTTCCGCGCGGCGCTCGCACTCACCGAGGCCCTGCCGGACCTCGTCGACCTGAGCGACGAAGAACTTCGCACGGCCCTGCAGACCACGATGCTGCGCATCCTTCGCGTCCCATCCTGAGCGCTCTACTGGCGCCGGACCCGTCCCCACCTCCGGGCGATCCCCGGATCCCCCGCCTCCTCACCACTCCTACGAACTCACCACACTCCTACGAAGGAGCCGCCGTCATGGCTGAGCCGATCGACGCACGCGAACGCGGAGAACTGTGCGACCTGCTGGCACGACTCGGGCCGGACGCACCCACCCTCTGCGAAGGCTGGACGACCCTCGACCTCGCCGCACACCTGGTCCTGCGTGAGCACTTCAAGAAGTGGACCGACGAGCGGATGGACGCGGAGAAGGCGAAGGGGCTTCCGACCCTGATCGCCCGCCTGCGCGCGGGCGCACCTCTGGTGCCCTGGCGGCTGCCCCGCCTGCGCACGCTGCTGAACGGCGTCGAGTACTACATCCACCACGAGGACGTGCGCCGGGCCAACGGCCTGGACCCGCGCACCGACCGGCCCGACCTCGAGCAGCTGGCCTGGCGCATGACCGGATTCAGCGGCCGCGGCCTCGCCCGCCAGATCCGCCCCCACGGACTGGAGCTGCGACGGCCCGCAGGCGAACCGCGCCGCTTCGGGCCGCCCGGCGGCGCCGTGATCGTCGGCGAGCCGGCCGAGATCATGCTCTACCTGAGCGGACGCCGCGACGCGGCCCGAGTCTCGCTCGAGGGCGACCCCGCCGCGGTCGCCGCGCTGGGCAACACCAAAACCGCCGTCTGAGCATCAGGTTCCATGCGTGCTTGACGGCTGGGTCCCCCGTGATCGGCTGCTGCGATACCGAGCCGGTTCAGGGGCCGTCCAGGCCGGCTCGGGCTTCCTGGTCGGCGATCTCCTGGGCCCAGAGTTCGTGTTCGTGCTCGGCCCAGGAGCGCGGGACGGTCCCGCGGCGCATCCCGGCCCGCGCATGCCGGTCACCGACCGCGAAGTACACATGGCCGATGATGTCGAAACCGATAGCCAGGGCCAGCCAATCGTGCACGAACGTCGCACCGGTCCGCATCGAGACACTCGCGAGACCCTGGAACCACATAATCGTCCCGGTACCCGCCATCACCAGGATCGAGCCACACAAAAACGCCGCGTTCAGCTTCTGGCCCGCGTTGAACTTCCCGACCTTCAACCCGCGCTCCCGAACCCGCCCCCGCTTCCAGCCCCGCTGCCTGAGCCACGCCAAATCATCCGCCGTATGACGATTCAGCCGCCGCGCATCCGCACGATAGGCCTTCGAGAACACCCCGGCCGCCATCGGCACCGGCAGCGCAAACCCGCAATACAGATGCACCACCGCCACAAACTGACGATGACCCGTATAGATCGCCAACTGGTCGTTGTACAGAATCGCGCCCGTCGCGATCAGCACCAGCATCAGCACGGTGGTGGCCCAGTGCACGTAGCGCTCCGCCCGGGTGAAACGCTCGATCCGCCCCTCGCCGTCACGTGGTGGGGGCATCGTTCCTCCCGTTCGACGCACCGACCCACCCGTCCACCGCGTACCCGAAACCCTCCCAATACCCCGGCTCCACCCGATCCACCAACTGAATCTCCGAAAGCCACTTAATA
>NZ_JAGSOG010000260.1 GCF_018139695.1 Actinospica durhamensis | reverse complement strand
CCCTTCCCCGCACACCCACCCATCAGGAGGTTGTCATGAGCAAGGACATCGAGCCCACCGAGTCGTCCGAGGCCGAGGAGGCCGCCGAGTCGGTCCTGCCGCTGCAGGACACCGAGGCCGAGGAGACCGACGTGCAGGCCCACGGCAGCACCGTCAGCCTCGCCGCCTGCGCCAGCCAGGAATAATCCACGCGCCGGCGGCCTCGGCCTCCGCACCGCATCGCGCCCCGCGTGGCGCCGCTCCCGGGCCCGGCCGAGATCCACGGCCGGGCCCGGCGCGCTTCCCAGCCCCGACGGCACGGCATCAGGAGAGCAGGCCATGAACATACCGATGGAGTACCTCGCCGCGGACCGGGAGTACTACGCGCCGTTGGAGACCGCGCGCGGCGGCGAACCCTACCGGCCCGCCGCGGTGCCGGCCGGCTGGACCTCGACCGTGCAGAGCGTGTGGACGAGCTGGTACCGGCCCGGGGAGGTGGTGGTGGAGGCCGGCTGGAAGGTGCACGTCTCGGCCCGCCTCGAGCGCGCAGGGCAGGTGCTGGACGTCGTCGCGCAGACCTGCTTCGAGCAGGACGTCATCTTCAAGCACCTGAGCAACTCGAAGTTCTACCAGTGGATGCACCACAAGTACGCGGCCCGGCCGCAGAGCGGGAAGTTCATCGCGGCCTACCCGCCGGACGAGGCCGCCGCCAGGACCCTGATGGAACTGCTGCGGGAGCGGCTGCCCGGCGAGGCGGGCCCCTACATCCTGACCGACCGCAGGTTCCCGGGCACCGGCAACGTCTTCTACCGGTACGGCTCCTTCGCCCCGAGGTTCCGCGAGGAGCCCGACGGCACGCGTACGCCAACGGTCCGGCTGCCCGACGGACGGGTGGTGCCGGACCCGCGCGGCAACGGGTTCCGGCTGCCCGAGGGCCTGTCCGATCCCTTCCTGGTGCGGCACGCGCCGGAACAGGCAACTGCCACGGCGGCGAAAGCCGCGCCCGCGAAGCCCGCACAGGCCAGGATCGGCGCCTACCTGGTCGAGTCCTCGGTCCGCTTCACCAACGCCGGCGGCACGTACCGCTGCCGGGAGGAGTCCACCGGCCGGGCGGTGTTCATCAAGGAGGCGCGCCCGCACGTGCGCTCGCTCGAGGACGAGGGCACCGCGCCCGAGCAGCTCGAGCGCGAGTGGCGGGTGCTGACCGCGCTGCATGCCGCGGCCCCCGGCCTCGCCCCCGAGCCGATCGCGCGCTTCCGGGTCTGGGAGCACGAGTACATCGCCGTCGAGCACATCGAGGGCGTCGCTCTCTCGCACTGGCTGTCCGTCAACACGCCGCTGCTGCGGCCCGGCTGGCCGCGTGCGGACTTCGCCCGCTACTACGAACGCTGCGAAGCCGTGCTGACCCAGCTCGAGGCGCAGATCGAGCGGCTGCACGCGGCCGGGTACCTGTTCGTCGACGTCAGTCCGGGCAACATCCTGGTGGACGAGGACGACGGGGTGCGGCTGGTGGACTTCGGCCTCGCGCACCGCCTCGGCGATCCCTTCCTCAAGGGCGGCACGCCCGGGTTCACCCCGCCGGACCGCTTCGTCGGCGAGGACCTGGCCGTGTACGACGACTACGGCCTGTCCGCCCTGGCCCAGTTCCTGCTCGGCCCGCTCAACGCCGTCGCGCAGTTCAACCCGGACGTGCTCGCCCATGCGCACGCGGATCTGGTCGAGCTCGCCCCCGTGCCCGAGGCGCTCTCGCGCCGGGTGACCCGCTATCTCAAGCCGGGCGACGGTCCGGTGGCCGTCGGCGCCAGGCCGATCCCGACGCCGCAGGAGGTCGCCGCCGATCCGCTGGGCCGGCTCGCCGAGCTGCGCGACCGCGTCGCCGACGCGCTGCTGGCCTCGGCCGATCCGGACAACCCGGACCGCGTCTTCCCGACCATCCCGGCGGGGTTGCAGACCAACACCCTCTGCCTCGGGTACGGCACCGCGGGCGTCGTGCACGCGCTGCGCCGGGCCGGGCGGGCGTTGCCGGAGGGGCTGGTCGAGCGGCTGCGCCGGGACTGCGCGGACATGCGCGCCAGTCTGCCGCCCGGACTGTACGTCGGCTCCGCGGGCATCGCCTGGACCTTGGCCGACTGCGGCCTGCTGGACGAGGCGCGCGACCTGCTGGCCGCGGCCGACGCCAGCACGCTGATTCAGTACAATGCGACGCTCTACGCCGGATCGGCCGGGCTGCTGCTGGCCCATCTCGGCCTCTACGGCCACACCCTGGACGAGCGGCACGTGGAGCGCGCCTGCGCCCTCGCCGACGCGCTGCCCGGGGACGAGCCGGGCAGGGAATCAGGCCTCGTATCACTGATCGGCAAGCACAATGCCACCGGCCTGATGCACGGACGCACCGGGGTGGCGCTGGCCCTGCAGCAGCTGGCGGGCGTCACCGGCGAGCAGCGTTATCTGCGCCGCGCGCTCGACCTGCTGCACGCCGAACTCGACCGCGCGCACGAGCCCGACGCGCCCGGACTGCTGTTCCCGATGTCGGAGAAGGACGGCAGGATCCTGCCGTACCTGTTCAGCGGCACCGCCGGGCTGGTCCTCGCGGCCACCCGCTGCCTGCGGCTGGCCGAGGACGAGCGGCTGACCGAGGCCATGCCGCGGCTGCTGCTGCCGCTGCGCCAGCCCTACACGATCATGCCGGGACTGTTCCAGGGCATGTCAGGGCTCGTTTTCGCGCTGAACGAGCACGCCGCGCTCACCGGGGACGGCGAGAGCCGGGCGGCCGCGCTGCGCGGGGCGCGTGCGCTGTTCAAGCAGGCGATCCCGCACGCGAGCGGCGTGCGCTTCCTGGGCGACCAGCTGCTGCGCTTCAGCAGTGAGCTGTGGAGCGGCTCGGCCGGCGTGCTGCTCACCCTGGCCCAGGTCCTCGACCCGTCCGGCGACGCGCTGTTCACCGTCGACGCGCTGGTCCAGGCCCGGTGGAACCCGCGCCCCGCGCCCGAGACCGCGCACGCGCACGCGCACGAGCCCGCGCCCCTCGTCCCGGCACTCAAGAACTGAGGTCTGCGATGCGCCTGCCGATCCCCCTGTTGCGCGGTGCCGAGCACCGCGACCTCGACCTGTACTGGTGGGGCCAGACCACTTCGGCCTTCGGGTCCGTGTTCACCGCGATCGCGCTGCCGGTGGCCGCGGTGCTGCGCTTCCACGCCTCCCCCGGCGAGGTCGGTCTGCTCAGCGCCGCCTCGGTGCTGCCCTCGCTGCTGTTCGCGCTGCCGGCCGGGGAACTGGCCGACCGCATCGCCCGGCCCCGGCGCACCCTGATCCTGCTCGACACCGTCTCGGCGCTCGTGGTCGCCGGCGTCGCGCTGGGCATGGCCGCGCACGTCGCGGCGCTCGGCTGGCTGATCGCGCTGTGCGCCGCGCAGGGCTGTGTCTCGATCCTGATCGGGGTGATCTACTTCATCCACCTGCGCCAGCTGGCCGGCCCGGGCCAGGTCGGCCCGGCCAGGGCCCGGCTGCAGGCAGGCGCGTACGGCGCCGGGTTCGTCGGGCGGCTGCTGGCCGGCCCGGTCATCGTGGCCTTCGGCGTGGCGACGGCGATGTGCGTGGACGCGACCAGCTACCTGCTCAGCGCCGCCGCGCTGCTGTCGATGAAGCACGTGGTCCCGGTCGAGGTGGAGCGCGGCAAGTCGCTGCTGGCGACGGTGCGGGGCCTGGGCGCGGGCGTGCGGATGTTCGTCTCCAGCCCGTTCCACCGCGCGCTGCTCGGCTTCATCCTGATCCCGGCCACGGCCGGCGCCGGGATCTCCGCGCTGACCGCGCCGTTCCTGCTCGACGTGGTGCACATCCCGACCAGCGTGTACGGCCTCGCGTTCGTGCTGTCCGGAGTCATGGGCCTGATCGGCTCCTCGGTCGCGGTCAAGGTGCTCTCCCCGCGGCGCGACCCGCGGCGGGTGACCATCCTGTGCTTCTCCGCGACACTGGCCTGCCAGCTGCTGCTGCCGCTGGCCGGCGGCCCGACCGCGCTCGCGCTGGCCTGCGCGGCCCTGGGCCTCGGCCTGCCGATCTTCTTCGGCGCGCTGGCCAACGTGGGTCTGAGCCCGATCATCGTGAACGACGCGGACGAACAGACCGTCGGGCGCACCGTCGCCGCGCTCCAGGTCTTCAGCGCCGGCGCCGCCCTGCTCGGCGCCCTGCTCGGCGGCGGGCTCGGCGACTGGCTCGGCCCGCGCGCCGCGCTGTGGACGATCGCGGGCGGGGGCGAGGTGTGGGTGCTGCTCATGCTGCTGCCGGCGCTGCGGGCCGCCCGCCGCGAGGCGCACGGCGAGCAGGCCGAGACAGCTGCCGAGCCCTCGGTGGAGCAGGCCACGCAGGAGCCCGCGCACGCCGAGTGAGGGCCGTCAGCGCGCGTATCCCTCCCGGACGAACACCCGGATCAGCGGCAGCAGGCGGTAGAGCGGCTCGGCGGTCTGGGCGAACACGTCGTCCTCCTCCTCGCTCAGCTCACTCAGGGCACTGAGGGAGAACGGGCCGCCGCTGCCGCCGAAGCCGCTGCCGCTGCCGCCGCCGAATCGGCCGAGGCCGTCCAGTTCCGACAGGTCGTCCGGGACGGCCGTGGCCGGGCCGAGGTCCGGCATCGGCAGTGCCTCCACCAGGTGCGCCTCGATCAGCCGCTCGATCGCCGACTCGGCCTGCGGGAGCGCGGTACCGAGCAGGGCCGCGGCCTCTCCCCCGGTGAAGCAGACCCCTGGCGCGCCGGCCAGGCTGGCGAGCACGGCCTGGTCGCCGGGCGAGAGGTCCTGGTGCGCCAGGGCGAGCGCGGGCCGGATCCGCAGGTCTCCGGCGGTCAGCTCCTCGAGCAGGCGCCCGTCGTCGGCCAGCCGCTCGGCGAAGCGGGCCAGCGGCAGGTGGCGAAGTCCGGCCAGTTTCGCCCCGGCGATCCGTACCGCCAGCGGCAGGCCGCCGCAGGCCGCCGCGATCCGCCGGGCGCTGTCCGGGTCCGCGGCCAGCCGGGCCGGGCCGATCAGCCGGCCCAGCAGCTCCACCGCCTCCGGCTCGCGCAGCGGGCCGAGTGCGTGCTGCGTCGCGCCCTCCAGACCGGTCAGCCGTCTGCGGCTGGTGATCAGCGCCGCGCTGTCGCCGATCGCCCACAGCACATGGCGGACCTGGACCTCGGTGACGGCGTCGTCCAGGACGAACAGCATCCTGCGTTGCGCGGTGCGTTCCCGCAGCGCCCCGGCGCGGTCGTCGAGCCCGCGCGGCGCCTCGGCGTCGGGCACCAGGGCGTGCAACAGGTCGCCGAGCACCTCGGAGATCGACAGGGCCGTGCCGTCCGGGCCGCGCAGCCGAGCCATCACCCGGGCATGCGGGTACTGATCCGCCAGCCGGTGGGCGCAGTGCACGGCCAGCGCCGACTTGCCCACTCCGGCCGGGCCGCTGAGCACGGCGACGCGGTTGCCGCCGCCGTCGCCGAGCACCTCGAGCAGCGCGGCCGTGGCCGAGCGCCGGCCGGTGAAGTCGGTCAGTTCGCGCGGCAGCCGCACCCGGGCGCGTTCGGCCGGAGCCTGCGGCTCCTCCCGAACCAGGGCCGCCCGCTCGCGCGGGGGTTCGAGCGCGGCGGGTTGCTCGGCGGCGGCGGCCTCGCCCGCGATCAGCGACGCGTAGAGCCGCGCGAGCACCGGACTCGGCGCCAGCCCGAGCTCGCGGGCCAGCAGCTGGCGCATCGTCTCGTACTGCGCGAGAGCCTCGGCCCGGCGCCCGGAGCGGTAGAGCGCGAGCATCTGGGCACTGCGCAGCCGCTCGCGGAACGGGTGGCGCCGCGCGAGTTCGTTGAGGCCGTCGAGCAGCGCGGCGTGGTGGCCGAGCGCGAGTTCGGCCTCGGCCCAGCTCTCGTAGGCGTCGAGGTACTGCTCGCGCAGTCGCCGCGCCTGCGTCGCGATGATCGGCACGGTGGCCAGTTCGGGCAGCATCGGCCCGCGCCACAGCGAGACCGCGGTCCCCAGCGCCCGCGCCGCACCTGCCACGTCCCCGGCGCGCTCGGCCACCCGCCCGGCCTGCACGTGCTCCTGGAACTCGAGCGCGTCGAGCTGGCGGGGCCCGATCTCGATCACGTAGCCGGCGTGCCGATGCGTGAGCGTGATCTCCGAATCGGCGTCCCTGGCCGGGTCCTCGGGCCGGCCGCCGAGTCCCTTGCGCAGCATCGAGATCAGGACCTGGATGTTCTTGCCGGCCGTGCGCGGCGGGGCGTCCCCCCACAGCGCCTCGCTCAGCGCGTCCACGGAGACGACCTGGTTCGCCCGGCACAGCAGCGTGCCGAGCACCACGCGCTGCTTGTGCGGCCCCGCGGCCAACGGTCTGGCCGCCAGCGCGGCCGAGCGCACCTGCAGCGACCCGAGGATGCCGAGCCAGCACGCGGGTCCACCGCCGAACCCCTCCGTCGTCCCTGCGCCGGAACGGGCAACGGCCCCCGCCGCGTGCCCGGTCCCACGTCCTGCCCCCTGCCCCGACGCGTAGGTGTCGGGGTGGTTCACCGGCGTCCGGCCCGAACGAGTCCGAGCGGCACCGGCCCATGGCCGAGCGGTGTAGTTCTCATTGTGGGCTCCACAGACATCGGTGACAGAAGGCCGGCCTCACCCGACCGTCCATCGCTGGTTACCGCCGTCCACCGGCAAGTCTGTGCTCTACGTTCGCCGTAGAGCGCTTCACTGTCAACGGTGCCGTACGGACTTCTCCACCACTATCGAATCAGCACACTCCGATCAACGCGCCGTTGCGCACACGGCGCTCGAAGATTTCTCCGCCGCGCCTCCGCGCGCCCCTGGCCCCCTCTTGCGAAAGCGCGCACGCACCCCTCCCGACAAGCGCTTTCTTCGGGCTCCGGCTCGGTCGAGGATAGATTTCACCCAGATTTTGCACAGACGAACACGACCGTGCCCCGCAATACCCTCACTCCCCATATCGCCGATCCACCTGGTGCACGATCTTTGGCCGAGGTAGTTTGGGTCCGTATAAGGACACGAAAGCTGCCGTGCCAGGGAGGCTTGTGTGGCTATTGATGATCTGCCCACGCCGTTGGTGAACTTCCTGAACATCATCGGGATCGAGTGGCCTTATATCAACGAGGATTCACTGCATCAGTTCGCGACGCTGGTACGCGGCTTCGGGCAGGCGGTCGACCGGACGCACCAGGACGCGACCGGGGTGGTCTCCGCGATCGCGCAGGCGCATCAGGGGGCGTCGACGGCGCAGATGAAGTCGGGGTGGGCCGAGCTCTCCTCGCGACACGTCACGGAGATCGTGGACGCCGCCGGGATCGCGGCCGACGCGCTCGACGCGTGGGCGGTGTACGTGGTGGCGCAGAAGCTCGAGGCGATCGCGCAGATGGTGGAGCTCGCTGTGTCGTACTTCGCCGCGATCGCGGCGGCTCCGGAGACCCTCGGGGCGAGCCTGGCGGCGCTGCCGGGGCTCGAGGAGATCGGCGAGGCGATGGGCAACGCGCTGCTGCAGACCCTGCAGCAGTACGCGCTGGGCCAGGTGATGAACGCGGCGCTCAAGCCCTTCCTGGCGAAGTTCGAGTCGCTGATGTCAGGGCTCGACTGGTCGAGCACCGGCGCGGCCGGGGACGCGGGCGGGGGCTTCCAGCTGGACGAGGCGCAGGTGCGTGCGCAGATCTCGACGATGCGCACGCACGTGGAGACGATGAAGTCGCACGGCTCGACGCTCCGGGACGGGATCGCGGGGTTGAGCTTCTGATGGCCGGACGGTTCTCGGCGGAGCTGGCCGAGCAGGCGGGCGTGCAGATCGGGGAGGCCGGGGCGCGCGGCGCGGAGGCGATGAGCGAGAACCTGCTCGGGAAGGTGGCGGACACCGAGGAGCAGAACCTCGAGAACACCCTCGAGCAGGAGGCGCAGACCGCGCAGTCGGTCACACAGGTCGGCCAACAGCTCGACGGCACCGCGGATCAGACCGCGAGCACGATCGACACGTCGGCGGGCGGCGCGGCCGACTCTTCCGCCGGCAGCGCCGCGGACGCGTCCGCCGACACCTCCGCGAGCACACTGGCGAGCGACGAGGGCAGCCTCGGCGGCGAGAACCCGGTGGACGAGTCGACGCCGCCGGGCGGCCGTACTACGGGCTCTGATCCGATCGACCTGGCCACCGGCGAGATGGTCCTGGTCCAGCGCGACCTGGCGCTGCCCGGCCTGCTCAAGCTCGTCTTCGAACGCGTACACGTCTCGGGGTACCGGCACGGACGCTGGTTCGGCCGGTCGTGGGCGTCGACGCTGGACCAACGGGTCGAGGTGGACGGCCCGTGCGTCCGCTACGCCGGGCCGGACGGCGTGGTGCTGCACTACCCCGTGCCGTCGGACGAACTGCCCGACGTGCTGCCGGAAGAGGGCGCGCGCTGGCCGCTGGCCTGGGACCGCGCCGCCGACGAGATCCGGATCGAGCAGCCGGAGCTCGGGCGCACGCTGCACTTCCCGGCACCGGTGCGGGGCCGCCGCACCCGGCCGCTGGGCGCCGTGAGCGACCGCAACGGCAATCGCGCCGTCTTCTCCTACGACGCGGACGGCGTGCCGACGGACGTGCACCACCCCGGCGGCTATCACGTCGCGGTCGAGAGCGCGTGGACCCGGCACGGGTTCCGCATCCAGGGGCTGCACCTGACCGGCCACGGCCAGGACCCTGACGCGCGCATCGCGACCTTCGACTACGACGCGCTCGGCCGGCTCACCGACGTGACCGACGCCGCCGGGCGGCTCGTGCTGTTCGAGTACGACCGGGACGAGCGGATCACCCGGTGGACCGACCGCGGCCAGAGCTACCGCTACGTCTACGGGCAAGACGGCCGGGTCATCCACACCGAGGGCACCGACGGCTTCCTGAGCGCGGACTTCGCCTACGACCCGGCCGCGCGGACCACCACCATGACCGACGCGCTCGGCCACGCCACCGTCTATCACTGGAACGAGCGCCACCAGGTCGTGCAGAGCGTCGACGCGCTCGGCGGCGTGACGCGCACGGAGCAGGACCGCTACGGCCGGCTGCGCGAGCACGTCGACCCGCTGGGCCGGGTCACCCGCATCACCTGGGACGAGCGCGGCGATCCGGTGCGCATCGAGCACGCGGACGGCGCCGCGACCGTGCTCGAGTACAACGCGCTGCGGCGGCCGACCACGGTCACCGGCTCGGACGGCGGCGTCTGGCACTACGCCTACGACGAGCGCGGCAACCTGCTCTCCCAGCGGGATCCGAGCGGCGCGCAGAGCGCGTATCAGTACGGTGAGTTCGGGCAGGTGCTCGCGGTCACCGACGCGCTGGGGCGGGTCACCCGGTTCGAGACGGACCGGGCCGGACTGTCGGTGGCGGTGACCGATCCGCTCGGCGCGACGATCCGGGCGAGCCGGGACGGCCTCGGCCGCATCAGTACCGTGATCGACCCGCTCGGCGCGACGACCGGGATCGAGTGGACGGTGGCGGGCCGGCCGCTGCGGCGGCTGGCCGCGGACGGCACCTTGGAGGAATGGGTCTACGACGAGGCCGGGCAGCTGACCGAGCACCGCGGCCCGGCCGGCGCGACGACCCTGCTGGAATACGGCCCGTTCGGCCGGGTGACGGCGCGCACCGACCCCTCCGGCGCGCGCTACGAGTTCGGCTACGACGCGGAACTTCGCCTGAGCTCGGTGACGAACGGCCGGGGCGCGGCGTGGCGGTACGCGTACGACGCGCGCGGGGCGCTGGTGCGCGAGACCGACTTCAACGACCGGGTCACCCGCTACCGGCACGACGCGGCCGGACAGCTGATCGAGCGGACGAACGGCGCCGGGCAGAGCACCACCCTGGTCCGCGACGTGGCCGGCCGGGTCCTCGAGCGGCGCACCACGGACGCGGTGTATCGGTTCACGTACGACGGGGCCGGGCGGATCGACACGGCGACCGGTCCGGAGGGCGCCGTCTCCTACGTCCGCGACGCGCTCGGCCGCGTGCTGCGCGAGACCGCGCACGGCCGCTCGGTCAGCTACGCGTACGACGCGGTCGGGCGTCGCGTCGGCCGGGTGACGCCGGCCGGGGTGGCGTCGCAGTGGGCTTACGACGAGGCCGGGCGCCCGGCGGCGCTGGACACCGGCGCGGGCGCCCTCGCCTTCCAGCACGACCCGGCCGGCCGGGAGGTCAACCGCATCCTCGGCCCCGGCGCGGCGCTCTCACAGAGCTTTGATCCGGTCGGCCGGCTCAGCGGCCAGGCCATCTGGGCGTACGAGGCGCCCGCGCCCGGCCCGGACGGGCATCAGGACACTGCGCAGGTCGGCGAGTACCGCTCGGTTCAGCAGCGTTCGTACACGTATCGCGCGGACGGGGCGCTGCTCGAGATCGGCGACGCCCTGCGCGGAAGCCGGCAGTACGCCGTGGACGGGGCCGGCCGCGTGACCGGGGTCGATGCCGCGACCTGGACCGAGGCGTACGCGTACGACGCGATGGGGAACCTCGCCGCCGCGTCCTGGCCGGGCGACCACGCCGAGTCGGCGCCGGAAGCGCGTGAGATCACCGGCACGCTCACCCGCCGAGCCGGTCGCACGACGTACGAACACGATGCCCAGGGACGCGTCGTACGCGCCACCCGCCGCACCCTGTCCGGGCAGGCGCGGGTCTGGACGTACTCCTGGGACGCCGAGGACCGGCTGATCCGCGTCGTCAAGCCGGACGGAATCGTCTGGCGCTACACGTACGACGCGGTGGGGCGGCGTGTCGCCAAACAGCGGCTGGCGCAGGACGGCGGCGTGGCCGAGGAGACGCTGTTCAGCTGGGAGGGCACGCGGCTGGCCGAACAGACCAGCGTCGGGCCTGGCCGCGGTCCGGTCACCCTGGTCTGGGACTACGAGCCGGGCACGTACCGGCCGGTGGCGCAGACACGGCTGAGCCGGGCCGCCGACGCGCCGCAGGAGGAGATCGACCGGACCTTCCACGCCATCGTCACCGACCTGGTCGGCACGCCCACCGAACTGGTCTCCCCGCACGGCGAGATCGTCTGGCAGGCCACCACCAACCTGTGGGGCGGGCCGCTAGGCCCGGGCGGCTCGGGCGGAGACGCCGGGTCGGCGGAGACGACGGTCGAGTGCCCGCTGCGCTTTCCCGGGCAGTACCACGACGCCGAGACCGGGCTGAACTACAACTACTTCCGGTACTACGATCCGCGGGCCGGGCACTACCTGAGCGCGGACCCGCTCGGTCTGGTCCCGGCCCCGAACGACCACGCCTACGTGGCGAATCCGCTGCGCGCCGCCGACCCGCTCGGCCTCGACCCGCAGGACTCGTTCCAGGACAGCCCGTCCAACGACAACGTCACGACGGTCTATCGCTACGGCGACCGCACCAATCCGTACGAGTTGCAGCCCAAGCTCGCCTCGGCGCCGCCCGACGTGCAGGCGAAGGTCGCCTCGGACATGCAGGATCCGGCGTGGGCGGCGCAGCGGGCCGAGGACCACATGCAGGGCGACACCGTCAACACCCCGTTCATCTCGGTGGCAGGCGACTACCACGCCGCCGCCGCGACCACCGACCCATGGCTGCACGACATCACGCGTCAGGTCCCGGACATGGCCACGTTCCGGGTCCCGACGGACCGGCTTGTCATGCCGAACAACCCGCTGTCGATCTCGGAGACGGAGATGCTGTTCAATGGCAACGACCTCTCGAACTATCTGGTGAAGTGGGAAGCGAACCCGTACCGCGGCAAACCCTGACCGGAGCGTGCGCCATGACCGAGACCATCCCCGATGCCGCCGGCGGCATCGACCCCGAAGACGTCGTGCTGACCGTCGACCACCCCTTCGGCACGGTCGAGACCAGCCTGGCGAAGTGGATGGCCACCGGCCCCGGGCCGCGCCCGCTGGTGCGCCCGATCGCGGCCAGGTCCCGCTCGACCGGGCAGGTGCTGCCGCTGAGCGTCATCCCGCTGCCCTACCGCAACGACGAGGAGTCCCGGCGGCTGATCGCCCGGGGCGAGATCCCGTCTCCTTGGTGAGTCGCGCTAGAAGTCCGATGAAGATCTCTGTTCTGGCCCGGCCGCGCAGCGGTTGGGCCAGAATGCTGTCATGCAGGGTGAGTGGACGGGTGAACTGGCAGGTCCCGACGTGTGGGTCACGTGTCGGGAGCTGA
>NZ_JAGSOG010000025.1 GCF_018139695.1 Actinospica durhamensis | reverse complement strand
CCCCCACCCCGTCCGCCTCCGCCACCACCGGCGGCAGCGGCGGCTCCTGCGCGGCCGCGTGGAGCAACTCCACCGCGTACGTGTCGGGCAACGAAGTCTCGTACCAGGGTGAGAACTGGACCGCGAACCAGTGGAACTACAACGAGGTGCCCGGCGGCCCCTCGGGTGCCTGGAACAGCGACGGCAGTTGCGGCTGACGTTCGAGGCCTGGGAACAGCACGCCACCCGGGACCGGTGGCCGCGACGCGTCGCGGCCACCGGGTCCGAACGCATGCCGCCACGCCGGAATCGGGCCACCACCCCGATCCGGTCCTCCCGCGCGCGACCCCTCTTGACAGGTCGGCGTCGCAGGAGTTTTGTGTACCCACCGAGACATGTGGTCCAGACCATTCCCACGTGAGTCCTGGCCGCGGTCCGGAAACCCGACGCGTCCGTCCCCCTGCGGACGTTGGCCACCCACCTTGCCAACCGGGAGCAGCACACAGTGAACAAAAAGGCATTCGTCCGATCCGCCGCGGCGACCGCCGGCGCCGGCGCCATGGCCGCCGCGCTCGCGGTGACCACGGCGACTTCGGCCCACGCGGCCTCCGCGTGGCCGGCCCACGTCTTCGCCCCCTACGTCGACACGGGCCTTTACTACTCCGGCAACCCGCTCACCAGCTGGGCGTCGTCCTATGGCACCAAGTACTACACGCTCGCCTTCGTCGACGGCAGCGGTTGTGCCTGGTCGCTGCCGAGCGAGTCCACCTGGGCGCCCGACATCTCCGCCCTGCAGGCCGCGGGCGGCGACGTCAGCGTCTCCTTCGGCGGGTACACAACCGACAGCGACGGCACCGACCTCGGCGCGACCTGCTCCTCGGCGAGCGCGATGGCGACCCAGGTCGAGGGCGTGGTGACCACGCTCGGCGTCACCCACCTGGACTTCGACATCGAGTCCAGCGAGCAGGACAACTCGGCCGACCTCGCCCGCACCGCGCAGGCCCTGGCCCTGGTGCGGTCCTGGGGCAGCGCGAACGGCAAGTCGCTGTTCATCTCCTACACCGTCCCCACCCTCTCCACCGGCCTGACCTCGGAGGGCCTCGCCGTGATCCAGGCGGCCGCCGCCAACGGCTTCACGCCCAACGTGGTCAACGTCATGGCGATGGACTACGGGACCTCGGGCACGGAGATGGGCACGGCCGCGGACTCGGCGATCACCGCCGTCGCGAGCCAGGTCGCCGGCACCTTCAACGTCTCGAGCTCGACCGCCTACGGCATGCTCGGGGTCACCCCGATGATCGGGCAGAACGACAGCTCCGGTGAGATCTTCACCCTCGCCGACGCCTCCACGGTCGAGTCCTTCGCGGCCTCGAAGGGGATCGCGTGGACCTCGTTCTGGTCCGAGGGCCGCGACAACGGCGGCTGCTCCGGCAGCACCTCCGCCAGCTCCTCGTGCAGCGGCCTGACCCAGAACACGGGCCAGTTCACCCAGATCTTCCAGGGCTTCACCAGCGGCTCCACCTCCACCGGCGGCTCGCCGAGCGCCAGCGCGAGTGCCAGTGCCAGGCCGAGCCCGTCGGCCTCCGCCACCACCGGCGGCTCCGGCGGTACCTGCGCGGCGGCGTGGAGCTCCTCCACGGCGTACACCTCAGGGAACGAAGTCTCGTACAACGGCCACGACTGGACCGCGAACCAGTGGAACTACAACGAGGTGCCCGGCGGCGCCTCCGGTGCCTGGAACGACGACGGCGCCTGCTGACGTCCGGTAGCACGACCTAGGGAGTGTCTTCAAAGGGTCGTCGGATCAGGCCGCGGCGTCTGACGCGTGCGCTCGCAAGGCGCCGGGCCGTGCGCATACTCGGTCGTCTGTAAACGGTCCGGCAACGCCGCGAGCGTGCGTGGCAGGCGTCGCGGCCCCGGCGAACCTTTGAAGACACGACCTAGCACCACCGCCTGACACCCGGCGGGCCACCGCGTTCGCGCGAGGGCCCGCCGGGTGTCGAGGCATGCCCGTTTCGCCTCGTCAGCAGGCTTGCGGGAGCCCGCCATGGCGGGGTTCCGCCACGCGGCCGACCTTCCGGTTCCCCTTCCGCTTCATCAGTATTCGAATTCAACCGGGTGCTGCCGCCCGGCTGATGAAGAAGCGGAAAGGAACCCACGTGTACGCATACATTCTCAGGAGACTGACGCTGGCCGTGGCGGTCGCGGGGATGGCGCTGAGCCCCGCGCTGCTCTCGGCCGCGCCCGCCCAGGCCGCCACCGCGAACCCGGGGGCGGTGACCGCGGCCACGGCGCAGTGGCAGAAGTCCATCGCCCACACCACCGAGCAGGGCGCCGGCTGCTATCAGGCCTCGTACCCGTCGCTGTCCTGGCACGCCGTCGCGTGCGTGGCCGCGCCGGAGATCCCGTTCGCCCCGGCCGCGTCCCACGCGGCCGCCGCCCACGCCGCCCCGCAGACCGTCGGCGACGGCACCGACTACTCCGCCGTGGTCTCCGGCCTGATCACCAAGGCCACCGGCACCTTCACGAACGTGAGCTCGGGCATCACCGAGAAGGGCGCGGTGGACGGCAGCGGCTCGCAGGTCTCGAACTCGTTCTCGCTCCAGCTCAACAGCCAGTTCTTCACCGGCAGCCCGGCCTGCTCCGGCGCCAGCTCCCCGTCCAGCTGCCAGGCCTGGCAGCAGTTCGTCTACACCTTCAACGGTGGCAGCACGGGTGAGATCTTCATGCAGTACTGGCTGATCGACTACAACGCCAGCTGCCCCTCCGGCTGGTACAGCTACTCGCCGGACTGCTACACCAACAGCTCCGCCACCGAGGTCAGCGCCGTCACCGCCAAGCAGCTGGCCACCGTCAACCTGACCGGCACCGCGGCCTCGGGCGGGAACGACGCGGTCTCCCTGTCCATCGGCTCCGGCACGGCGGTCACCGTCACCAACAAGGACACCAAGATCGACCTCGCCACCAACTGGAACACCGCCGAGTGGGGCGTGTACGGAGACGGCGGAGGCAGTGCCGCCAACTTCGGCAGCGGCAGCACGATCGAGGCGCAGACCTCGCTGACGGACACCGCCTCCGGCGCCCCGAGCTGCGTCGAGGAGGGCTTCACCGGCGAGACCAACAACCTCAAGCTCACCTCCACGCCGGCGCTCGGCACCGAGTCCTCGCCCACGATGGCGACCGAGCAGACCAACGGCACCTCCGGCACCGCCAGCTGCGCCACCGCGGCCGGCTGAACGATCCGAACGAGCTGAACCATCTGAACGATCTGAACAGCTGAGGCGGGTACGGTCCTCTCGTCGCCCACGGGGAGGACCGCACCCGTCTCATCGTTGCGGGCGGCTACGATCACGGCATGATCAGGATCGAGCTGGACGAGTCGAGCGTCGCGCGCACCCGCATCGTGATCAGTCCGCTGTGGGAGGCGCTGTGCAGCCTGCGCCTGCTCGCGCGCTATCCCGACGAAGCGCCGTTCCCGTACTCCGGCTGGGCGCGGCGGGCCCGCGAGGCGTACGGCGCCGACCCGCACGGCCTGCTGGAGCTGGTCGCCACGAGCGCGTACCTGCCGGACTTCTTCTGCCCGGTTCCGTCCGAGGCGGGCCCCACGATCGAGCAGGAGCTCGCGGCGCTGCGCGAGACCGATCACGCGCTGATGCGCCACCAGCTCGGCCGGGCGCCCGCGTTGGCGCCGGCCATGGCCGTGTTCCGGGACGAGCCGGGTGCGGCGCTCGAGCGCCTGGCCGAGGCGATCGCAGCGTACTGGGACGGCGCGTTGGCGTCGTACTGGCCGCGGATGCGCTCGGCGCTGGAGGAGGAGGTCCTGGTGCGGGCCCGGGTGCTGGCCGCGCGGGGAGCCGAGGCGTTCCTCGGCGATCTGCACGACCGGGTGCTGTGGGAGGCGCCGACGCTCACGCTCGTGAAGTCCCCCGAGTTCGCGTTTCCCAGCGCGGGACGGCGTCTGGCGCTCATCCCGCTGATCTTCTCGGCCGGCGCGCTGATGTGCTCGACGGATGATCCCGACACCCTCGCGGTCTCCTACCAGGCGCGCGGCGCGGTCGTGCTCGCCGACGGATCGAGTACGCAGCGGGCCGCGGCCGCCGCAGTCCCGGCCGACCGGTTGGCTCTGCTCCTCGGATCCGGCCGGGCCTCGGTGCTGCGCGGTCTCTCCCGCCCGAGTACGACCGTCGGCCTGGCGAACCAGCTGGGACTTGCGGCCAGCACCGTCTCCGCGCATCTCGCCGGCCTGCACGAGGCGGGCGTCGTCTCGCGGCAGAGGGTGGGGCGACGGGTCTTGTACGGGCTCGAGCCGGTCGGGCGCACGCTGGTCGAGGACCTGTCCGGCGGTCCGCGGCTGCGCGCCGCGAGCTGACCGGGCCCGATCCACCCTGACCCGGGCGCCCGAGGATTCGCCCGCGACCGAATCGATTTCGCCTCGATCTCAGCGCGCATACGTTCGCCACGTGATGTGATGCGCCGCGCCGCGGATGCCGCGGCGCGCGCACGGGACTCCCACGAACGTGAACAGGGTGATGCGCGTGTCCGGTCGATTCAAATCCTTCCTGGCGATGCTGGGCTGGTGGGAGATGCTCCGTACCCGCGGGACCAGCCGGGTGCTCGGGCTCAACGGCCTGGTCGACGCCGCGGGCACGGGTCTCGCGGCGATGTGCCTGCCGTTCTACCTGGTGCAGGTCGCGCACCTGAGCGGGGCGCGGCTGGTGGCCGTGCTGACCGTGGGCGGGGCGGTGGAGATCCTGTGCGCGGTGCCGAACGGCGCGCTCGCCGCACGGTTCGGCGTGCGCGGATTCTGCGTCGCCACCCGGGTCGGGCAGTGCGTGGCGTTCCTCGCGCTGGCCGTGACCCACCAGTTCGTCCTGCTGCTCCTGCTCAGCGCGCTCATCGGTGCGCTGCGCGCCGGCGGCGGGGGACTGCTGCAGAGCCTGATGACGGCCGCGCTCGACTCCCGCGACCGTACGAGCCTGATGGCGGCCGTGCGCGCCGTGCGCAACGTCGGCTACCTGGCGTCCGGGGCCGCCGGCGCGCTGATGCTCGGGATCGACAAGCCGGTCCTGCTCTCGGCCGGACTGGTCGTCAACGCCGTGTCCTTCGCCGCGGGCGCGGTGCTGGTGCGCAAGATCCCCGCCGCGGCGGCAGCGGCCCGTCCGGATCGGCTCGACTGGTCGCTGCTCAAGGACTTCAGCTACCTCGGCCTGATCTGCTGCTCCGCGGTGTTCATGAGCTCGGTCGTCGTGCTCGACATCGCCCTGCCGCTGTGGGTGCTGCGCACCGGCACCGTTCCGCGCTGGACCATCGGCACCGTCGTGATCATCAACACCCTGGCCGTCATCGCGCTCCAGCACCGCGTGGCGAGCGGCATCGGCACGCCGCGCGCCGCACTGCGGGCTCTCGGCGGGGCCGCCGCCGCCTTCGTCGCGATGGCCGGGTTGATCGCGTTGTCCGGAGCGCACGTCGGGCTCGGCGCGGTGGCCGTCCTGCTGGCCGGAGGCATGCTCACGCTCGGCGAGATGCTGGAGGGTCCGGCCTGGTGGACGCTGGGCTCCGAACTGTCCGCGCCGGGCCGTGACAGCCAGTACCTCGCCGCGTTCGACCTCAACATGGCGCTGGTGAACATCGCGGGACGCGTACTCTCCGTCGCGCTGGTGCAGGCCGGATCGCTCGGCTGGCTCGTCTACGGCGTCCTGCTCCTCGCCGCGGCCTTCCTGGCCCGGCACCTGACCGCGCTGCGCCTGCGGCACGGGAAGGTGCGCACGAACGTCGTGGCGGCACCGGTTCGCGCGGATATCGGGGCAATGTCCTGAACGATCACGGCATCGGATGCCAGACTCTCGGCAGGAGCGTGCGCTGCCGAGAGTCGCGGTCGGCGGTGCGGGGAGAAGAGTGCGGGTGTATGAGGGGGCTGTCATGTCTTACGGTTCGCCCGGACCGAACCGGCGCGTGGCCGGTGCGCGTCGACCCCGGCCGGAGGGAACGCCGCAGAAACCGCGCAATCGCAAGCGGATCCTCGCGTGGGCGGGCGCAATCGCCACGGCCGGGGTCGGGGCGCTGATCGTCGCGATCGCGACCGGCCTCGGCAACGACGCAGTCGCGCACATCACCGCCCAGCAGCCGGCCGCGGCCACCGGTGCGCCGGCGAAGATCGATCTGGTGGACCCGGTGCCCGAGCTCGGCGACACACACGTCGCCGCCCAACCGCTCGTGCTCTCCGCCGACGACCTCGACCAGATCAACTCGCTCGACCAGGACACGCCCGCGTACGAGGCCTGGTTCGCGTCGCACGGAGCGGTGGACACGGAGCGCACGGACATCGAGATCGTGGTGGAGGGAAATCGCAGCCATCAGGTGCGGATCATCGACATCCAGCCCGTGGCCACCTGCTCTGATCCGCTGAACGGCACGTTGTTCTACTCCCCGCCGTCCGGGAACGACACCTCCACGCAGCTGTTGCTGAATCTCGACGAGCCGGGCTCAAGGCCCTCTTATATCGCTCCGGCGCCGAACGGGGAGGCCACCGCAGGCGCCGATTTCTTCGGCACCTACACCGTCTCGCTGAACCAGGCGGAGCAGTACACGTTCAACGTCATCGCCACGACGGAGGTGCACTACTGCTCCTTCACGCTGAACATGACGGTGCTCGATGACGGGCACACGGTGGTCGAGAACATCGACGACAACGGCAAGCCCTTCCAGGTGAGCGCCGTGATCGACCCCGACCCGACCGATCCGCGCCCCGGCGAGTTCGCCGCGTACCAGGAGCTTTACATCGGCGGGGTCGGGAACCACGGCGGCGCCGACAACGCCTTCGGCGTGCCGATCTGGGCACAGGCCGATCCGCAGACCTACCAGCCGTAGTCCCTCAGGGGCTTGACCCGCACGCCGGTCTGACGCCATAGTGCTTTCACTATTCGATTAGTTGAAGATGGTGGGTGGTGGAGTACCGCATCGATCGGCACGGCGGGGTGACCACCTACATGCAGATCGTCCAGCAGACCAAGCAGGCGCTCCGGCTCGGGCTGCTGCAGCCCGGCGACAAGCTGCCCACGGCCAGGGAAGTGGTCGAGGCCACCGCGATCAACCCGAACACGGTGCTCAAGGCCTACCGCGAACTCGAGCGCGAGGGTCTGGTCGAACCCCGGCCCGGGCTCGGCACCTTCGTCCGCCGTTCGCTGGCCGGCCCGCAGGCCACCGCGGACTCCCCGCTGCGCTCGCGGCTGGCCGACTGGGCCGCGCTGGCCCGGCAGGCCGGACTCGGGCACGAGGACGTCTCCGCGATGTTCGCCGCAGTGCTCGACGACTACCCGCGCCACGTCGAAAGCGTGGTCCCCGCTGCGCCGTCGGTCCCCGCCCCGGGACCGCGCGACGGCGAGCCGGCTGAGAAAGGCAGGACATGACGCACGACGATTCCGGCATCGCGCTCGCGGCCTACGGACTGGGCAAGCGCTACCGCCGAGGTCCGGCGGTACTGAGCGAGTGCACCTTCCGGCTCCCGGCCGGGCGTATCTGTGCCCTGGTCGGACCGAACGGGGCGGGCAAGTCCACCCTGCTGGCCCTGGCCGCGGGCCTGCTCGCGCCGAGCGAGGGCGCGATCGAGGTCTTCGGATCCGCCGCGGGCGACCCGCGGACACTCCCGTCCATCGGCCTCGTCGCGCAGGAACGGGCGCTCTACCCCTACTTGAGCGTCGAGGAGCACCTGCGCATCGGCCGTGAACTCAACCCGGGCTGGAACGAGCGCGCGGCCGAGCGGCTCATCGGCGGCCTGCCGCGGACCTGGCCGGCGGGTACGCTCTCGCCCGGGCAGCGCACCAGGCTGGCGCTGGCCCTCGCCCTGGGTAAGCGTCCTGATCTGCTGCTGCTGGACGAGCCCATGGCGGACCTCGATCCGCTGGCCCGGCACGAGGTGGCTGGCGCGATCATGGCGGACGCGGCGGAGCGGGGGACCACCGTGGTGATCTCCTCGCACATCCTGGCCGAGCTCGAACCGCTCTGCGACCACCTGATCATGATCGACGGCGGCCGGCTGCGGCTCGCGGGCGGCACCGAGGAGCTCATCGCCTCCCACGACCTGATCACCTCCGCCCGCGACGAGGACGAGGCACCGGCGGTGGTACTCGAGGGCTGGAGTCACACCGTGGTCGGCGCCCGCGCCGCCGGGCGGACCGTCACGGCGCTGATCCGCCCGGGCTCGAACCTGCCCCAGGACTGGATCGCCTCGACACCCACGCTGGAAGACGTGGTCCTCGGCTACATGCGCAACCCGCTGGCCCCGCCGCTGCTGATCGAAGCGCAGTCGGACGCGGTGGCCGACCCGATCCGAAAGGCGGCCGCCCTGTGAGCAGCCTCGCCCCCACCGCGCCGGGCGCCGAGCGCGTGCCCGGCCGCACCCGCCCCCGGCTGCACGGCCTGACCTGGCTGGTCTGGCGTCAGCACCGCGCCTCCTTCCGCTTCTGGACGATCTGCGCGCTCCTGCTGACCGGATACCTGGTGTACCTGCACACGACCTACGCGAGTTACCTCAGCGCGCAGGCCGCGGGCTTCGACCCCGACTCCGTCGCCCCGGACGCCGGATTCTCGGTGGCCGCGTTCCTGCTCTCCATCGCCCCGCTGCTGGCCGGCGCCTCGTTCGGCACGCAGCTGTTCGAACGCGAATTCTCGGACGGCACCTTCGCGCTCGTCTGCACCCAGAGCGTCTCGCGGGTCGCCTGGGTGCGCACCAAGCTGCTGGTGCCCGCGCTGATGATCGTGCTCTGCGTCGCCCCCTGCGCCGCCGCGCTCACCTGGGACTACAGCCTGGATCCGCACCGCCAGCAGATCTTCCTCGGCCGGGAGATCTTCGAGGCGATCGGCCCGGCCGCCGTGGCGCTGTCCCTGGTCGGACTGCTCGTCGGGGCGGCGGCCGGGCTCACCCTGTGGCGCACCGGCGCGGCCCCGGTGCTGGCCTTTCTCGTCGTGCTCGCCTTCAAGCTGTGCCTCTGGGCGCTGCCGGGCCAGCTGAATCAGGAAGCGGATTCGTCCATGCAGACCCTGCAGTGGACCACGACGGGAATCTGCGTCGTCGTCTGCGCGGGACTCGCGGCGTACTGTCAGCGGCTGATCGTCCGCCGTCCGTCCTGAGTCGCGACCCGGTCAGAACTGCCGCGGCTGGCCGGTGGCCTCGAGGACGGAGAGCCACAGGTCGCCGTGCGGGTCGACCTGGTTGCGGCTCGCGGTCGCGAGGGCGATCGGCAGGTGGATGAAGCGGCCGTGCCAGCGGGCGACGACCATGGAGGTGAATCCGGCCATGCCCGCGTGCACCGCGGCCTGGGCGAGGCGGGTGCAGTAGACGGCGTCGAAGGCGTTGGCGGGCACGGAGCGGATGGCGTATCCGGGATCGACGTAGCGCAGCGAGAGCGGCGTGCCGGTGCGCGCGAAGTGGCCGGTGATGCGTTGGCGCAGCAGGGCCCCGATATCGCCGAGCCGGGCGTTGCCGGAGGCGTCGGTCTCGGCCGAGGGCGGCAGCAGATCCTGGCCCGCGCCCTCCGCGACCACGACCACCGCGTGGCCCTGCCGCTGGACCCGCGCGTGCAGGCAGGCCAGCAGGCCCTCCGCGCTGAACGGGACCTCGGGGATCAGGGTGAAGTCGACGTCGTGGTTCGCGAGGGTGGCGTACGCGGCGATGAAGCCGCTGTGCCGGCCCATCAGCTTGACCAGGCCGACGCCGCCGAGGGTCGAGCCGGCCTCGGTGTGCGCGGCCGCGATCGACTCGGCCGCGCGGGCGAACGCAGTCTGGAAGCCGAAGCTCTGATCGATCCACGGGATGTCGTTGTCGATCGTCTTCGGGATGCCGACGACCGCGAGGTCGATGCCGCGCGCGAGCGCCTCGTCCGCGAGCTTCTGCGCACCGCGCAGCGTCCCGTCGCCGCCGACCACGAAGAGCATGTGCACCTCGTGCCGCCGCAGCGTGTCGATCATGACCGCAGGGTCCTGATCACCGCGCGAGGTGCCCAGGATGGTGCCCCCGCGTTTGTGGATGTCGCGGACGTTGTCCGGGGTGAGGACCAGCGGCTCGGAGTCCTGGGCCAGCCCGAGGAAGCCGTTGCGGAAGCCCAGGATGGACTTGACCCCGTAGGCGTTGGCGAGCTGCAGCACCAGCCCGCGCACGACGTTGTTCAGCCCAGGACACAGGCCGCCGCAGGTCACGATGGCCGCCGTCACGCCGGTGGGCTCGAAGTAGAGCTTGGCGCGCGGGCCGCCCGGGTTGAACGCGGGCAGCGCCCGTCCCGGCTCGCGCCGCACGGCCACCCCCAGCGTGTCGTCCAGCAGCACCCGGTCGGTCTCGGTGACGTAGTGCACCGTGTCCTCCCGCCCGCCGAGCAGTTCGCCCAGGGGCGTGTCCACGCCGCGTTCGCCGAGCCGGGTGATGGCCAGGTCCTCGGCGGTGATGGCGAGCACGTCGGCGGTGTTCACGGCAACCAGCTCCTCGGTCGATCCTGCGGCCCCGCGCCCGAAAGCCCTACTGAGACTGGAATACGGCCGTTCGATTGCGGCCGGAACATCGCCGTGTTTCGCGGATGTGCACACCCGGACGCGAGCCGGTGCCGCGCTACCGGACGAGGCCGGCCTCGACGCGGTCGAGCTCGTGTTGGATGCGGCGCTGAAGAGCGTCGTTGACCCGCCCGCCGGTGTGCAGCCGGCGCAGTTCGGTGCGCTGGACGTCGAGGACCCGCAGCTGCAGCCGGGCGAACGCGTCGGCGGGGTAGCCGCCGTCCCCGGCCGCGGCGAGTGCGGCGGTGTGGCGGCGGCGCAGCCGGTCGAGCACCTCTCCGGGCACGTTCTCGTCCGCGGGCAGCGAGTCGAGATAGTCGAGGGCTGCTTCGTCGAGCGCGGCCCGCACCTCGGTCGCCTTCGCGGCCAGGTGCCCGGGGTCGACGGCGAGGCCCGAGGTGCGCACGACCGGGCCGAGGGTCAGGCCCTGCACGGTGAGGGTCACGGCGACGACGGCGGTGGTCAGCACCAGTACCAGCGGCCGGTCCGCGAGCACGCGCCCGTCAGCCGCGGCGATCGGGATGGACAGGGCCGCGGCCAGCGGCATCACGCCGCGGGTGCCGGCCCAGGCCAGCACCCGGGTGACCGGCCAGGCCGGGAAGTCGCGGGTGGGTCCGGCCCGGGCGACCGTCGGGCGCATCCAGGCCACCCGCACCAGGATCAGCGCCGCGGCGAGGACCGCGGCCTGCACCGGCCACCAGCCCGTCCCGGGCGGAAGATCGCGTACCAGCGCGGGCAGCTGCAGGCCGATGAGGGCGAAGACCGCGGACTCGAGCAGGAAGACGACCACGTCGTAGACCGCGTGCACCTGGAGCCGTATGCGCGCGTCGGTGATCCGGTGGCCCGCGCTGCCGACCACGACGCCCGCCACCACCACCGCGGTCACCCCGGAGACCCCGGCGCCCTGCCCGAGCAGGTACGCCGCGTACGGGGTGGCCAGGGCGAACACGGTGGCCAGCTGGGGATCCGCGGTCCTGGCACGCAACGCGATCACCAGCACGGCCAGGCCAGCCCCCACGCCCATGCCGCCTCCGGCCAGCACGACGAAGCGCCATCCGGCCCCGAGCCAGTCGACCCCGCCGCCGACGCCCGCGGTGCCCGCCGCGACGCCGAGCGCGACCTGGAAGAGCACGAGCGAGGTGGCGTCGTTGAACAGGCTCTCGGTCTGGACCAGCGCCTGGATGCGCGGAGGCAGCGGGAGCCTGCGCCCGAGCGCGGTCACGGCGACCGGGTCGGTGGAGGCGAGCACCGCACCGAGCACGAACGCCATCGGCAGCGTCAGGGAGCTGATCTCCCGGGCGAGCGCGCCGACCGCGAGCGCGGTGGCCAGTACCAGGCCGAGGGTCAGCGCGAGCACCGGACGCCACATCGTGCGCAGCGCGCGGGTGGAGATGTCCTGCGCGGAGGCGTAGAGCAGCGGCGGCAGGACGAACAGGGAGATCGCCTCGGGGCTCGGATGCACCACGGGGACACCGGGCACCAGTGCGACGCCGAGCCCGGCCAGCACGAGCACCGACGGCGCCGGAATGCTCCAGCGGTCGGCGAAGGCGGCCACCAGCGCGCTGGCCACCACCAGCGCGACCACGATCGCGGCACTGTGCATCCGCGGGCACCCCGCTCCGATCGCCGGGATCCCACGCGGTTTCACGCGGACCTTCCCGGGCCGACCAGACTTCCCGGCACACCGTCGGCCAGTCTACCCGAGCCGCCCCGAGGCCCGACCACCTGCGCGGACCGGCCCGCGCGGACCGATTCCCGGACCGACCCGCGGACCGACTCAGATCCAGCCCCTGCGCACGGCCTGGGCGCCGATCTGGAAGCGGGTGGAGGCGCCGAGGCGTTCGGAGATCTCGGCCACGCGCCGTCGTACGGTGCGTTCGCTCAGGGACAGCTGCCGGCCGATCGCGTCGTCCTTGAGTCCGGCGTTGAGCAGGTGCAGGATCGCCCGGTCCTCCGGCGGCAGTCCGTCCTCGCGCTGCCCTTGCGGGGCGAACAGCGGCACACCTCGCGCCCAGACCGCCTCGAACAGCGCCACCAGTGCGTCGCAGATGCCTGAGTTGTGCACCACCACGGCGTGCTGCTGCGGGCCCTGCCCCGCCGTGAACAGCGGGAGCAGCACCTCGCGCCGGTCGACCACGATCATCTTGATCGGCACGACCGGCACCACCCGGGCCTGCTCGCCCAGCTCCACCAGGGTCCTGATCCGCTCGGCGCGTGGCGGGACGTCGAGCACCTCGGCCGCGTACACGGCCCGGCAGGTGATGCGGCGGGAGAGCAGTTCGATCTCGATGTCCGCGTCGCCGTACTGGTGCACCACGTAGGGCGGAGTGTCGAACGCGAGCACCTCCTCGTCGGCCCGCGCGAGCATGTCGTCCACCTTCGCGGCGATCGCGGCCCGGCCCTCGACCGGCTCGATCAGCCGGGAGACGATCCCGCGGGCCGCCCGGTCGTGGAACGCGCTGGAGAGTTCGTCCACGGTCCGGGTGAGCTGATCGAGCTCGGCCCGCCGCTGGCGCACCGCGCCCTGCAGCGCGGGCCTCGGATCGAGCGCCGCGACCGAGGAGCCGTCGCGCTCGACCACGCCCAGGTCCGTCAGGTGGCGCACCGCCCGGCGTACCGCGTCCGGCGCGGCGTCGAGATCCTCGGCCAGCTCGGCCACCGCCCGTCGCTCGGTGCCCAGCAGCGCGCGCAGCACCGTCTCCTCGAAGCCTGATATACCGGCCGGTTCCAGCATGCCGTGTCCCCCGTCCCTGCGCGCCGTCACGTCCGCCGTGTTCGCTCCACGTCCGCCGCGTTCGCCACGTTCGCGGGAGCGGCACAGTAGCACGTCCGCGGCGTGTCCGATTCCGGTCAACGGCCGGAGCTGGACAGCGCAAGCGCTTCCGGCGCCGTGCCCCGCGCTGGCAGCATCCGGATGGTCAGTGCACCGTCCGGGCCCACTCCCGGTGTCACCTCGTCTCGGAGGTAGTCTTGCCTGCCCGCACCCCGTACCGGGGACCGACCAGCCGCAGATCCGGCTGGATCGCGTTCTGCCTCGCCGCCACCCTCGGCGCGAGCCCGCTCGCCGCGTCCGCGTCCTCCGCCTCCGCCTCCGCCGCATCCGCGCCCGTGATCCGGCTGACCGCCGCTCAGGTCAGGGCCCTGTCGAAGCAGCTCACCGTCGGGGTCTCGGCGGACGGCACCGCGGCCGAACGCGCCACCGCTGCCGCCTCCGCCGCCGCGCCGCTGGCGAAGGAGTCGAGCGCGGAGCAGAACGCCGCTTCGTCGAGTTCGACCTCGAAGTCGTCCACCTCGACGTCGAACCCGCAGCAGGACCCGTACTCCTCGGCCGAGACGATCACCGAGACGAACCAGATCGAGACCCCGACCGGGCTGAGCCTGACCGGCACGCTGCCCGGGTCCTCCTCCTGGTACCGGGTCGACACCTCCGGCCAGGTCGCGCTGGTCACCGGCTCCGGACAGCCGTCCTGGACCCGCACCGAGCAGTCGCTCATCGCGGACTGGGGGCTGAAGGGTTCTTCCTCGTACCTGACGATCCCGCCGCAGCTGAGCATGTCGGCCGGCTACGACCCGGTCTCCCCGGCCACCCAGGTCTCCGACGACACCTTCGCCGTAGGCGATTTCGGCGGCGGCGACGGGGGAGCGGACATCGCCGTGGCCTACAGCGTCGGCCTGAACGCCGCGTTCCCGTTCACCCTGCCGGACTCGCCGCTGACCGGCGAGGCGAGCTTCGTCACCGTCCTCTCCGGCCGGGACGGGCACACCCTCTGGCACGGCGTCTACCCGGGCACGGTCACCCAGCTCGTCGCGGCGAACGGCGGTCTGCTGGTCGGCGACGAGACCGGCCCCGACTGGTCGGTCAACCCCGACTCGGTCCAGGGTGACAGCCGCTCCGACCTGTCCTTCCTCACCTTCCACGCCACCGGGCACACGGCCGCGGCCACCACCCGCTGGACCTACACCGACAACGTGCCGTGGGCGCGCTGGAGCTCGGTGGTGTCCACCTCCTTCGGCGTCGCCGCGGCCTGGACCGACACACCCGTCGGCCTCGGCGACCCGCGCCCGGCCGACGGCCATGTCATCCTGCTGAATTCCGCCACCGGCAAGCTCCAGTTCGACACGGCCACCCCCGGCTATCCGCGCATCCTCGTCGACGACGCGGTGCACGGGCGGATCGTCGCGGCCGAGGAGACCGACCCGACCGACCAGGTCTCCTGGCAGCTGACCGCGTTCAACCCGCGCGGCGGCGCCCGCAGCGTGCTGGCCACCCGTGACGGCACCCTGCCCACCACGCTGGCGGTCGGCGACGGCGACCGCGGCGCGCCGGCGTACTACGCCACGGATCTCGGCTTCGACGCCGACGGCAACGCGACCGGCTCGACCGCGCTGGCGTTCGCCGCCTCCGGCGCGGTGGACTGGGCCACGTCCGTGCCGGACGAGTTCACCGGGGACGTCCCGGTGGCCGGCGGCGCGGTCATCGCGCCGCAGCATCACAGCAGCCTGATCATCGCGACGCAGGATCCGAGGGTCGACACCGAGGACAACCCGGACGGGCCCGACGACACCCAGCTCATGTCGCTCGACTCACGCACCGGCGCCGTCTCCTGGGACCACCAGGGCGCCGTCGCGACCGGACTCGTGCCCGCGCTCCAAGGCGACACCGTGCTGTCCGTCGCGGCGGACGACACGGCCTACCGCTACCGCATCACGGACGGTTCGGCCGAAGGCGTCGAGCCGCTGATGGGCGATCTCTACACCGGCGTCCAAGCCGCTGTCCGTGGAGGGGACGGACGGAGCGCGAAGGACCTGATCGTGGGCGGCCAGAGCCGTGGCGTGTTCGCACTCGACGGCACCCCGACCACCGGCGGCACCCCGCACTACCTGTGGACCGCCACCGTGCAGGGCTCGGTGCACCAGATCGAGTCCGTGGACGGCGGCCAAGAGGTGCTCGTCTCCTCCTCCGGCGGGTGGGACCTGATCGACGTCCGCACCGGCCGGGTCCTCACGGCCGTCGCCACCCCGGGCGTGCTCACCTGGACCGCGACGGCGGTGCAGACCAAGTCAGGCCTCGAGATCATCGTGCCGACCACGTCGCTGACCGCGTACGCCCCGAGCGGCAACGTGCTGTGGCGCTACACGCCGGCCGGCGACACCGTCCGCTTCGCCGACGCGGTCTCCGACGCCAACGGCCAGGTGATCTCCGAGTACGGCACCGGTTATGGCGACGCCTCGCCGTCCTACGCGGCGGTCGCGATCAAGGCCGCCACCGGCCGGCTCGCCTGGTCGCAGACCCCGTCCGGGGCGACCGGCGGCGCCGACCTACTCGGCGCGGTCTATGCGAGCCCTGACATTCCGGGTGACAGTGGCGACGCGGTCGCCTTCGCCTGGCAGGGCAGGCCCTTCGGTACCGACGTGGAGCTGCGTGACGCCAAGACCGGCGCGCTGCTGTCCACCTATTCCGACGGCGGCAGTTTCACCCACATCGGCTTCTCCGCCGCCCCCGGCGTCGGCCTGGTCCAGACCCACTTCGCCGAACTCAGCACCCTGGGCACGGACGAGACCTGGACCGACCTGAACACCTTCCCGAACAACTTCGACGGCTCCTTCGCCACCTCCGCCGACGGCTCCGCGGTGTTCCTCACCGCAGGCCCGGGCATCGAGGCCTACGCCCCGTCGCAGCTGTTCGACACCGACGACGACTATCCGACGCAGTTCGGTGACACCCCCGCCATCGACGACTCGCAGCAGTTCACCGTCGAGGGCTCGACCGTGCTCGGCTTCCAGCAGGACGAGACGCTGTGGGACCTGAACTGGTCCTGGAACGGCGGCGGCTACTACAACCCCGACCTGTCCATCCACGGCGTGACCGTCAACCAGATCGGCACGCCCACGGCCGCGAGCACGCCCGGCGGCAAGACCTCGGCCAAGCGGGCGATCGGTGAGAACGCCGCCGTGCACGCCGATCGGGGCATGACGATCGGCGACCCGGTCTCCGGCACCGGCTGGGGCGACGGCCGCGTCCACGACGACGCGGTACTCACCCCGACCGGCGAGGAGAGCGGGCCGGACTTCGGCGGATCCGACTCGATCCCCGGCTACGTCCCGGCGCAGCTGGAGGCCAACCTGGACCTGACCGGCAGCGGCGCGGGCCAGACCGTGGCCATCGTCGACGCCTACGACCACCCGCTGATCGAGACCGAGCTCAACGGGTTCAGCAAGCAGTTCGGGCTGACGCAGACCTGTGACACCGTCGCCGCGGGCACGCCGTGCGTGGACTTCACCGTCGATCAGATGCCCGACATGCAGCCGCAGTCCGACAACTGGGACATGGAGACCGCGCTCGACGTCGAGTGGGTGCACGCGGTGGCCCCGCAGGCGAAGATCGTGCTGGTGGAGGCGGCCGCCTCGGACAACGCCGACATGTACCGCGCCGTCGACGCCGCCGCCGCGCTCGACCCGGCCGCCATCTCGATGAGCTGGGGCGGGGGCGGGGAGTTCTCCGGCCAGGACTTCTACAACGGCCACTGCGAGACCGCCACCACCGTGTGCGTCGAGGCGGCCGGCGACGACGGCAACCCGGTCGGCTACGGCGCGACCGCCCCGGACGTGCTGTCCATCGGCGGCACCAGCGAGCAGCTCGACGCCTCCGGCAACCTGGAGAGCCAGAGCGCGTGGAGCGGCACCGGAGGCGGGATCTCCTTCTTCGAGCCGCGCCCGGCCTACCAGGACGGGTTCGAGACCTCGGCCTACCGCGGCGCGCCGGACGTCTCCGCGCTCGCCGATCCGCAAACCGGAGTCGCGGTCTACTACGCGTACTCGGCGACCGGAGCGGAGTGGATCGAGGTGGGCGGGACCAGCCTGGCCACGCCGATCTGGGCGGCCATCCTGGCCGCGGCCGACCAGGACCGGGCCGCCGCAGGCCTGGGCCACCTGGACGCGGCCGACGGCTCGGTGTTCCGGGCGGTCTACGGCCTCGGCACCCATCTGCTGGACGTGACCAGCGGAAGCAACGGCCCGTGCCCGGCCGCCGAGTGCACCGCGCGCACCGGCTACGACACCGTCACCGGCCTCGGCTCCCCGGGCCCCGGCGTCGACGCGGCGCTGGTCCGGCAGTAGCCGGCAGCGCGACAGGCCCGCGCCGCCTCGACCGGTCCCCGCCCGGGTTCCCGGCCGAGGCGGCGCGCGTCCCAGGTCGGAACGGGTGCCGACCGGGACGACGCC
This sequence comes from Actinospica durhamensis, assembly GCF_018139695.1. Lineage (GTDB taxonomy): Bacteria > Actinomycetota > Actinomycetes > Streptomycetales > Catenulisporaceae > Actinospica > Actinospica durhamensis. The sequence goes on along the minus strand of NZ_JAGSOG010000025.1, from coordinate 35,669 downwards.
GGCCTCGCCGCCGTGAGCGCGGCGGGGCCGGTTCCCGTGCCCGCTGCGGTGCTACCGTGCCGGAATGAGACCGCAGGACTCTTCGCAGCCTGATCGAGCGCCCGCGGGCGTGCCGCGGGAGATCTGGCGCACCGAGGAGTTCCAGCGCTGGTACCTGGCCCAGCTCGGCGCCGGAAACAGCCTGCGCGCGGCGCGGCTGCTGTGGGCGCTGGGGGTCGGGCCGGAGAGCAGGCCCCTGATCTGGGTGCTGAGCGTGGCGGTGTTCATCGCCGCGGAGAACCGGGTCAAGGACAACGAGGTCGTCATCTCCCGGCCGGACGTCAGCGCGGTGGCGCTCTACCGGCCCGGGCCCACCCTGGACGAATCAGCCGTCGTACTCATCCGTGAGTTCCGCAGCCCGGCCGCCACCGCGGACGGATACGTGCACGAACTGCCCAGCGGCTCGGGCGTGGAGCGGGGGGAGCGGGCACAGGCGAGCGCGGAACTGGCCGAGGAGACCGGATTCTCCCTCGACGCGGACCGGCTCGTCTCCCACGGCAGCCGGCAGTCCGCCGCGACGCTCTCCATCCACCGCGTGCACCTGTTCTCGGCCAAGATCGACGAGGCGGAACTGGCCCGACTCGTGGCGCTGCAACAGCGCGCCCACGGCGACGGCGGCGGCGAGGAGCGCACCTGGGTGGAGGTGACCACGTTCGGCAGCATCCGGCGCAGCCGGTCCGTCGACTGGACCACGCTGGGCATGCTGGCCCAGGTCCTGCTGGCCGACGCCGAGCGCGCGGAGCGGACGTAGGCGTCCCTGCGCGAGCTCGAGCGGGTCAGCCGGGAGGTCATGAAATACGCCCTCGGATTCGCCGAACCGGCCGGGGTGGGCGCGGCGGACCTGATCCTCGCCCCAACGGACCGCGCTGACCGAGCCGAGCCCGCTGAGCTGGCCGAATCCGCCGCGCCTGCCCTACCGGAGCAGCCGGAGCAGGCCTGAGCAGTGATCGCCGGCGCGTCGGAATGCCACGTTTGGGTTAATGTCGGCCGGGGAACCTGGTTGCCGTGCCCGTGTCGCAGTATTCTGCACCCGCGGGTCCTTATTTCGGTCGGGAGCCGATGCCGGGTACGGCGTGTGCTCCACGCGGGGGTGGCCAGCCTCCCTCCGCGCAGGCTGCCGCGGCCTCCGGCGATCCGGGCGGGACGCCGTGGAAGGGCGAGCACACGATGGCTGACGACGAGCGGGACGCACCGCAACCCACGCTCGTCGTGCGTTCGGCCGACGGGCGGCGCCTGGCCGTCGACGTGGTCGGTGATCCGGATCCCCATGCCCTCACCGTCTTCCTCATGCACGGCATGCCGGGCAGCCGGCTCGGGCCGCGTCCGCGCGACTTCGTCCTCTACCGGCTCGGCATCAGGCTCGTGTCCTACGACCGGCCGGGCTACGGACAGTCCTCACGCAGCCGGCACCGCTCCGTCTTCGACGCCGGCGCGGACGTCGTCGCGATCGCGAACGAACTCGGGATCGAGGAGTACGCCGTGGTGGGGCGCTCCGCGGGCGGTCCGCACGCGCTCGCCGTCGCCGCGTATGCCCCGGAACGGGTCACCGGCGCCGCCGTGCTGGTCGGCTCGGCCCCCTCGGACGCCCAGGGGCTCGAGTGGTTCGAGGGCATGGTCGACTCGAATCAGGAGGCGTACTCCGCGGCGGACCGCCAGGTCGCGGACGAGAGCGAACTGGTGCTCACCGCGGTGCTCCAGGCCCGCGCGAACGAGGTGGCCGAGAACCCGGCCAGCATGATCACCCAGCTGCGCGGGGATCTCGCCCCGTCGGACCGGCGCGTCGTGGAGAGCCCGGCCCTGCGCACGCTGCTGACCGACACCTACGCCGAGGCCGTGCGCGACGGCGGCCAGGGCTGGATCGACGACGCCTTGGCGCTGCGCAGCAACTGGGGCTTCAAACTCAGCCGGGTCACCTGCCCGGTGCTGCTGTGGCACGGCATGGACGACCGGTTCGTGCCGGTGGCGCACACCGAGTGGCTGGCCGACCGGCTGCGCGAGACGCGGATGGACGCCGACAGCGTCGCGGTGCGGATCGAGAGCGGCATCGCCCACTTCGGGGCGATGGAGATCCTGCCCGAGGCGCTGGGCTGGCTCAGCCGCAACGCCAGGCGCCACTCCCGCCGCTGACGCCCCGTCACGCGAACGCCGTGTGACCGTCCAGCCCCGCTACGGCGGCGCCCGGTCTGGCCCGGGCCCGCCCGTCGCGTCGGGCCCGCGTCAGATCGGCTGCCCGTCCAGCAGCCGGTGGGCGCGGCGCCCCTTCTGCAGCGCGGACATGGTGGGGTGGACGCGGCCGAGCTGCTGGCCGAGGATCGCGGTGATCTCGCGCAGGTCCTCGGTGGCGCCGGGCTCGTTCCGGTCGATCCTGGTCAGCGCGAGGTTGGCCCGCGCGCGCAGGGTGTCCGGATGTTCCGCCCCGAGCAGCTCGGAGAGGGCCTCGACCGTGTGCGCGTCCAGCTCCCTGGCCGCCTGCAGGGCGCCCGATTCGGCCAGGCAGACCGCGAGGTTCATGGCGGCGGCGAGGGTGTACGGATGCTTGTCCCCGACCGCCTGGATGAACAGGTCCCTGGTCTCGCGCGCCGCCTCCAGCGCCTGGCTGCCGGCGCCCAGCGCCCGCAGCACCGCGGCGCGGTTGTTCGCCGCCAGCAGCGTCAGCGGGTGCAGCGGACCGAAGCCGTCCACGCCGCGCAGCCGGGCCAGCAGGGAGCTCAGTTCCCGCTCCGCCCCCTCGACGTCCTCGGCCGCGTAACGGTTGTTGGCCACGCTCAGCCGACACACCAGCCGGTCCGGGTCGCGCTCGGAGAACTGCGCCTCGAACCGCTCGTTCGCCTCGTCCAGCAGCCGCCCGGCCTCCTCCACCTGCCCGATCGCCCGCAGCGACGAGGCGAGGTTGACCTGGATCTGCAGCGTCACGCGCACGCTCGGCTCGACCGCGTACCGGGCGATGTCGAAGGCTTCGCGCAGCCGGGTGACCGCCTCCTGGTAGCGCCCGGACTCGCGCAGGTCAAGGCCGATGCAGTTCGCTGAACTCAGGGTCCGCTCATGGGTGCTCGACAGGACGCTGTTGCGCCATTCGAAGGCGATCTCGTCCAGGTCGCGGGCCTCGTCGAAGGAGCCGACCAGGCGCAGCGAGACGGCCAGGTTGTTCGCGGCGTCCACGGAGCGGCGGTAGTCCGGGCCGTAGTCCTCCAGCCAGGCGTCGTAGGTCTCCCGGGACAGCCGCAGCGCCTCGTCGTAGCTGCCCAGCGCCCGCAGGTCCGCGGCCAGGCCTCCGGCCGTCATCAGCGTGTGCCGGTGCCGCGGCCCGAGCAGCTGCCGCTGCTCCTCCAGCACCGCGCGGTCTAGACCGTAGGCGTCCTCGATCAGGCCGCTCGATCGCAGGGCGTTGGCCTTGTTGAAGCGCAGGTGCAGCAGCTGGCGTCGCAGTACCCGGACCTCGCGCTCGGACGGATTCGCCGCGATCGCCGCGCTCCAGACGGCTTCGGCGCGTTCCGCCGTCAGCAGGGCGCCGGGCAGGTCGCCGCGGATCCACTGGTAGCGGACCCGGTCGATCTGCAGATTGCGCACGCTCTCGAGCTCGCTTTCCGCGGTGCGCACCTTCTCCAGGTCCAGGTGCGGCCAGAGCATCCGGTACCTGGCCCAGGTGCGCTGCTCGTCCGGGTCGCCCTCGGTGGTCCATTCGGCCAACAGCCAGTGCACCTCGCGCCGGATCCGCTCGGCCTCCTCGTCCGAGGTGCGGCGCTGGATGGCGTCCTGCAGCAGCCGGTGGATCTGCAGCTGCCGGTCGGCCGGGTCCAGCTTGATCAGGGCGAACCGGTTCAGTTGCTGCACCAGCCGGGCCACGTCGCCGTCCTCGACCGCCTCGGGCCCGAGCCGGGTCAGCGCGGTGGCCATCTCCGAGCTGTAGAGCAGATCCAGCGCCACGCCGTCGGAGGACATGATCGCGCACAGCTCGAGCAGCCGGTAGGCCGCGGGGGAGTTGTGCGCCACCTGGTCCAGCGCCAGGCTCCACGACATCGCCGGGCCGCCGCCCTCGAACGGCCCACCCGGCACCGGACGCGTTCCGTGGCGCTCGTAGTGCTCGAGCAGGTACTGCACGCTGTTGCCGGTCTCGGTCAGCCAGGCGACGGTGATGTCGATGGCCAGCGGGAAGTCGCCGAGCCACTCCGCGACGCGGTAGGCCTCCTCGTCCGTCGGCGGCCGCTTCGCCCGCTCCCGCAGGTGCCTGATGCTCTCCTGGCGGGTGAAGACGTTCAGGTCAAGCGGATGCGCGCCCTCCTGGCCCCAGGAGCGGTCGCGCGAGGTGACGATGATGTGGCCGCACTCGCCGCGCGGCAGGAACGGGCGCACGCTGGCCGGATCCTCCGCGTTGTCGAAGATCAGCAGCCAGCGGTCGGTCGGCTCCCCGCGCCCGAGCGCCCGCACCAGGTTCTGCGCGATCTCGGTGCCCGGGATGCCGGTCTGCACGCCGACGTTCGCGCCCATCCGCTCGGTCATCACCCGGGCCAGGTCGACCATGGCGGCGTCCACGAACTGGGGCTGGCCGGCCGAGACCCAGCAGATCATGTCGTACTGGGAACGGTAGCGGTGCGCGTACTCGAGGGCGAGCTGCGTCTTGCCCACACCGCCCATGCCGCCCACCGCGACCGGGCCGGCGCCCTGGCCCCGTTCCAGCTGGCCCACCACCGCCGTGCGGGAGGAGCGCAGCGCGGATCGCAGGGCCCGGAGATCCTCGGTCCGGCCGGTGAACCGGCCGTTGCGGCCGAGCAGCTTCTCCACCACCCGCGGCTCGTTCTCGGGATAGCGCTCGGCCAGCCCGGCCAGGGCCGCGGGGGAGAGCGGATCGGCGCCGAGCAGCCGGGTGATGCGGTACGCCGCCTCGGCCGGCTCCAGCCTGACCACGTACTGCGAATCCACGGTGGCGAGCCGGTCCAGCGGCCGCTGGTCCGAGATGTAGAGGGCGCGCACGCCGGCCGGACGGCGCGGCCCGGTGGCCCCCCGGCTCGGCGCCCGCGTGCCCCGGCGCGCCTCGCGGTACGCCGGAGAGACGATGGCGAGCACGGTCGGGTCGGTGCCCGGGCCGTTCCCGCCCGCGTCGGCGGCGTCCGCGGCCGGCGGGGCCGACACCTTGATCCCGGCCTTGACCAGCACCGCCTCGATCCACTCGGCCCAGATCTCGTCTTCGGGCTCGAAGTCGAGCCACACCTCCTCGACCCGGGTGGAGGGGCGGCGCTCGAACCGGTCGCTCCAGTGCTCGCGCACCCGCGGATCCATCTTCGCCAGCGCGGTGACCTCGCCGTGGCTGACCACGTCGGCCAGCCGCTGGTAGGCACCGAGCAGCGTCAGCGGCCCGGGCGCCTCGTCCGCGAAGACGGCCAGGGTCTCCTCGAACGCGTAGAAGGCCTGGTAGGGGATCTCGACCCGGCTCCAGTAGTCGGTGCGCGCCACCGTGTCGAGCCCGGTCGGCAGGTCGGCGAACAGCGCCTTGGCCAGCGCGCGTCCCGCGTCGGCCTTGCGCTTCTCCGCGTTCTCCACCCGCATCGGCACGGGCAGGACTCTGATCTTCCGGTCCCCGGCCACCTGCGTGGTGACCTTGTGCGCGGCCTGGGCCGCGCCGCGGATGGACTGGGTGCTGAAGGTGAAGCAGTCCACCAGGGTGTCGGGCAGGTGGCCGATGCAGATGTCCGAGGTGTCGCTGAAACCGGTGCGGCTGTCGATGAGCACGTAGTCGTACGTGCGCTTCATCTCCGCGCGCAGCGCCCGCAGCAGGTTGCTGCCGCCCAGCAGGGCGTAGAAGTTGTCCCAGTCCAGGCTGCCGACCTGCGTGGTGTAGTCGTCGTTCTGCCGCCCGCTGGACATGAAGTCCAGGGTCCCGCCGTCGGGGAACTCCCACTCCAGGGAGACCGCGAACGGCTCGATCCGGGCGAAGGCCGCGACGTCCTCGATCAGGTGCGGGGTCTTGGCCCCGTCCCTGGCCCCGTCCAGGACGGCCGCCTTGTACTCGCCGATCAGATCGATCACGCCCGGGGTGTCGCGCACCACCTCGGAGCGCAGGAACGGGTGGAAGAACTCGTGCAGGCCGGGCGCCTCCAGATCCCAGTCCACGGTCAGCACGCGTTTGCCGCCGGACGCGAGGATCCACGCCACGTTCGCCAGCGCCATGGTGCGCCCGGTGCCGCCCTTGAAGGAGTAGAAGGTGACGATCTCTCCGGTTCGCGTGTCAGTCATGGTCGCTCTCGTGTGCCGTCGGGTTCCCGGATACCCCGGCCGCCTCCCGGCGGGGCCTTCTCGCTCGGGCGCAGGTCGCCGCTGTGCGTGATGTACTGCCGCTCCGCCTCCGTCACCCACACCGGCATCACCTCGGCGAACTCCTCCATGCTCGCGACCCCGCGGGCACCGCGCTGGGCGGTCTCGCTGGTTAACGCGCCCGCGTCGGCGAGGACACGTTCCACGTCGTCGAGCAGCCGGGTACGGTCGCCCTCGGACTGGTGGTCGGCCCGGTCGAGCACGATCAGCGGCAGCGTCCAGCGCCCGCGTTCGCCCTCGAACATCCGCCGCAGGTCGGCCAGCTGCTTCGGATCCCGGGTGACCCACGGATCGATCAGCACGACCGCGGGCGTGTGCGCCGGGATGCGCCCGGCGTCGGCGGCGGCCAGCACCCGGGTGCTGAAGCTCAGGCGTTCGGCGATGCCGACCGCGTGGTCGGCCAGGCTCAGCTGCTCCCGGTCGCCGAACGGGCGCCAGTCGGTGGCCCGGGTGCCGTAGGCGCCGTCCTCGCGTCCGTCCGGCAGCGTGTCCGTGGTCGGGGCGGCGACCACGACGGCGAAGTCCTCCGTGGTGTCCTGCCCGTGGAACGCGCTCGGGAAGGCGTTGACCGGGCGCACCTTCGCGGTGCCCAGCGGGCATTCGCGCACCGCCGTGACGATCTCCCGGGCCAGCCGCCCGATCACGTCCCGGTAGGTCGGCCGGTAGCGCGAGAGCATGTTCAGCGCGCGCAGCCCGTTGTCCGTGTACTCGCGCCGGTCCGGGGCCAGCCGCAGCGGATCCACGTCGCCGGGCATGCGCTGCGACCGGGACAGCGGCGCCCACAGCACCGGCGCGATGTGCCGCCGCACCTGCTCGCCGGGCCGTCCGATCAGCCGGGAGGTGAAGCAGCTCCACTCGCGCCCCGGCCAGGACATCGAGAAGTAGCCGCGCGAGCACAGCGGCACGAAGACCTCGGCTTCGCCCAGCGCGTCGGTGATCCGCTCGCGCGAGTCCTCACCGGCCGCCACCAGCCCGTCGAAGAACCCGACCTCCCTGGACGGGGACCGCGCGCCGGCCTCGCGCACCGCGTCCGAGAGGTCATCGAACAGGGCCTTGACCCAGTGGTCGACCGGTGCCTGCCGGGCGTCGGCCAGCGGCGCGGTGTGCGCGTAGCTGAGGAAGAAGTAGGTCTTCGTACGGGTGTCCACAGCCGTGTCGCTCATGCTGCCCCCGCACTGAACATGTCCGTGAGCACGTGATGGCTCGCCGAGATCTCGGGCTCCACCCAGTACTCCTGAAACTTGTCCTCGACCTCGCGCGCGAGCCACCACACCGCCGCGTTGGTCGCGGTCCGCTCCCGGGTGGTGCGGCTCCAGCAGCGCCTGCGGGTGAACGCGGTCCACTCCCGGCCGCACCACGGGCTATGCGAATAAGGGTTCGAACGCAAGTCCACGAACACCTGGCAGCTGCCCACCGCGCGCAGGATCTCGCGCTCCCAGTCGCGGCCCGAGCGCATGGCCTGCGCGGTCAGTGCCATCGGCCGCTCACCTCCCCTCGCCAGCAGTGTAAGGGCTCTGGTGGCGATACGCGTCCGAACTGTGTGGTTTCCGTGTTCCCGCCGCATCGGCGTCGGTCAGTTCGATTCGCGCAGGACGCGACGTGCCCGATCGGCGAGCGCTCCCGCGAATCGCTCGCCCCACGGCGTCAGCGCGCGATCGGCGCGCAACGCGTCCAGGGCCTGCGCCGACCAGGTCGCGAAACGCCGGGCCGAGGCCGCGGCTCCCGGAGCCGTGCCGTCCATGGCCGCATGGACCTCGGCCATCGCCACATGGGCGAACGCCCCCTGCAGGACTCCGGTCGCCGGACGCGGATCCGACCGCCACGCCACCCTCAGCCGCCGACCGTACGCCGGGTCGATCAGATCGCAGAGGTCGAGGACGGCGTCGAGGAGCAGGTGCTGGACCTCGTGCACCAGGAGCAGCGCGAGCGCCGCGGCCGTGTCGGGCAACGCGACGGCGACCGACCCGAAGGCGTGCCGATAGGTGGCGCTGCGCTCCTTGCCGGTCGGATCGGGTGCCAGCGGGACGACGGAACGCAACGCGGCACGCAGCTGTCCGGCGTGCGCGGGAGCCGTGCGGCGAAGCAGGGCGAACGCTTCGGTGAGCAACTGCTCCCAGGCTTGATCCTCGCTCTGCGACAGCGGTTGCGCCGGCGGTACGTCGTAGCAGTCGCGGTAGGGGTCCCACTCCTCGAGCGCGAGATCGTAACCGTCCGTCCGCACGATCCGGGTGGAGATCCACTGATCGCAGGTCTCGAGCTTCCCGTTGCGCACCGTGAAGTGTGCTGACGTGCCTTCGCCGGAGACCACCGCCGTGCCGAGCGTGGGCAGATACAGCCTTCCGCCCTCGACGGGCAGCGCGAGGTCCGCGTCGGCCTCGGCCCGGACGGCGACGGCCGCGGCGAAGGCCGAGAGCTGCATCAGGTCCCTGGTGCTGTCGGTGCCGGGGGCCGGGTCGAGCATGCGCACGGCCCAACCGCGCGCATGGGGATGCCGGTGGATCGCCCGTACCGACTCAGGGGACTGCTGGTCAAGGTCGCACAGCAGCTCCCAGGCCGCCGCGCTCCCCGGACCGCCCGCCGCGCCGCCCGCGGTCATCGCGCCGACCTGGGCGAACAGCGTCCGGGTCAGCGACTCCTGGGTCTCGGCCATCCGTCCGACGACGTCCGCGCCGACCGGGCCGGCCGCGATGCGGGCGAGGTCCTCGGGCACCGGGCCCGCGGCGCCGGCCGTGGCTCCAGTGGCCCCCATGGCGGCGACCGCGTTCCGCCGCCGCGGCGGGGGAGTGCTCGCCGCGTCGACGCGGGTGATCAGTGTCAGCAGATCGTCGCAGTACACAGACGGGTTGTCGAAGCCGGAGCCGGTCCGGTAGCGGTGGGTGTAGAGGCCGCCGCCGCAGACTTCGACGACCGGGCAGGCCCGGCAGGTCGCGCACAGCGCCTCGGTCCCGCGCTGGCGCGCCGCCACCGCCGCGTGCCCGCTCGCCTCGTCGACCGAGTTCGCGAACACGTTCAGGCCGGTCGCGGCGGCGCCGTCGTACGCGGTCTTGAGCGAGTCGACCTGCTCCCACGTCCCGTCCGTCTCGATCACGAGCAGATCCACCGGGTCGGTGCCCACGGCCTCGGTCAGGCTGCGCTCGCCCCGCAGCCCGGCCTCGACCGACTCGAACAGCCGGATCGGAACGCGGCGCCCGTCGGCGACCCAGAGGTCGAAGATACGGCCGAGCCAGTCGGAGTAGGGAGTCGCAGGCGACTCGGGCCGCGGCGGCGGGTCGTCCCAGGTGGCGTGCGGCAACAGGAAATCGATGCGCGGCGGCCTCTCCTCGAGCAACGCCCGGTAGACCGCGACCGGCTCGTTGGCGATGTCCACTGTGCACAGAATCCCCGCGTACAGGTGCCGATAACGCGGCGTGCGCAACAGCGCCGACGCCCGCAGCACCGCCGCGTGGCTGGACCGGCCGTCCGCGTAACGCCGATGCCGGTCGTTGGCCGCGCGGTCGCCGTCGAGCGAGAGCCCCACCCGGACGCCGAACTCGCTCAACACCTCACACAGGTCCGCGTCGAGCAGCACCCCGTTCGTATGGATGCTGAGATCGACCTGCGCGACCGGCACGATCCGGCGCACCAGTTCCTCGAGCACTCGGGCCAGACCCGTCTGGCCGAGGAGCAGCGGCTCACCGCCGTGCAGGATCACGTGCACGCGCGCCAGTGCGTGCGCGGCGGCGTGCTCCGCGATCCGCGCGCCGGCCTGGCCGACCGTGTCCGCGTCGATCCGGTGCGGCTGGGTGCGCCAGCCCTGGTCGGCGTGCATGTAGATGTAGCAGTGGTCGCACGCCAGGTCGCAGCGGCTGTGCACCTTCAGCACATACTGGCTGATCGGCCAGGCCTGCGGTGAGGTCACCGATCAGATCGACGAGCTGAACGCCGAGACGGCCACGCGGGCGGCCTCGGTGCGGATCAGCCGATCCACCACGGTCGTGCGCGCGGCGTCGTACTCGCAGTCCGCCAGACGTGAGAGCGGCAGATCCCGCGCGTCGCGCACGAGGTCCCGCTCGATCCTGAATTCATCGGAATTCTGCTCATTCATCATGTTCTCCCCGGAGGAATGGCGATTCCCGGCCGATCGCGGCCTTGAAGGACCGGTACCCCGAATCCCGATCCCAGACTAGAGCTGATTCAGGCATCTGTCACGCTCTCCACCGGCTCCTCCCAGGGCTTTCACGTTCTCGCCGGCGGCCCGGCCCGTCCCCCCGGATCCGCCGCCGGGCCGGGCGCGGCGCGGCGCGACCCCCGTGATCCTGGATACTTGCTGCGGGCTCCCGGTGATCGCGAGGACACCGGGCCCCGTACGTCGAAGGGGGACTCGTGATACTCGGACGACTCGCCACAGGTCCGGCCGTACTCGCCGCCGCCGCCACCGTGGGGCTGATCGCCGCGTCGGTCAGCGGCTGCGCTCCGATGATGGTCAGCGGCACTCCGGACCAGAACACCCTGGCGCGAGCCGGATACGTGGCGACGATGCTCTCGAACTCCTCCGCGTCCGGGCCGCAGACCCAGGGCGACGTCATGGCGGTCATCACGAACTACGGCGGCGGCTACGTCACGGACGCGAGCCTGTCCGGAGCCGCGGGGTCCTCGCAGAAACTCACCCTGTCCGTCGTCCTCGGCGGCGGCAGCGTCCGCGACAGCATGCAGGGCGAGACGGACATGAAGCCCTCGGGCATCGGCTGTTTCACCTACACCGTCGGGTACTACGGCTACAGCGGCACCGAGTCGCAGGTCACCTGCCCGTCCTCGCTCACGACCGGGCTCGCGCAGGCGACGGCCACGCGGCAGATCAGCGTGCAGATCGCCGCGGCGCGCTACGACTCGACGATCACGACGAAGACCGTCCCGACGACGCTGGCCGCGGCCGTGCACCTGTTCGAGTTCAGCACCCCCGCCGGCGCCATCGCGCCGCCCGCTCCGCCCGGCCTCGCCGACGTCACCGCCGCGGACTTCGCCACCGGCACGGACGCCGTTCAGCACCGGCCCGACGCCGCACTCGCGGTGCCCCAGCCCGCAGGCGGCTGCATCTACGTGAGCTACCGCTGGATCCAGGCCTCCTGGGTCGGCGGCGGCTCGGCCGGCACCTCGGACTCGGCCGTGACGCGGGCCTGGGCCGCGCCGACCGACGCCCCGTGCACCGGCACCGCCGCGCTCAGCGCGGGAACCTTCCTGACCGCCGACCGTAATGCAGGAGGCTGAGTTCCTCGGCCCGATTCAGCCCAGCACGTCACGGCAGTGGGCCCAGGCCGGTGCGGACAGCAGCGGCCGCCAGCGACCGAACAGCGTGCGCAGGCCCGACCCGTACCGGGCACGGATATCGGGGTTGACGGCGGCCAGATCCAGCTCGTTGGCGGCGGTCAGTTCGGCGAAGTCCCGGCGCTGCTGCGCGGTGGGCGGGAACTCGGCTCCGGTGAACCGGTCGCGGAAGAGCCCGTCCTGCTCGGCCAGCCCCCGATAGCTGGCCTTGCGGTCGCAGGAGGCATAGAAGTAGACCAGGTCCTCGACTTCGGCCCCGATCGCCTCCGCCAATGCGGCCCGATGCTCCAGCTCCAGCAGCGAGGTGGGGAAGCCGTCGGTGCCGTAGAAGGCGTGGCACAGCCCGGCCGAAGCCAATGCCGGTCGCGCGCCCCAGGTATCGAGCACGGCCTCGACCCGCTTCAGGTGGTCCAGCAGCGTGCCGCCCGGATGCTCGATCCGCGCCGCCCCCGCGGCCTCCAGCAACTCCACCGCCGTCACCGTCATCGCACCCTCACCCTCACCGCTTACCGTCCTCAAGATCTCATCATTCTGCGTCGCGGGTGCGTTGCCAATGCTGCCGACGTTGCCGACGTTGCCGGCGGCCGCGGACCCAGGCCGGTTCACCCGCCTCGTGCCGCAGCGGCTAGGCTGACCTGCATGGACGGCACAGACGAGGGATTGATTCAGGAGCAGATCGCCTACTACCAGGCCCGCGCCGGGGAGTACGACCTGCTCTACGAACAGCGTGACGACTGGCGGGAGCTGCTCCCCGTGCTCGAGCGGATGCCGATCCACGGCGACGTGCTGGAGCTCGCCTGTGGCACCGGGGCGTGGACCGCACGGCTGGCCGAGCGCGCCCGCTCGGTCACCGCGCTCGACGCCTCCCCGGAGGCGCTGGCGCTGGCCCGCGAGCGGGTGCCGCACGACGCGGTCTCCTTCACCGAGGCCGATCTGTTCGCCTGGCGGCCGGAGCGCCGCTACGACACGGTGTTCTTCGGCTTCTGGCTCTCCCACGTGCCGCCGGCCAGGTTCGCCGCGTTCTGGGACACGGTCGCGCAGGCGGTCGCCCCCGGCGGCGCCGTCGTGTTCTTCGACACCGGCCGAGGCGAGGCCGCGAGCGAACAGGTACTGGCCGACGCCTCGGTGCCCAGCGTGTCCCGTCGCCTCGAGGACGGCCGGGAGTACCGCGTGGTGAAGGTCTTCCGCGACGAACAAGACATCCGCGACAGCCTCACCGCCCTCGGCTGGTCGGCCGAGGTCTCCCCGGTCGGAGACACCCTGCTCGCCGGCCTCGCCCGCCCCCCGGCCGACACCGAGCGATAACCCCTCGCGGCCACCGGCCGTCGTTTCAGGCCGGGGGCTCCGGCGTTCCCGGGTTCTCCGGAGTCTCCGGCGGCTGCGGCTTCTCGGCCGCCGGCTCGTCCCAGAGCACCACCGCGCGAGCCGCGGCCGAGCGCAGCGCGTCGCCGTCGATCGCGATCGACGCCTCCGGCACACCGAGCGTCAGCCAGCGATAGAACAACTCCACATCCCCCTCTGCGGGCAGCCCCACCACCCAGATCTCGCAGTCGGCCATCGCGGTGTCGCTGGACGTACGGCCCGTGCGCACCAGCGGCAGCGCGGCCTGATCCGCATCGAAATGCCCCAGCCAGCGGAAGTTCGGGTTCAGCGCAGCGCCGCGGCCGTCGGCGAACCGCACGCCGACCCGCAGCGAGCGCTCCGCCTGCGCCGCGGGAACGTGGTGGCGCCCGCCGAACGAGAACTCCTGCGCGAAGGCCTCCTCGGCCTCGGCGGACGCGGTCGGTCGCAACTGGCTGCTGAGCGTGAAGAGGAACCCCGAGGGATAGACGTGCACCGCCGCGACGAACGCGACGAGGTCGGCCGTGTCGATCAGCACCCTGTCCAGCGGGATGTCCACCGGAACGGCGCGTTCGTTCTCCGACACCCACGTGGGCCGCGGCCCGGCGTAGGCGACGGCCGTACTGACCCCGCTGCCCGCTTCCAGCCTTCTGGGCCGCTGCACCCGCTCAACGCGCCGCATCCCCGTCCTCCTTCGCCTGCTGTGCCGTCGTCTGCCGGACTTTCGACTCCTGTCGCCCTTCGGGCTCCTCGGGTTCGTCGAGCTGTTCCTCCAGTTCCTCGGTCTCCTCCCAGAGCACCGCAGCCCGTCCGGCCCCCTCACGCAACGCATCACCATCCAGGGAGAGCCGCGCCTCAGCGACGTCCTCGGCCGCCCACGAGTAGACGAGATCGACGTCTCCCTCCTCGGGCAGCCCCCAGACCCAGAGCGCCTGCTGCCAATACCCGTTGCCCCCGTGTCCGCCGCGCATGCTGATCAGGGGCGGCTCGGGCCGCGAGCCCCGCGCGTGCGGCGGAACCAGCCCGGGCCCGATCGCGGCGCCCCGTCCATCGGCGAACCGCACCCCGAACTGCAGATCCCGTCGGACTTTCGCCTCGCTTCCCAAGACCCTGCGGGGATGATCGAACGGACTCTCGGTCCGCCGGTCATGGTCCTCGCCCGGCCGCCGCGGCTTTCGCAGGACATTGACCGCGAATGCGAACCCGGACCGGTACACCCGGAAGTCGTTGAGGAACACCGCGAATTCGGGCCTGCGCACCAACAGCCCGTCCACCACGAGCGTCACCGGCATGACGTTGCGTCCCGGGTCACGCCAGGCGCGCGCCGGAGCCCGCCGGGGCGGCTCGGGCGGCTCCGGCACCGGAAATGCGTCGAAGAATCCCATACTTCGCATCCTGACATATCAGCTCGGTCGGCGCGGCCTTCGTGCTCGCGCGCGGCCCCGACCACCCGCTCGACCCCGCTCGCGGCCCTCGCTCGGCGCTTGACACTGAAGTCAAGCGTCTGTTTGAGTTCCTCCCATGCAGACGGAACGGGCGGACGGACGTCGTGAGGCCGGTCGGCGGACCCGGGACAGTCTGATCGCGGCCGCCTTGGACCAGCTGGCGGAACGCGGCCCGGAAGGCCTGACGCTCCGTGAGATCACGGCCAACGCCGGAGCCAACGTCTCCGCCGTGAGCTACCACTTCGGATCGCTCAAGGGACTGTGCGACGCGGCGATCGAGCACGCGCTGGAGCAGTACCTCGACGCCCAGATCCAGGCACTCGGCTCCCTCGAGCCGACCTCGACGCTCGAGCAGGTGGCCGCGGCCTTCGCCCGCCCGATGGTGCACGCGCTCGCGGCCGGGGGGCGCGACCTGGCCGTGATGCGGACCGTGGCGCGGGTCGGGATCGATCCGCCCGAGGGGTGGGAGCGGCTGAGCAGCAAGTTCGCGCGCAGCCGGGAGGACGCCGTCAAGGTGCTGGCGGCGAACCTGCCCGGAGTCGAGCAAGAAGAGCTGGCCTTCCGGACCCGCTGCGCCGCCGGCCTGCTCAACTGGCTCGCCCTGGCCCCCATCGGCGCCGAACTGGCCTCCACCCCCGTCGAGCAGATCGAGCCCCTGCTCACCCCCGTCGTCGCCGGTGCCTTCCACGGCTACTCTTCCCCAGCTGACCTGCGCTAACACCCGCCGGACAAGATATTCAAACGACCGCTTGACAAGGCGGCATCCCGTGGGCTTCAATTAAATCAAGCGTTCGATTTTATTTCCGCAAGGCTGGAAGCTTGGAAGGGGAGAGCCATGAGCACCGACGCAGAGGCCGTGGTCCGGGCGGCGTACCACGCGGCCGAGGGCAGCGTCCTGGACATCGAGGGCTTCAAGGACCTGTTCGCCGAGGACGGCGTCTTCAACAACGTCGTCGCCGGCGAGAGCTACCGCGGCGAGCACCTCGGCGACCTGGTCGCCTTCATGGGCGCGCTCGCCCCCGACGTGCACCGCGAACTACACCGGGTGCACGTCGTCGGCGACGTCGTCACCGTCGAACTCTCCATCCGCGGCACCTTCACCGGACCGTTCCCCACCCCCGCCGGCATCGTCGCGCCGACCGGCGCCAAGCTCGACATCCCGACCGCGGACTTCTGGTACATCGAAGACGGCAAGATCAAGGAGTTCAACTGCTACGTCGGCCTCAGCGTCATGCTCACCCAACTGGGCGTGGCCCCTGACTTCGCCTCCGCCGTGGCGTCCACCCCGGCGTAGGCGCGGGACCGACCCGGGCCCGGCGCCCGCCGCAGCCGCTCGGTGATCAGTGCCGGCTGCCCCGGGCGCGCCGGGCGCGCGGGCGCCCGGATGCGTGGATGCCCGGATGCGTGGATGCGTGGATGTCCGAATGTCCGGATGCGCGGCATGAGCTCGCTGACCTGGGGCCAGGATGAGCCGGATGGCGGTCAGCCGCCGCCGATCCGAACATGCGGCATGACCAGGACGCTCTTAGGGTCGTCCCAGAGCAGCCAGCTCAAGGTCGTCCCAGAGCAGCCGGGCCTGGCTCACACCACGCCGTTCTGTCGAGAGGTAGGGCTTGTGACCACCAGGAACCAGCGGCCAGAACCGAGCAGTCCGCTGTCGGCCGGCGCGCGGGCTCCGGATTTCACGCTCGCCTCGGCCCCCGACCAGAACGTGACGCTCTCGGAGCTCGGTTCGACCGCGGTCCTGATCTTCTATCCGGGCGACTGGAGTCCGGTGTGCGGGGACGAGCTGTCGATGTTCCAGGCTGCCTCGGGCCTGTTCGACCGGGGTGACGCGAAGCTGCTCGGGATCTCGGTCGACAGCGCGTGGTCGCACACCGCGTTCGGGGCGGACCGGGGATTCGGGTTCCCCCTGCTGGCCGACTTCCATCCCAAGGGCCAGGTCGCCCGCGACTACGGCGTCTACCGGTTCGAGGACGGGACGACCGAGCGGGCTTTGTTCGTCGTCGATCGATCCGGCGCCATCGCCTGGAGCTACGTCTCCCCGGTCGATGTCAACCCGGGGGTCGACGGCGCCCTGCGAGCAGTGGAGGCTTTGTGATGGCGCAGGGAACGCTCACCGTGCCGGTCGGCCCGGCGGACCACGTGATCGGTCCGGACGACGCGCCGATCACCGTGGTGGAGTACGGAGACTACGAATGTCCGTACTGCGGCCAGGCCTACCCGGTCACCAAGGAGCTGATCAACCGGTTCGGCCTGAGGCTGCGGTTCGTCTTCCGCAACCTGCCGCTGGCCGACATGCACCCGCACGCCCAGCACGCCGCCGAAGCCGCCGAGGCGGCCGCGCTGCAAGACCGGTTCTGGCCGATGCACGACCTGCTGTACGAGAACCAGCAGAACCTGCAGGACGACGCCCTGCTCGACTACGCGCGGCAGGCGGGCGCGGACGCCGAGGCCGTCGAACAGGCCCTCGTCCAGGGTGCCACCCGCAAGCGCGTCGAGGCGGACCTGGAAAGTGCGTTGCGCTCGGGCGCCAACGGCACCCCGACGTTCTTCGTCAACGGGCAGCGCTACGACCAGTCCTGGGATCTGCAGACGTTCAGCAGCTACCTGGACTCCGTGGCGCCCGAGGCGTCGCAGTAGCAGCGGCGGGGGAGGAGGGGGCAGCGGACATCACCGCGGCGCCACCGGAGCCAAGCGTGGGAGCGTGGACGGCGGTAGATTGCGGTGCCATGATCGTATGGCTCAACGGCACCCACGGCGCGGGGAAGACCACGACCAGCAGACTTGTGCAGCAACTGATTCCGGATTCGCGTGTCCTCGACGCCGAGAAGGTCGGCGAGACGCTCATGGACATCAAGCCGGGGCTGCCGGACACGGACAACTTCCAGCACTGGGATCCGTGGCGTCCGCTCGTCGTCGAGACCGCGCGCCGTGTGCTCGACTACACCGGCGGCACGCTGGTGATGCCGATGACGGTGCTGGTCGAGGCGTACTGGCGCGAGATCAGCGCGGGTCTCGCCCACCATGCCATTCCGGTGCGGCACTTCGTCCTGCACGCCGACCACGACACCCTCCGCGGCCGCATCGCAGGGGACGGAATCATGGGTCCCTCCGAGTTCCGTCTCCAGTACCTCGAGCCCTACGCGGAGGCCGCCCGCACCTGGCTCCACCGCGAAGCAGAGGTCATCGACACCACACACCTCACCCCCGCCCAGGCCGCCGCGCAGATCGCGCAGGCCGTCGCGCGTTGAGTTCCAGTCCCTCAGGCGTCTACCCGCGGGGCGGCAGTGGTACAGGCGATACGGTGTCTGTACCGAGGACCGAGGGCTGGGGATCATCGTGAATCTTGTCCGCTACGTCGAGGATGCCGGCGCAGGTCAGGCGCAGGTCGGGCTGCTCGACGGCGACGTCGTGCACCGGCTGCCGGTGCCCGACATGGCCACGCTGCTGCAGTATCCGTTGTCTGAGATGCGACGGCTGGTCGAGGAGGCCGCCGGTGGCGGTGGTGGTGGCGGCACCGGTAGCGGTCGGCTGTTGTCGGACGTGGCGTTGCTGGCGCCGATCGACGGGCGGACCGAGGTGTGGGGAGCGGGCGTGACCTATCTGCGGTCGCGCTCGGCCCGGGTCGAGGAGTCTCGGCACCAACTGGTCTATCAGGACGTGTACGAGGCGGAGCGTCCTGAGCTGTTCTTCAAGGCGCCGGCCTGGCGGGTGGTGACGGACGGACAGCCCGCGGGGATCCGCCGGGACTGCGATGACTCGGTGGCCGAGCCGGAGCTGGCGCTCGTGCTCAATCGGCACGCCGAAATCGTCGGGGCGCTGGTGTGCAACGACGTGACCGCGCGTGGGATCGAGGCACAGAATCCGATCTACCTGCCGCAGGCCAAGCTCTACACCGGCAGCTGCGTACTCTCGCCGGGCATCGTCCCGTGGTGGACCATCGCAGAGCCCGAGGACCTGGCCGTGACGATGGAGATCCGTCGAGCCGGCGCGGTGGCGTTCGCAGGGCAGGCCCGTACCTCGGCGATGAAGCGGACGTATACGGAGCTGGCGCAGTGGCTGTTCCGGGGGGATGAGTACCCCGATGGAGCGGTGCTGTCCACCGGTACCGGCATCGTCCCGCCGCTGGGTGAGGGGCTGCTGCCGGGCGATGTGGTCACGGTGGCCATCGACCAGGTGGGCACGCTGACGAATGAGATGGTCGAGGTCGGGGCCGTGTCGGTGGACCACCGCTAGGCCGGGTCTTCAGACCAGCGTCGGATCAGGCCGCGGCGTCTGACGCGTGCCCTCGCAAGGCGCCGGGCCGTGCGCATACTCGGTCGTCTGTAAGCGGTCCGGCAACGCCGCGAGCGTGCGTGGCAGGCGTCGCGGCCCCGACGATGGTGTGAAGATACGGCCCATGGGCAACCCCGTGAATAAGAAGGCAATCGTCATTGTCTGCGTCTTCACGGGGCGCCCCTCGGTTGGCGCATCGGTGGGATCAGCTGATTCCTAGATCAGTGCACTAACTCCGCGCGAGCGCTCGACAGGTGGGCGTTGAGGAAGTGGGCGGCGCGGTCCAGCGCGGCGCCGGCTTCGTCGAGGTTGCCGTAGTGGTGCTGGAAGACGTGGGGCAGGCCGGGGCCGATCTCGAGGGTGACCTCGACGTTGTCGGCGCCGGCGCGGCCGGCCAGGCGGACCGCGTCGTCGAGGAGCAGTTCGTTCGCGCCGACTTGGATGAGCAGCGGGGGGAGCCCGGTGAGGTCGGCGAACAGGGGGCTGGCCAGGGGCTGGGCTCGGTCGCCTGCGGCGACGTAGAAGTCTGCGAAGGTGCGGAGGTCGTCTTCGATGAAGATGGGGTCGGCGTCCTGCTTGGTGCGCATGCTCGCACCGTCGAGGGTGAGGTCGACCCAGGGGGAGAAGAGGACCACGGCGGCCGGTTGGGGCAGGCCCGCGTCCCGGGCCGCGAGCAGGGTGGCGAGGCTCAGGCCTGCGCCGGCGGAGTCACCGGCCATGACGATGGCCTGCGGATCGGTCCCGGCCGCCAGCAGCTCGCGGTAGGCGGCGAGTCCGTCGTCTACGGCCGCGGGGAAGGGGTGTTCGGGTGCGAGTCGGTAGTCCACGGACGTCGCGAGCAGGCCTGACCGGCGCGCGAGTTCGCCGGTCAGGGCGGTATGGGTTTCCGGTGAGCCGATGACGTAGCCGCCGCCGTGCAGGTAGAGCAGGTGGCCGCGAGGTGTGGCCACGGCCACCGGCTTGAACTCCAGGGCCGGACGGCCGCCCAGGACGGTCTCGCGGGTGGCCACGCCCTCGGGTGCGGGACGGGTCATGATCGCGGCGAAGCCGGTGCGCTGCTGCTCGGGAGCGGGCCGCGTCTGCGCACGCGGGGCGGAGCGGAGCAGGGCGTCGAGGGCGTCACGCTGCTGCTGGGACATGTCGGGCCTCCATCGGTCGGGATGTGGGATGGATTCCTTGGAGTCCATCTATCCCTGCCCAACCGGATTCCACGGAAGATGATTCCCAGGAATCTAAGTGAGGTTTTGTGAGCCACGTCACCCCCGTCTTCGCCGACCTGGTTCACGTCGATGCCCAGCTCTACGACGTGGTCAGCGCCCGGCTGGCCGGCCGCAGCGGTCCAGTGCGTACGCGTCGCCAACGCGCAGGACCGTCGCTCCTCGATCCTCCGCCTGAGGCAGGTCGCTGCGCGGCCAGGCCACGGTCAGGCCACGGTCAGGCGAGTGTCGGAGCTGTGTCCGAAGGGTTGAGGCGCAGTCCGGCGAGCAGGAGTGCGACCAGACGTCGGGCATCGTAGTCAGGGCTCTGGTTCGCGCCGACGCAGAGGCTGCCGACGCCGCGCATGAGTTCCAGGGCCCTGATATCGGTGCGGATCTCGCCGTCCCGGCCGGCGGCGGCGAGTATCTCGGCGCAGACGGGGACGAGGCGGTCCAGGAAGTAGGCGTGCAGGGTGGCGAACTCGGCGGCGTTCGACCGCAGTGCCTCGGCCAGGCCGTGCTTGGTGACCAGGAAGTCGACGAACAGGTCGATCCAGCGGGTCAGCGCGGCGTACGGCGAGTCGTGTTCCGCCAGCAGGGCCGGCCCGGCCTCGGCGCAGGCCTCGACCTGGTGCCGGTAGACGGCGACGACGAGATCGGCCCGGGTCGGGAAGTGCCGGTAGATCGTGGCGACGCCGACGCCCGCCCGGGTGGCGATGTCGCGCACCGGGGCGTCGATGCCGGAAGCCACGAACGCCGCGGCCGCCGCCTCCAGCAGGGTCTGCTCGTTGCGCCGGGCGTCCGCCCGCTTCCGCGGCGCCGTCGCCGGGCCGCCGTCGATCTCGGTCACGGTGCAACGTCCTCCGTCAAGTCGCCTTGCTAAGCGGAACCTTGTTCCGTATCGTTGATAGCGGAACACGGTTCCGCTTTCCATGATGCCGGACCCGAGGCCGTATGGCCAGGCCGGCAGCACACGGCAGTCGCCGCTCCCGACGTCTCTCGCGCCCACCACACCTCCTGGGCCGCAGCGTCGCCGGCCGGGCGGCGGATCTCTTCGAGGAGGATCAGCCATGGAATACCGACCCCTGGGACGCACCGGCGTCTCGGTCAGCCAGATGTGTCTGGGCGCGATGATGTTCGGCGCGTTCGGCAACTCCGATCACGACGACGCGGTCCGGATCATCCATCGGGCGCTGGACGCCGGGATCAACTTCATCGACACCGCCGACGGGTACTCGCACGGGGAGTCGGAGCAGATCCTCGGCGCGGCGCTGGCCGGCGGACGGCGCGAGAACGTCGTGCTCGCGGTCAAGTTCGGGCCGCCCTTCGACCAGGACCCCAACCACCGCGGGGCGTCCCGGCGCTGGATCGTCGAGGGGGTCGAGGGCTCGCTGCGCAGGCTGCGGACCGACTGGATCGACCTCTACCAGGTCGGCGTCCCCGACCCGCGCACCGACCTCGACGAGACTCTCGGTGCCCTGACCGACCTGGTGCGGGCCGGCAAGATCAGGTCGTTCGGCGCGTCCAAGGTCCCCGCATCGCAGATCGTCGAGGCGCAGTGGACCGCGGATCGCCGCGGCCACGGCCGTTTCCGCACCGAGCAGCCCCCTTACTCGCTGCTGACCCGGGCGATCGAGTACGACCTGCTGTCCACCTGCCAACGGCACGGCATGGGGGTGATGGCCTACAGTCCGCTGGCCGGCGGCTGGCTCTCGGGCAAGTACCGCAAGGGCCGCGAGGTCAGCGGGCCGGGCTCGGCAGCGCGCTTGCGTCGCGGCCCGGATCGCTTCAATGCCGCAGCCCCCGCGAACGCGGCCAAGCTGGACGCCGCCGACGCGCTCGGCGCGCTCGCCGACGAAGCCGGGCTGACGCTCGTGCAGATGGCCGTCGCCTTCGCCGTGCGCCACCCCGCGGTCACCTCGACGATCATCGGCCCGCGCACCATGGAACACCTCGAGGGCTATCTCGCCGCCGACGGGATCGAACTGACCACGGACGTGCTCGACCGCATCGACGCGATCGTGCCCCCGGGTGTCACCGTCGACATCGCGGACAACATGTGGGAGATCGGCACGGACGCGCTGGACGTCGCCAACCGCCGCCGTTGAGGTCGAGGCTGCGGAACGTCGCAGGAGGCTGGGAGAATCTCAGGCCGCGGCGCGCTCGAGCGTGAGGGTCGCCGCGGCGGCCTTGCGGTCAATGCGGGTGAGGGTCGGCAGCGCCAGGATGCCGCACAGCAGGGTCGGCACGCCGCCCGCGACCAGGGCCCATCGCGGGTCGGCGGCCTGGGCTATCCAGCCGACGAGCGGGCCGCCTATCGGCGTCGAACCCTGCCACGCCAGCGCCCACAGCGCCATCACTCGGCCGCGCATCTCCGGCAGGGCGGCGAGCTGGAGCGTCGTCTTGGCGTAGGAGTTGAACGTGATGCTGCCGTAGCCGACGAACACGAGGACGACGAGTTCGGACCACAGGGACGGGGCGATCGCGGCGACCGTGATCGCGATGCCCCAGCCGATCGCCGCCACGCACAGCGCCCGCGCCCGCAGCTTCGTCCTGGCGGCGGACACGAGCCCGCCCACGACGGCCCCGGCCCCCATCACCGAGGTCATCAGGCCGTAGGTGCCGGCGCCGCCGTGGAATATCCGGCTCGCCATCAGGGGCAGCGTCACCGGGAACTCCCAGGCGAGCATGCCGACCAGGCCGACCATCAGCAGCGGCACGAGCAGCTCGGGCGTCCCGCGCACGTACGTCAGCCCGGCCCTGATCTGTCCCTTGCGCGCCTTGACCGGCCGCGACGGATACAGCGCGGCGGAGTTCATCGCCGCCAGCGAGACCAGCACCGCGGCGAACGAGACGGCGTTGAAGGCGAAGCACATGGCCAGGCCCAGCCCGGCCACCAGGATCCCGCCGAGCGCCGCGCCGAAGACCCGGGCCAGGTTCATCGCCACCGAGTTGAGGGTCACCGCGTTCGCCAGGTCCTCGGCCGGGACCATCTCCGTGATGAAGCTCTGCCGGGCCGGGTTGTCGAAGACGTTGACGAATCCGAGGGCCACGGCCAGTAGCACGACCGACCAGATCCGGATGGTGTGCGTGCCGGTCAGGATCGCGAGGGCCGCGGCCAGCAGTCCGGACAGCGCCTGCGTGACGTAGAGGATGCGCCGCTTGTCGCGCCGGTCCGCGAACAGCCCGCCGGCCGGGCCGAACAGCAGGATCGGCACGAACCTGGCCGCGGTCGCCAGGCCGAGCACCGTCCCGCTGTGGGTCAGGTCGAGGACGAGGAAGGACTGGGCCACCGTCTGCATCCAGGTGCCCATCACGGAGACGAGCTGCCCGAAGAAGTACAGCCGGGCATTGCGGTGGCGGAGGGAGGAGACGATGCGCACGGCCCCAGTCTATAGTTAGCTCCATTAAGGAGCTATTTTCGGCCGGACCGGACCGGGGCGGTACCCGGGCCGATCACGTCACGGCGCGTGACTCGGGGACGGGGCCTGGAACGCCTGGATCGCGAGCGCGGCGAAGCGCCGGGAGGCCTTGAGGCGGGTGGCCGGCGAGTTCGCCTCGATGCCGCCGTGCGCGCTGAGCATGAGGATCAGGTCGTCCAGGACGAAGTCGCGGCGCAGCCGTCCCGCGTCCTTGGCCCGGCGGGCGAGGTCGGCGACCGCGGCCAGCGTCTGCGCGCGGTCGGCCGCGAAGTCCATGGCCTGCGGGAACGCCGAGAGGAAGGCCGCGGTGAAGCCCCGGTCGCGGGCGTGCAGCTCGCAGATCTTCTCGAACACCAGACAGAACCCGTGCCACGGATCCGGGTCGGCCAGCCCTTCCTCGACGATGGCGTGGCACCCGCGCATCTGGTCCCGGAAGGCCTCGACCGCCAGCGTCTCCTTGGTCGGGAAGTGGCGGTAGAGCGTCGCGGGGCCGACTCCGGCACGCCGCGCGATCTCCCGCATCGGCACGCCGAGGCCCTCGGCGGCGAAGACTGCGCGGGCCGCGTCGAGGATGCGTTCCCGGTTGTCCAGGGCGTCGGCGCGCAGGGTGTGAGGCAAACGGCCGGTCATGACTCTCACTTTAGCCAAACGGACGGGGGCGTCCGTTAGCGTCCGAGGTGTCCCGAAGCCGTGGACGGATCCCCCGTGAATAAGGAGACGATGATGAAGGCGGTCGCGATCAAGGCGTTCGGAAGCCCCGACGGTCTGGCGGTGATCGACCTGCCCACCCCGGTTCCGGCCGCAGGTCAGGTGCTGATCGCCACCGAGGCGATCGGCGTCGGCGGCGTCGACGTGGTGATCCGCAGCGGCGCCCTGGCCGCCTACGGCTTCAAGGAGGGGCACATCCCCGGCGGCGAGGTGGCGGGCACCGTGACCGCGGTCGGCGACGGCGTGGACGCGTCGTGGATCGGCCGGCGCGTGTGGGCGGCGACCGGGGTGAGCGGCGGCTACGTCGAGCAGGCGATCGCGCCGGTGGGGGAGACAGCCCCGCTCCCGGAGGTCCTCTCGCCCGTCGACGCCGTGACGCTCGGCAGCTCCGGCGTGGTGGCCCACTTCGGTCTGGCCCACGCCCGTTTCGCTCCGGGCGAGTCGGTACTGGTGCGCGGCGCGGCCGGCAGCATCGGGATCATGGCGGTCCAGCTCGCAGCCCGTGGCGGCGCGGACGTGGTGGCGGTCACGACCTCGTCGGCCGAGCGCGGCGAGCGACTGCGCGAACTCGGCGCGACCCACGTGCTGGACCGCCTCGGCCAGGCGCACGCGGAAGCGGAAGCGGGCGTTCCCGCCGAGTACGACGTCATCATCGACGTGGTCGCCGGTGCACACATGCCCACGTTCTTCGATCGGCTCAAGCCGAACGGCCGGATGGTGGCCGTCGGCATCGTCGCAGGGCCGCCGCCGGCGGACTTCGGCATGAAGCTGATGGCGGCGTTTCAGAGGTCGATGTCGTTCGCCACCTTCAGCTCGGACACCGTGGCCGGGTCGGATCGACTCGCCGTACGCGCGGAACAGTTCGCGAAGGCCGCGAGCGGCGAGCTGTACTCCGTCGTGCACGAACTGCTGCCGCTGGAGCAGGCCGCGTTGGCACACCACAAGATGGACGCCGGTGAGGTCTTCGGCAGGATCGTCCTGATCCCGTAGCCGAAGAAATCGACACCCCGAAGACCATCCAGCTCGCTGACCAGCAGGTTTCGCGGCGAATCCGCGTGATACCGCGGTGTAGCCGTGGTGAATCCACGGCCGCATAGCTTCCTCATCAGTCCACTTTCGCTGTGAGGGAGCACGATGAGATGACAACCACCGCCGCCGTTGAGGCAACTGGTCTGGTGAAGGAGTTCGGCCGATTCCGCGCGGTCGACGGGATCGACCTGGAGGTACGGCAGGGCGAGGTCTTCGGGGTGCTCGGCCCGAACGGGGCGGGCAAGACCACCGCGCTGCGGATGCTCGCCACGCTGCTGCCGATCGATGCCGGGCGGGCGCGGGTGTTCGGGGTGGACGTCGCTCGCGAAGCGCACCGGGTGCGCCAGTTGATCGGCATCACCGGGCAGTTCGCCTCGGTCGACGAGGACCTGACGGCCACCGAGAACCTGTGGATGTTCGGCCGGCTGCAGGGCCTGCGCTCGGGCGACGCGCGGGCCTCGGCGCGCCGGCTGCTCGAGCAGTTCGGCCTCGAGGAGGCCGCGGACCGGCCGATCTCGCAGTTCTCCGGAGGTATGCGCCGCCGGCTCGACCTGGCCGCGAGCCTGATCACCCGGCCGCCGCTGATCTTCCTGGACGAGCCCACCACCGGCCTCGACCCGCGCACCCGCGGCCAGATGTGGGACACCATCCGCGGCCTGGTCGCCGAGGGCTGCACGGTGCTGCTCACCACCCAGTACCTGGACGAGGCGGACCAGCTCGCCGACCGGATCGCGGTGATCGACCGGGGCCGCAAGGTCGCCGAGGGCACGCCGGAGGAGCTCAAGGCCTCGGTGGGCGACTCGACCCTCCAGCTGCGGCTGGCCCCGGGCGCCGACGTGGAGGTCGCGCGGCAGGTCGTGCGGCGGGTCGCGGGCACCGAGCCGGTGCTCACCCCGGAGTCGGGGCGGATGAACGTGCCGCTGGAGACCGCGGACCGGGCCGCCGACGTGCTGATCGCCTTTCGCCAGGCCGGGGTGTCGATCATCTCGGTCAGCGTGGCGCAGCCGACCCTCGACGAGGTCTTCCTCGCGATCACCGGCCACGGAGCCGAATCAGAGCACGAAGCCACAGACGACAACGCCGCCACCACCAAGACCAAGCTGGACACCACCACCAAGACCAAGCTGGAGGTCTGATGAGCACTCTGACCGCGGACGTGACGCCCGCGCCGAACTTCGCGCTGCGGCCGGTGGATCCGGCCGCCGCGGTGGCCGCCACCCGCGCGCACATCAGCGTGGGCGAGACCCTGAGCCAGACGCTGATCATGGCCTGGCGCGCGCTGAAGAAGATGCGGCGCAACCTCGAGCAGTTCATGGACGTCACGGTCCAGCCGCTGCTGTTCACCGCGATGTTCGCCTACCTCTTCGGCGGCGCGGTCTCCGGCGACGTGCACAGCTACCTGCCGCTGCTCATCCCGGGCATCGTCGCGCAGACCGTGCTGACCACGTGCATGGCCACGGGTGTGCAGCTGCGCGAGGACATGGAGAAGGGCGTGTTCGACCGGTTCAAGGCGCTGCCGATGGCCCGGATCGCCCCGCTGGCCGGTCCGATGATCGCGGACCTGGTGCGCTACGTGATCGCGGCCGGGCTGACCTTCGTGACGGGCCTGATCATCGGCTACCGGCCCGGCGGAGGCGTCTTCGGCGTGCTCGGCGCGGTCCTGCTGGCGGTGCTGACCGGCTGGTCGCTCGCCTGGATCTTCACCTGGGTCGGCACGATCGCGAAGAGCGCGAAGTCGGTGCAGGGCATGTCGATGCTGATCCTGTTCCCGCTGACTTTCCTGTCCAACGCCTTCGTGCCCGTCAGCACCCTGCCGGGCTGGCTCGCCGCCTTCGTGAAGGTGAACCCGGTCTCGCACCTGGTCTCGGCGACCCGCGACCTGGCCAACCAGGGCGTGGTGAGCGCCGAGGCGGGCTGGACGCTGCTGGCCTGCCTCGGCGTGATCCTCGTCTTCGCGCCGCTCTCAGTGCGCAGCTACCGCAAGCAGCTCTAGCCCCGCTCGCCTACGGGCAGCCGTTCCGCCACGTTCCAGGCCTGCGTCAACAGGTCCGGGGCGTGGCAGTCGGCGTATTCGGCCCGCAGTTCGCTCAGCCGGCCCGGCAGCGCCTTCTCGGCCCGGGGCGTGATCCGCTCCCACTGCATCGTCGGCACCATCCGGCTGTAGGCGAACCGGTCGGCGAGGGCGAGCAGCCGCACGGCCTCCTGCGTCGGTGCGGCGTCGTGCAACAGGCCCCAGGCGCCGAGTGCGAACAGCAGCAGGCCCACGGCCGGGAAGTCGAGGCGCGCGTTATCCGATGTCAGTACCTTGAGTGCGCTGGTCCGGCAGGCGGCGAACAGCTCATGTCCCTGCGCCACGTCGGCGTCGGTGGCGTACCAGGCGTACGCGGCCAGGGTCAGCCCGTCGCCGAACGCGCTCCACGGTTCCGTTCCCGTCCTGATCACGCCGGGCAGCTCGATCTCGCGCAGCCGGGCCGCGCATTCGCGGTAGAGGCGCAGGCCGCCTGCGGGATCGCCGGAGGCGAGCAGCAGTTCGGCCCGGCAGATGTACCGGAACGCGGTCGCGCCGAACGGCACCGCGCTCTCGTGCACGCTCTCGATCCGGTCGAGATCCTCTTCCGCGTCCGCCAGCCGGCCGTCGGCGACGGCGCCGAGCACGAGCAGCGCGCGCAGCTGCATCTCGTCGTCGAGGGCGCCGAGCCGCTGCATCACCGGCAGCGCGGCCTCGGCGTGGGCCAGTGCGGCGGCCCGATCGCCGATCTGCATGGCCAGCTGGGCCAGCAGGGAGTGCGGCATCGCCCGCTGCCACGGGCCGTCGACGCTCCGGGACAGGTCGAGCACGCGCTGGGCGGCCACGCGGGCGCCGATCGGATCGCCCTCGTTCTCGCGCTGGTGGCTGAGCCAGAGGCTGGCGGCCGCGGCCGTGTGCCGGTCCGGGTCCTCGGCGAGTTCGGCGAGCCGGCCGGGGAATCCGGGCGCGTCGGCCGGGCCGTAGGCCAGCAGCACCCGGACCAGGCCGGAGAGGTAGACGGAGGTGCCGTCGTCGGGGCCGAGCCGGCGCAACAGGGCCAGCAGCGACGCGTTGCGGTCGCCGGAGATCATCAGGGCATTGTTGATGGTGATGGCCACGGCGGCGCGGGCGGCGTCCTCGAACTCCGGCTCCGGCACCCAGTCGCGCAGCGCGTCGGAGACCGCCTCGGCCAGGACGAGCAGCCGCAGGTGCTCGCCGCGCATGGTCCAGAGCATGCCGAGGGCCGCGAGCAGCTGTACGAGCGCGGCGCGGTCGCCGTCCGCGATCGCGCCGCGCAGCTCGTCGGCGAGGTTGGTCTCCTCGGCGTCCAGCGCGTCGACCGCGGCGAACTGGCTCTCACCGGTGAAGTGCAGCCACTGTGCGGTCGCGTAGGTGACGGCCCATCGGCGTACGTCGGCGCGTGCCGCAACCTGCTCGTCGGCGTGAGTCAGCTGGATCTGGCCGAACTCGCGCACGGTCTCGAGCATCCGGTAGCGCACCCCGGCCGGCGTCTCGCGCACGTTCAGCAGGGACTGGTCGACCAGGCCGCGCACCGCGTCGATGGCGCCGGCTCCGAGCACGGCCTCCGCGGCCTCCAGCGTGAACCCGTCGTGGAACGGCGCCAGGCGTCGCAGAGCACGTTGTTCGTCAGGTTCGAGCAGGTTCCACGACCACTCGATGACCGTGAGCAGCGCCTGGTGTCGGTCCGGTGCGCTCCGGTCGCCGCCGCGCAGCAGCGCGAACCGGTCCGCGAGCCGCCGGTCGATCTCCTCCGCCGCCATGACCCTGACCTTGGCCGCGGCGAGCTCGATCGCCAGCGGCAGTCCGTCGAGCCGGTCGACGATGCGCGCCAGGACCCGCTCGTCCAGCCGCGCGTCCGGCCGGGCCGCCATGGCCCGCTCGCGGAAGAGCTCGGCCGCGTCGGCCGCGCCGAGTTCGCCGAGCGGGTAGACGCGCTCGCCGGCGATCGCCAGCGGCGCCCGGCTGGTGGTGAGCACGCGCAGGTCGGGCGTCGCGGCGACCAGGAAGACCACGAGTTCGGCCGCCGCCTCGATCAGGTGCTCGCAGTTGTCCAGCACCAGCAGCCCCGGCGCCTGCCCGAGCCGCTGCGCGATACGGGCCCTGACGTCGGCCCGCTGCTGCGGCGTCAGAGTCCTGCGACCACTCACCGAGTCGCGGACGCCGAGCACGGAACCGACCTCCACCGCGACGTCCTCGGCGGCCGTGATGCCGGCCAGTTCGACGAAGTGCACGATCGGCTGCGTCGCCTCCCGGGCGAGCACGTGCGCCAGCCGCGTCTTGCCGAGCCCGCCCGTGCCGACGACGGACACCACCCGCGAGCCGGCCAGCAGGGCACGCAGCCGGTCCAGATCCTCGTCCCGGCCGATCAGCTCCGTCGCCTCGTAGCGCACCCCGCGGCGCACCGGGCGGTCCTGCGCCAGCAGACCGCGGTGCGCGCGCCGCAGCGGCTCACCGGGATCCGCGCCGAGCCGGTCACGCAACTCCCGGCGGTAACGTTCGTAACGTTCGAGTGCCACGGCAGGGCCGCGCACGGCCGCCTCGCTGGCCAGCAGGTCTGCCAGCAGCGACTCGTCATGCGGGGACGCGGCGTGGGCCAGTTCGAGCTCCGGCAGCGCGTCCGCGTGCGCCCCGGTCCGGCTGGAAGCGCGCGCCAAGATCACCCGTGCGGACGCCGCGTCCGCTGCCGCGCCCCGGCGCACCTGCGCGAGCGGCCCGTCCTCCTCGTCCGCCACCCGGGTCAGGCCCTCGGCCAGCGCCAGCGCCTCGCGTGCCAGCGCGGCGGCCCGTGCCGCGTCCCCGTCGAGCGCGGACGCCGCCGTCCGGGCCAGTCCGGCCAGCCGGACGCTGTCCACCTCGTCCGGCGCCGCACCCAGCCGGTAGCCGACCGGGTCCCGCACGATCGCGTCCGCCCCGCACGCGCTGCGCGCCCGCGAGACCAGCACCTGGAGGCTCTTCACGCCGTTGCTCGGCACCTCGTCGCCCCAGACGAGCGCGATCAGCTCCGCCGACCCCACCGGGCGGCAGTCGTGCGCCGCGAGGGCGGCCAGCAGCGCCTGCGGGCGCTCGCCCACCACAGGGGTTCCCCGCCAGCGCACGTCCTCCAGCAGGGTCAACGCGATGCTCACGGCTACAGTCTAGGAGCGGGGGAAAGAAGAAAGGTCATTCCAGTCTCGCCGGTGAGCGGCGCCGGAATGACCTGCTGGTACCAGGAGGCTGATGGCCTCGGTGCGATCAGGGGTTCGTCGGTGGGTCGGCTCGTCGGTGTTCGGGTCAGTCGGACAGGTCGCCGAAGTCCGGGCGGATGCCGCGCGCGGCCATGATCTCGTCGTTGCTCGCGCCGGCCGCGACCGTCGGCCACACCATGGTGTCCTCGTGGACGATGAAGTCGATCACGACCGGGCGGTCGTTGATCGCCATCGCCCGGTCGATCACGGCGTCGAGGTCCTCGGGCCGCTCGCAGCGCAGCCCGACGCAGCCCATGGCGTCGGCCAGCCGCACGAAGTCGGGGACCCGGGTGCCGGCGACGGGCCCGGTGCGCGCACCCGGGCCGGAGTGCAGCGCGGTGTGCGAGTAGCGCTCGTTGTAGAACAGGCTCTGCAGCTGGCGGACCATGCCCAGCGAGCCGTTGTTGATGATCGCGACCTTGATCGGGAGCCCGTTCAGGGCGCAGGTGGCCAGCTCCCGGTTGGTCATCTGGAAGCAGCCGTCGCCGTCGATCGCCCAGACCACCGCGTGCGGCCGCCCGGCCTTCGCACCCATGGCCGCGGGCACCGCGTAGCCCATCGTGCCGGCGCCGCCGGAGTTGAGCCAGGTGCCCGGCTTCTCGAAGCCGATGAACTGCGAGGCCCACATCTGGTGCTGGCCCACTCCGGCCGCGTAGATCGCGTCGGGTCCGGCCCTGCGTCCGATCCGCTCGATGACCTGCTGCGGCGTCAGCATCCCGGCGGGGGCGTCGCAGCCCAGCGGGTAGGTCTTGCGCAGGGTGTCGAGCAGTTCCCACCAGTCGGCGTGGTCGAAGGCCCGGCCGTCCTCGGCCGACTCCCGCTCGCGCCGCACCGCATGGATCAGCGCACTGATGATCTCACGGACGTCGCCGACGATCGGCACTGCCACGGATCGGTTCTTGCCGATCTCGGCCGGGTCGATGTCGGCGTGGATCACCGTGGCCTCGGGGGCGAAGGAGTCGGCCCGGCCGGTGACCCGGTCGTCGAAACGGGCGCCGAGCGCGAGCAGCAGATCAGCCTTCTGCATCGCCGCCACCGCGGTGACCGAGCCGTGCATGCCGGGCATCCCCAGGTGCTGCTCGTGGCTGTCGGGGAACGCGCCGCGCGCCATCAGCGTGGTCACCACCGGAGCGCCGGTCAGCTCGGCCAGCACACGCAGTTCGGCGGACGCACGGGCCTTGATCACCCCGCCGCCCACGTACAGGACCGGCCGCTTCGCCGCGGCCAGCAGCCGGGCGGCCTCGTGGATCGGCTTGGCGTGCGGCGCGGTCGCCGGACGGTAGCCGGGCAGCCGCAGCTCCACCGGCCAGCGGAACACCGTCTCGGCCTGCAGGGCGTCCTTGCAGATGTCGACGAGCACCGGGCCGGGGCGCCCGGTGCTCGCGATGTGGAAGGCCTCTGCGATCGTGCGGGCGATGTCGGCCGCGTCGGTGACCAGGTAGCTGTGCTTGGTGATCGACATCGTCATCCCGCGGATGTCGGCCTCCTGGAACGAGTCCCTGCCGAGCGCGTGGGACGAGACCTGCCCGGTGATGGCGACGATCGGCACCGAGTCCATGTACGCGTCGGCGATCGGGGTGACCAGGTTCGTCGCGCCCAGCCCCGATGTGGCCATGCAGACGCCGACCCGGCCGGTCGCCTGGGCGTACCCGGTGGCCGCGTGGCCGGCGCCCTGCTCGTGCCGGACCAGGATGTGGCGGACCTCGGCCGAGTCCATGAGGGGATCGTAGGCGGGCAGGATCGAGCTCCCGGGGATGCCGAACACCGTGTCCGCGCCCAACGCCTCCAGGGCCCGGACCAGCGCGTGTGCCCCGGTCATCGTCTCCGTCCCGGGTGGGGTACCAGTGTACTGATTCATGATCTTCCTTAGAGAACCTTGGAGAAGGAGGCTTCCCGCACGGATCAGGGCAACAAAAAACCCCTCGTGCCCTAGGGCAAACGAGGGGTAGCGCGTCGGCTTTCGATGGTCACGCAGTCCGGTGGACCGCGGTCAGCCGACGCGCTCGCAGAGTACGAGAAGCTGCGTACGCACACCCGAACGATCCCGTGGGCGCGCGGCCGAAGTCAAGCCGATGGGCCGGCCGTCTCACCATCCGGCCGGATCTATCCCGGCCGCCGGACCTGGCTCGATCCGGCGGCCGGGTGGTACTCACGTCACAGCCGGGTGCGGTGCACGATCTCGCCGCCGGTGACGGTGAGCTCGACCGAGGTCTCGAGGATGCCGAGCGGCTCGGTCTCGTCGAGGTCGTTCGACAGGGTGATGACGTCCGCGTAGCGGCCGGGTGTCAGGGTTCCGCGATCGCCCTCGGCGAAGATCGAGTGGGCGCTGCCCGCGGTGTAGGCGCGCAGGGTCCGGTCCAGGTCCAGCGTCTCGGCCACGTTCCACGCGTGCTGCCCGGTCAGGTCGGCGCGGGTGAGCGCGGAGTAGATGCCGACCATCGGGTCCATCTCGCCCACGTTCCAGTCGCTGGAGAAGGCCAGCACCGCGCCGGCGTCGGCCAGGCTGCGCATCGCCCAGGCGAGCCGCTCGCGCTCCGGGCCGATGTTCTCGCGCCACTCGGCGACCAGGTCCGGACCGGCGTGCCGGGGCTGCATGCACGCGACCACGCCGAGTTCGGCGAAGCGCCCGATGTCGTCCGGATGCAGGCACTCGACGTGCACGATCTGGTGGCGCGCGTCGCGCGGGCCGTGGACCTCGCGCGCGTGCGCGACCGCGTCGAGCACGGTCCGGATACCGCGGTCCCCGGTGGCGTGCGTGAAGGCCTGCAGCCCCCTGCGTTCCAGGCGCAGCAGCAGGTCGGCGAACTCGCTCGGCGCCCAGAACGTCTCCCCGTGCCCGGGGTGGTTGTGGTACGGGGCGAGCAGCGCGGCGGTGTGCGGCTCGACCACGTCGTCGATGTACAGCTTCACCGGGCCCACCCGCAGCCGGTCGTCGTCGAAGGCGCGCTTGGCCTCGGTGAACCGGTCCAGGTCATCGGGGTCTGATTCGGGGGAGAACATGAGCGCGGCGACCAGCCGGGAGCGCAGCTCGCCCTCCTCCCTGGCGCGCTGGAACAGCGCGATGTCCCCGATCCCGTTCTGCGGCTCCACGATCGTGGTGATGCCGAACCGGGCCGCGGCGCGCAGGTTCTCCACCACGCGCTCGTACTGGGCGTCCTTGCCGTAGCCGGGCAGCACGGCCTCCAGCGCCCGCTGCCCGATCGGGTGGATGCCGAGGACGGCGAAGTCGCGCACGAATCCGGTCGGGCGGCGGTCGGGGCCGTACTCGGGGCGCCCGAACGGGACGGTGTCGCCCTGCGCGTGGATGCCCCAGCGGCGCAGCCCCGCGCCGTTGAGCCAGACGGTGTGCACGTCGTAGGAGAACAGCCAGGCCGGCCGGCCCTGGCAGACCTCGTCGATCATCGCGGCGGTGGGCGTCCCGCCGGGGATCGCGGCGTAGTTCCAGCCCTCGCCCTCGATCCAGTCGGCGTCCGGGTGCGCCGCGATGTGCGCGGCGATGCGGGCCCGGATCTCGTCGAGCGTCTCGGCCCCGGCGAGCTGTACGGCGCGGGTGTTGGCGCCGAGACGGATGTGGTTGTGCGCGTCCACGACGCCCGGCATGACGGTCCTGCCGCCGACGCCGATCGTCTCGGTGCCGGGCCCGGCCAGCGCGGTGATCTCCTCGTTCGTCCCGACCGCGGTGATGCGCTCGCCGGTGACGGCGATCGCCTCGGCGCGCGGGTGGGCGGGGTCGATGGTGCGGATCGCGCCGTCGCGGATGATGAGGTCGGGGTGCTGGGTCACAGTGTGCTCCTGGAACTGACGGTGGTGCTGGTGCTGGTGCTGGTGCTGGTGTCGGCGCCGGGGATCGCGGCGGATACCGCGATCGCGTCGAGTTCGGCGTCGGCGAGGGTGGGGGTGGCGGCGTTGAGGGTGCGGCCGGCGAAGAAGTCCGGCAGGCGCAGCCGGCACAGCAGCATCAGCACCACGCCGAGCAGCAGCGAGCCCGCGCCGATCAGGAAGATGCCGCCGATGCCCGCGAAGCTCGAGCTGCTGCTGTCCGCGGGCCAGTACGAGGTGACCGAGAAGACGAAGGCGCCGAGCATCACCAGCGCGCCGAGAGCCGGGAGGATGCCGCGCAGCCACAGGTTGCGGGGGCTGGCGCGCAGCGTACGGCGGAAGTGCCAGGTGCAGGCGAAGCCGGTGATGCCGTAGTAGAAGGCGATGAGCAGGCCCACCGCGGAGGCCGAGTCGGACAGCACGTTCGTCGAGACGGCCGAGAGCAGCACGAACAGCAGCGCCGAGACCACGCCCATCGCGACGGTGGAGAAGCCCGGGGTGCGCAGCTTCGGGTGGACGCGCGAGAAGCGGGCCGGCAGCGCGCCGTGCGCGGCCATCGCCAGGGTGGCCCGGGCGGTGGGCATGATCGTGGTCTGCGTGGAGGCGGCGGCCGAGGTCAGCACCGAGATGATCAGTACCTTGCCGGCCCAGCTGCCGAGCACCGCGGAGGAGAGCGCGCCGAACAGGTCGCCGCTGTTGTTCGCGAGGAAGCCCGGTCCGGCGAAGGCCAGGACCGCGGTGCCGGCCAGCGCGAACACGGCGACCAGGATCAGGGTCGCGATCACCGCGGCGCGTCCGGGCGTGCGCGTGGAGTCCTTGGTCTCCTCGTTGACGCTCAGCGCGGTGTCCCAACCCCAGTAGATGAACACCGCGAGCAGGAACGCGTCGGACACCGAGGTGAACGAGCCGTGGAACGGGTCGAACCAGGACAGCGAGGCGTGCGAGCCGCCGGGCAGCGCGTGCCCGGTGTACGCCTTGACCAGGGCGGTGACCGCGAACGCGAGCACCGTCAACAGCTCGATCGCCAGCAGCGCGAACTGCAGGCGCGCGGAGATCTCGATGCCCAGGTAGCACACGCCGGTCAGCAGGGCGATGAAGGCCACTCCGCCGACGGTCACCCAGACCTGGTTCCCGGCCAGGCCGTCCGCCCCGAACAGCAGGAACGTGTACTGCGCGGCGATCTGCGAGACGCTCGACATGACCACCACGCAGGCGGCGATGATGCCCCAGCCGCCCATCCACCCGGCCCACGGGCCGAACGCGCGGGTGGTCCAGGTGAAGGTCGTGCCGCAGTCGGGATCGAGCGCGTTCCACTCCCGGAAGGCGAACGCGATGCACAGCATCGGGACGAACGAGGCGATCAGCACGCCCGGGCCGTGGATCCCGACCAGGGCGATGACCAGGCCGAGCGTGGCGGCGGTGCTGTAGGCCGGGGCGGTCGAGGCGACCCCGATGACCACGCTCGAGAGCAGGCCGAGGGCGCCGCGGCGCAGGCCCTTGTCCGCGACGCGGGGGGTGGGGATGCCGGAGCC
>NZ_JAGSOG010000259.1 GCF_018139695.1 Actinospica durhamensis | reverse complement strand
ACGGAGTCGTCCATGCCCCCTTCCCCGAAACCTCCCTCCCTCCCGACGCGCCGTCAGTTCCTCGCCCGCTCGGGCGCCGGGGCGCTCGCGCTCGGCATCGGCGCCGTCGGGGTGGACACGGCCCAGGCCGCGACCGCCTTCGGCTACACCAGCAGCGGCGGCTACTACACCGTGAGCACCGGCGCCGGGCTGACCTTCAAGATCAGCCAGTCGAACGGGGACATGACCTCGTTCGCGTACAACGGGGTCGAACTCACCTCGCCCAGCCGTCCCTCGAACGTCGAGTCGGGCATCGGCGCGGGCGCGAGCATCAGCGCGTACCAGAGCGGCAGCTACATCGTGGTCACCGAGTCGGTGACCAACTGGTACGGATCCGGCACCCTGCACCACTACCTCGTGGTGCGCAGCGGCGACAACACCGTCTACATGGCCACGTACGTCGGCTCCGGCGGCGCGGGCGAGGTGCGTTGGATCCAGTCGCTCAACCGGACCGTGCTGCCGAACATCTCCGTGTACTCCGACACCCAGGGCGGCACCGCGATCGAGTCCACCGACATCTTCCTGGTGGGCGACCAGACCCGCTCCAAGTACTACGGCAACCGGCAGGCCAAGGACCTGACCATCCGCGGCGTCACCGGCAGCGGCGTCGGGGTGTTCATGGACTTCGGCAACCGGGAGTCGAGCAGCGGCGGCCCGTTCTTCCGGGACATCGAGCAGCAGGGCACTTCGGACTCGATCCAGGTCTACAACTACCTGTGGTCCGGCCACAACGACACCGAGGCGCAGCGGCTCGACGTGCTCTACGGCCCCTACGCGGTCATCGTTACCGACGGCTCCACCCCGTCCGCGCCCGACCTCAGCTTCCTCGACACGCTCGGGTTCGAGGGCACGGTCAGCGCGGCGGGGCGCGGATACGTGGTCGGCAAGGCCATCGGCGTCGCCGCCGGGACCACACCCATGATCGGCTGGGCCAACACGACCGCGCAGTACTGGGCCGCGCCCGCGTCCAGCGGCGACTTCTCCAGCCCGGCGATGAAGCCCGGCACCTACACCCAGACGCTCTACCAGGGCGAGCTGGGCGTGGCCACCCGCAGCGTCACGGTCACCGCCGGGGCCACCACCACCGGCCAGAACCTCGACAGCGGCTGGTACACCCCCGCCTCCCCGGTCTTCCAGATCGGCACCTGGGATGGCGCGCCCACCGGCTTCAAGAACTTCGCCAACCTGACCCTGATGCACCCCTCCGACGCCCGCGACGCGAGCTGGGGTCCGGTCACCTACACCGTGGGCGGCAGCCAGAGCGCGGACTTCCCGTCGTACCAGTGGAAGGACGTGAACAACCCGACCACCGTCGCGTTCACCCTGACCTCCAGCCAGATCGCCGCGCGCACCGTGCGGATCGGGATCACCGCGGCCTACGCCGGCGGGCGGCCGCAGATCACCGTGAACGGCTGGACCTCCTCCGCGCCGTCGTCCTCCACCCAGCCCAGCTCGCGCAGCCTGACCATCGGCACGTATCGCGGCGAGAACACCCTCTACACCTACAGCGTGCCCGCGAGCGCCTTCGTCGCGGGCACCAACACGATGGTGATCACCGCGATCAGCGGTTCCAGCGGCACCGGCTACCTCAGCCCCGGCTACAGCTACGACTGCGTGGACATGTACTGACGCGGGCTTTACCGTATTTGCCCTGGTATGTACCATAGCGCGCATGACTACGGATACTGCGAAGTCCGCGCGCGCGACCTCCTTCGGCACGGCGGCCCAGGACTACGACCGCTACCGGGTCGGCCTGCCGGAGGAGGTCGCGGACGCCGTGCTGCCGCGCGGCCTCGATGCGGTGCTCGACCTCGGCGCCGGGACCGGCGCGATGACCCGGCTGCTGCTCGGGCGCGCCCGGCACGTGTACGCGGTCGATCCCGACCCGCGGATGACGGAGCTGTTGGCGGGCAACTGCCCCGGCGTCGAGGTGCACGAGGGCACCGGGGAGCACATCCCGCTGCCCGACGCCTGCGTGGACGCCGTGGTCGTCGCCTCCGCGTGGCACTGGATGGATCCGGACGCCGCGATTCCGGAGATAGCCAGGGTGCTGCGACCCGCGGGCACACTGCACCTGGTCTGGAACCGGCGCGACCGCGACGTGCCCTGGGTCGCCGACCTCGAGCGGCTGCGGCTCGAGGTCGCCGGCGGCGACGACTGGGTGGAGGGACGGATCCGGCACTACGTCTCCGAACCCTGGCTCCCGGCCGCCGCGCCTCTCACCGACGTGCGGATCGAGGCCCTGCCGTGGTCCGCCGCCATGACCGAGGACGAACTGGCCCGGCTGCTGACCACCTTCCACGCGTTCATCGCCGCGCCCGCGGAGCGCAAGCCCGCGATGCTGCGGACCTTCGCCGAACACGTGGCCGCCGACGCGCGGATCCAGCCCGGGGACGAGGGCCTGGTGCGGGTGCCGATGCTCTGTCACGTCTGGAGCGCCACCCGGGCCTGACGGGTCGAACCGGGCCCGGCGCGGTCGCGTGCGCACGTGATGGGCGGACGCGACCACGCCGGCCGGTCTCTCAGCTGCCGCTCGCCGCGTTCTGCACGAACGAGTCCGTGTAGGTCAGCGAGAGGTCCACGTTCTTGCCCTTGACCGTCGGGTCGAAGGAGGAGAGCACCCGGTCCACGCTCTGCGGACCGTCGGCGGGCATCAGGCCGGTCGGGCTGAACATGCCGATCTCGTTGGCCAGCGCCTCCTCCCATGCCGTCTTGCCCGCGGTGCCGTAGTACGTGGACGGGACGACCGCGGCGATCTGCGCGGCCGAGTGCGTCTGGATGTACTTGAGCGCCTCGACCAGCGCGTCGACCATCTTCTGCACAGTGGTCTGGTTCTTCTGCACGTACGAGGTCTCGAAGGACAGCGCCGTGCCCGGGTACGGGCCGCCCAGGGCCGCCTCGGTGCCGCTGACCGAGCGCATGTCCACGAGGATCTTCGCGGCCTTCTTCGCCAGCAGCGCCGAGATGGTCGGCTCGGTGGTGATGCCGACGTCCACCTCGTCGCTCTTCATCGCCGCGACGAAGGTGGAGCCCGCGCCGATGTTGACCGGGTGCAGCTGGTCGAGCGCCACGCCGTTGTGCACGGCCAGGTAGTCGGCCACGAACTGGGTGGAGCTGCCGAGGCCGGTGATGCCGAGCTTCTTGCCCGACTCCCCGCTCGGCGCGGTGATCGAGGCGGACTCGTCGGTGCGCACCAGCTCGACCATGCCGGGCGCCTGGTTGAGCTGGATCACCGACTCGGTGCTGGTGCCCTTGGCCCGCATGTCGATGTTGTGGTCGTAGAAGCCGACCACGCCGTCGACCTTTCCGGCGAGCAGGTCGAGCCAGTTCTGGCTGCCGTTGGCGGTGCTGACGACGTGGACGTCGAGCCCCTCGCTCTTGAAGTAGCCGAGCTGCTGGGCGAGCACCATGGACAGGTAGGTCTGGTTGGTGCTGTTGGAGATCGCGACGGTCACCGTGACCGGATCGGCGCCGCCGGAGGACGCCGCCACCGGCGCCGTGGAGTCGCTCGAACATCCGGCCGCAGCCAGGGTGAGCGCCGCGAGCAGCGCCACCGCCGGTCTCACGTGGGGGGTGGAGAAGCGGAACATGGGTGAACACCTTTTCTTGAACACGGCATTGCGTGGGTGGGGGAGAGCGCGGAGGGAAGCGTGGCGGGACACGGGGGTGGTGCCCCGTTCACACCGCGGCCGCGGGGGTCTGGCGGCGCGGCTTCCACCGCAGGAGCCTTCGCTCGAGGAGGGTGATGAAGCCCTCCGCGACGACGGCGAGGACAGTGGTCACGACGAGTCCGGCGTACACGCCGTCCGGGTCGATGTTCGCCTGCGACTGGGCGATCAGCAGGCCGAGCCCCTGGGTGGCGCCGATCAGCTCGCCCACCACCGCGCCGGTGATGGCGAGCCCGAACGCCACGCGCAGGCTGGCGATGATCCAGCTGAACGTGGAGGGCAGCACCACGTGGCGGAACACGCTCCAGCGCCCGGCGCCGAGCAGCCGCGCGTTGGCGATCACGTTCGCGTCCACGTCGCGGGCGCCCTGGAAGCTGTTGAAGAACACGGTGAAGAACACCAGCACGATCGCCAGCGCCACCTTCGAGGCCATGCCGAGGCCGAACCAGATGACGAACACCGAGCCGAGCACGATGCGCGGGACCGCGTTGAGGGTGCCGACGTAGAGGGTGAACACGCGTGCCAGCCAGGTGATCCGGCCCAGCGCGAGCCCGGCGAGCACCCCGCACGCGACGCCGACGCCGAAGCCGATCAGCGTCTCCTGCAGGGTGACCCAGGCCTGCTGCCAGAGCGAGCCCTGCACGGTCCCGTGCCGGATCCAGCCGTAGAGCTCGCGCCAGGTCCCGGCGGGAGAGCCGAAGAAGAACACGCTGATACTCCGGGTGGACACGGCCAGCTGCCAGGCGCCGAGCAGCACGAGGAGCAGGCCGAGCTGGACCGCGGGGACCCACGCGCGCCCGGTGGCGGTGCGCAGGCGCTGGCCGGTGACGGCGCTCATCGCTCAGCCCGCCGCCGTGGCCTGGGCGTAGGCGGTGTGCACCTCGTCGCTCAGCGCGGTCCAGATCTCCTCGTGCAGCTGCGCGAAGCGCGGCAGGAAGCGGATCTCGCGCGGCGCCCGCGGCCGCGGCAGGTCGATCACGAATTCCCGTTTGACCGCGGCCGGACGCGCGGTGAGCACGACCACCCGGTCCGCCAGCGCGATCGCCTCCTCGAGGTCGTGCGTGACGAACAGCACCGAGGCGCCGAGCGACTCCCACAGCGCGAGCAGTTCGCCGGCCATGATCTGCCGGGTCTGCGCGTCGAGGGCGGAGAAGGGTTCGTCCATCAGCAGCAGGCCGGGACGGTTGACGAAGGTCTGGGCCAGCGCGACGCGTTTGCGCATGCCGCCGGACAGCTGGTGCGGATAGTGCTGCTCGAAGCCCTCGAGGCCCACCCGGGTGATCCAGTCCCCCGCCTGCCGCGCCGCCTCGCGCCGTCCGACGCCGCGGAAGCGCGGGCCGGCCGCGACGTTGGCCAGCACCGTCTTCCACGGGAAGACCGCGTCCTGCTGGAAGACGAAGCCGGTGCGCGGATCCGTGCCGGCCAGCGGGACCTTGTCCACCAGCACCTCGCCCGCGCTGGGCTGCTCGAGGCCCGCGACCATGGAGAGCACCGTCGACTTGCCGCAGCCGCTCGGGCCGATCAGGACACAGAATTCGCCCGGCGCGACCTCGAGTTCGAAGTCCGCCACGACGGTGCGCTCCCGGCCGGCCGGATCGGTGAAACGCTTGGTCAGGGCCCGCAGGCCGAGCAGCGGCGGACCGGTCGGCGCGGGGGGTGTCTCGGGGCTCACGGCCGACGCTCGCATCACGCAATCCGCCTCTCGTCCTGCCCGAATTCCTTCGCCCCTCATGTGTATGAGTGATGAGAATGCCATCACCGCGTCAAGGGCAACAAGAGTGGTCGGCGGGCGGTTACTAACTTAGGGTTCTTTGATGCTGTGATTTCCGGGGCCGTGCCCTAAAGTACGCCCATGCCATCGTCCGGCCGATTCTCCCCAGACCCGGGCACGAGGCTTCCGCAGCGGGTCGCCCTCGGCGTTCTGCTGCGCTCCTTCCCTCCCCCGCTCGTCGATGAGATCCTTGACGACCTCGGCCGCAGAGAGCAGCGCCAGCGCCTGCTGCCCGCGCGGCTGATGGTCTATTTCACGCTCGGAATGTGGATATTCCGAGCACTTCCCTACGAGTTGATCCTCGCGGAGCTGCTCCGGGACGCGCCCGGCCTCGCGCCCCCGGTCTCCGCGCAGGAACAGGCCAGCGCGGCCGCGATCGGCCGGGCCCGGCGCAGGCTCGGCGTGGAGCCGCTGCGCCGGCTGTTCGAGCAGTCCGGCGACGCGGGCGCGGGCGCCGCCCCGCTGCTGCGCGGCCGCCGGCCGCTGCGGCTGTGCGATGTGGACGTGGGCATGCCCGCGACCCCGGCCAACCTGCTCGGCTTCCCCGCCCTCGCCGCCGCGCACGCCACCGGCCCGCCCGGCCACCGGCCGGACCGGGCCAGGATCCGGCTGCTGGTGGAGTGCGGCTCCCGCCGGATCACCTGCGCCGAGGTGGTCGGGGCCGACCAGGACGACCTGCCGCCCGGCGTCGGGCCCGAGGACCTGCTGGTGCTCGACCCCCGGCCGCTCTCCGCCCCGCTGTGGACCGCGCTCGAACAGATCGGCGCGCACGTGCTGTGGCCGCTGCCGGAATCCGTGCAGCTGTCCGGCGGCACCCGGCTGCCGGACGGCTCGGTCCTGGCGAAGCTCGCCGCGCAGGACGGCTCCGAACTGGTCGCCCGGGTGCTCGCCACCGGCCGCGGCACCCGCCTGGCCACCTCGCTGCTCGACCACCGCGCCGCCCCGGCCGGCGAGATCGCGGCCTGCTACGACGATCCCGCGGTGGCCGAGCGCCGCCTCCACGGGATCGGCGCCTACGGCCACGACGACCGGCTCGAGCTGCGCTCGAAGGACCCGGAGATGGTGCACCAGGAGCTGTACGCGATGCTCTGCGTACACCACGCGATCGGGGAGCTGGTCGGCCCGACTCCAGGTGATTCCGGATGCTTCTAAAGTCAGTAGCGCCCCGTCGGCGAGGTCTTGGCCGCCGAACTTCGACTGTGCTCAAATACGCATTACCCACACCACCCAGAGTTCTGAATCAGGGTTCACGTCCGGCGCCGAGATCGGCTCCGAGATCGTTCCCGTCGCGTTCCCGATCATCCGCGGTGCGCCACCACGCGCCCGCCTCACCGGGATTCACCAGAGCTTTCCACCGTTTGTTCTCCTATGACACCTGCGAGGACGAGTGCGCAAGTCAGGCCCCGCGGTGAGCCCTTCGCCGCGTCAACCGCCGAGCGCGCCGGCGCGACGGCGCTGGAGCCTGCGCGACCTGCGGCTGCGCAAGCGTCTGGTCCTGCTCGTACTGGTGCCGCTGGCCGCCGGAGTGGCGCTGGCCTCGGCCCGGGTCGCGAGTGAGGCCACGACGATCAGCTCCGTGAACGACCTGAACGGCCAGGCCCAGGTCGCGGTCACCATGGCGGGCCTGGTCTACGCCGTGGAGGACGAGCGCGACGCGGTCGAGGTCTACCTCACCGACGGCGGGCAGGGCCCGGACATGGCCGCGCTCTCCCGCGCCGAGGCGGACACCGAGGCCCATATCGCGCAGTTCGACGGGGTGGAGCAGACCTACGCGGCCGCGCTGGCCGTGCTGCCCTCCTCCGACCAGATGCTCA
This sequence comes from Actinospica durhamensis, assembly GCF_018139695.1. Taxonomy (GTDB): domain Bacteria; phylum Actinomycetota; class Actinomycetes; order Streptomycetales; family Catenulisporaceae; genus Actinospica; species Actinospica durhamensis. The sequence continues at coordinate 4,863 of NZ_JAGSOG010000259.1, read as the reverse complement.
GGCAGCAGGCCGTAGCCCGGCTCGGCGACCTCACCACCCTGCGCGCCTCGGTCACCAGCCTGGGCGCGGGCCGGCCGATCTACCAGGCCTACACCACGATCGTCGGGGACCTGCTCAACTTCAGCGGCCAGCTCGCCACCGACACCACCGACCATGACCTGGCCACTTCCGTCAGCACCCTGGGCCTGGTCGAGCAGCTCGGCGAGCAGACCTCGCAGGAGCGCGGCTACCTGGTCGGCATCCTGGGCGGCGGCGGCCAGCTGCTCGCCCAGCAGGAGGACCTGGTCCAGGCGCAGGCCCAGTACAACAGCACGCTGGCGGACCTCGACGCGCAGGCCGCCGCGCCCGTCGTCGACCTCTACCAGGCGCAGGTCGGCGGCGACCAGACCGGCGCCGCGGACAGCACCGTGCAGCAGGCCATCGACGCCGCGCTGCAGGACTTCCCGGTCTCCGAGGTGCAGGTCACCGACACGGACGCGTTCACCCAGACCACGGCGAAGGTGCAGCAGGTCCGCGGGATCGAACGGGTCGTGGCGCAGGACATCCTGGGCCGCACCAGTGCTCTGCTTTCCCAGGCGAGCCGCGCGCTGTACATGAATGTCGGCATCATCGTCGGCGTCCTGCTGTTCGCGTTCGTCGCCATCGCGTTCGTCGCGCGCTCCATCACCCAGCCGCTGCGGGTGCTGCGGGTCTCCGCCCTCGAGATCGCCGGAGTCCGGCTGCCCGCCGTCATCGAACGGCTGCGCGACCCGCGCCAGGCCCAGACGAACTTCGAGGTCGAACCCATCCCCATCGACACCAGGGACGAGATCGGCTCGGTGGCCCGCGCGTTCGAGGAGGTCCACCTCGCCGCCGTGCACCTCGCGAGCGAACAGGCGATGCTGCGCTCGAGCGTCAACGCGGTGTTCACCAACCTCTCCCGGCGCAGCCAGACGCTGGTGGAACGCCAGCTCCAGCTCATCGACGACCTCGAGAGCGGCGAGCGCGAGCCGGGCCGGCTGGCCCAGCTCTTCCGGCTCGACCACCTCGCCACCCGGATGCGCCGCAACAACGAGAACCTGCTCGTGCTCGCGGGCGAGGAGACGGCGCGCCGGTGGACCGAGGCGGTACGCCTGGTGGACGTGGCCCGCGCCGCGGCCGCCGAGGTGGAGCAGTACGAGCGGATCATCCTCGGCGAGATGCCCCGGGTCGGCATCGCCGGCAAGGCCGCGCCGGACGTCGCGCACCTGGTCGCCGAGCTGCTGGAGAACGCCACCGCGTTCTCCGCCCCGCGCACCAAGGTGTGGATCGCGGCGCGGATGGCCGAGGACTCCGGCGTGGTGCTGCGGATCGAGGACGCGGGCCTCGGCATGAAGCGCGCGGAGTTCGAGGAGGCCAACGAGCGGATGAACAATCCGCCCGTCATCGACGTCTCGGTGGCCCGCCGGATGGGCCTGTACGTGGTCGGCCGGCTGGCCGCCCGCTACGGCATCGAGGTGCGCCTCGGCGAGTCCCAGGCCGGCGGTGTCGCGGCCCTGATCCACCTGCCGGTCGCGCTGCTGAGCGAGGGCGCGGACCAGGTGCAGCCGGACACGGCCCAGGTGGACGACGAGTTCTACGCGCTCTCCCGGCAGTTCGCGCACGCCGCCGCGGTGCCGGTGCCGCCGATCCCGTTCGGCGCGGCCCGGCTCGACCAGCGCTTCGGCGCGATGCCGGGCGTGGTCGGCACCTTGGCCGGGATGGACGCGCCGTCCACCGGCGCCGTCTGGTTCCAGCCCTCCGAGGACCGCAAGCCCGGCGAGGGCGATGCGTCCAAGCGCTCCGCCGCCGACGCGGCCCTGGCCCGCGCGGCGCAGCAGGAGGGCCTGGCCGGCGCGAGCGACACCCGGCTCGGTGCCTTCGGCCGCTCCGCCGCGGCCGCCCGCCGCCAGCAGCCGCCCTCGCCGTTCGACGCCGAACCGCAGGGCCCGTACACCCAGGAGCCGCAGTCCCCGTATCCGCCCGAGCCGCCGCCCGGCGCCGCCCTGCCGAAGCGTCCGCTGCGGCACGTGGGCCGGGCCGCGCCCGAGCCCGAACCCGTGGCCCCCGCGGCCGCACCGCTGGAGCGTACCCCGATCTTCGAGGCCATCGAATCCGAGTGGTTCCGCCGCCGCGACGAGGCCCGCGCCGCGTACCTCAACGCGGTCGCGGACACCGTCGCCCCGGCCGCGCCCGAGGCGTCGCAGACCACCGCGTACATCCCGCAGCAGGCCGGCGCGCCCGAGGAGCAGGCCACGGTGCCCGCCCCGACCATCTCGCCCGCCGCCGTCGTGCGCAGCTGGAGCTCGCCCGGCGACGAGGGCTGGCGTGCCGCGCAGGCCCTGGCGGACCCCGCCAGCGACGGGCGCACCGCCTCCGGCCTGCCGCGGCGCACCCCCCGGGCCAACCTCGTGCCCGGCGCCGCGGGCGGTGTCGGCGCGGCCCGGGCGGTCCCGCCGCCGCACCTTCGCCACGATCCGTCCCCGGGAGGCCGGCCGTGACCCGCCAAGATCGGAGCGCTGACGCATGGAAACGCTGAGCCAGGCCGCCCAGGACCTGAACTGGCTGATCAACAACTTCGTCGACCAGGTGCCCAAGGTGGCGCACGCCGTGGTGCTCTCCGCCGACGGGCTCGTGCTCGCCTTCTCCGACGGCCTCGCGCGCGACCGGGCGGACCAGCTCGCGGCCGTGGCCTGCGGGCTGGCCAGCCTCACCCAGGGCGCCGCGCGCATCTTCGAGGGCGGCCCGGTGACCCAGACGATCGTCGAGATGAAACGCGGATTTCTGTTCGTGATGCAGATCAGCGACGGCTCGGTCTTCACCGTGATGGCCGCGCCCGAGTGCGACATGGGTCTGGTGGGCTATCAGATGACCCTCGTGGTCGAGCGCACCGGGGACGTGCTCACCCCCGCCGTGCGCGACGAACTCCAGGCCGCGCTGCCGAGATGACACGGGTTTGACGGGCGCGAGCGGGTGGCCGCCGCCCGCCGGGGAGACCCGGCCGGGCCGCGGCGCACCGAGGAGAGGGGAGTGGGAACGTGGCTCCGGGTGCTGACGGTTCGTCTCCCTTCGTGCGCCCCTACGCGGTCACCGGCGGCCGCACCTCGGCCCGCCGCCACCTCGCGCTCGAGGCGCTGGTGTCCACCACCTCGCGCGGCCGCGAGGTGATGCACACGCTGGTGCCCGAGTACGAGGCGGTCTGCCGGCTGTGCCGCGCCCTGAAGTCGGTGGCCGAGATCGCCGCGCTGCTCGGCGTGCCGCTGGGCGTGGCCGAGGTGGTCGTGGGCGATCTGGCCGAGTACGGGCTCGTGGACATCGAACCGGAAGCCGGCGCCGACGCCGTGCCCGACATACAGCTGCTGGAAAGGGTGCTCAGTGGACTCCAGAGACTCTAAGCCCGTCGGGGTCGGCGCGACCTCGGCGAAGATCGTGGTGGCCGGGGGCTTCGGCGTCGGCAAGACCACGTTCGTCGGCGCCGTCTCCGAGATCGATCCGCTCACCACCGAGGCGGTGATGACCGCCGCCAGCCGGGGCGTGGACGACCTGAGTAAGACCCCGGACAAGGTCGCCACCACCGTGGCGATGGACTTCGGCCGGATCACGCTGGACCGTGACCTGATCCTGTACCTGTTCGGCACGCCCGGGCAGAGCAGGTTCTGGTTCATGTGGGACGACCTGTGCCGCGGCGCGATCGGGGCGGTGGTGCTGGTCGACACCCGGCGGCTGGCCGACTGCTTCTCCGCCATCGACTACTTCGAGGACGCCAGGCTTCCCTACGCCATCGGCATCAACGGCTTCTACGGCCAGCAGATCCACGCCACCGAGGACGTGCGCGAGGCGCTGGCCGTGCCCGCGCACGTGCCGGTGATGGCCTGCGACGCGCGCAGCCGCGAGTCGGCGAAGGCGATGCTGATCCGGCTGGTGCAGCACGCCATGGCCAGCTACGTCGCAGCGGCCTGACGGAGTCCGGGCCTGCGTCAGTGCAGGTCCGCGCCCACGATCACCCCGTCGTGCACGGTGTAGGTCCCGGCGTAGTGCTGCACGCTGCCGTCGGTCTGGGTCGCGTCCAGCGTGACCGTCACGGTGTCCCCGGAGACCGAGACGACGTGCACGGAATCAGAGCTCGTGGTCGCGAATCCCTGCACGAAGGCGCTGTAGGACCCGTGCTCGATGTTCTGCCCGCCCAGCGCCCAGGCCTGCGCGTAGTCGCCCGCGTTGATCGCCGCGAAGTACTGCTGCACCACGGCCTGCGCGGCGCCCGTGCTCGGCGGGCTCGAGGTGGTCGGGCTGCTGGTGGTGGGCGCCGGTACGGGTGCGGGCGCCCCGTTGCCGGGCGCGGCCGTCACCTGCGTCGTCTTCAACGTGACCGAGACGCCGGCGCTGGCGAACTGGCCGTGCAACTGCACGCTCGCCGCCTGGACCCCCTGCGGCACGTCGTACACGAACACGTCCTGATAGTGGCTGCCCGGGTTGACCTGGAGCTGCGCCTGGTAGTCGGAGCCGAAGTAGTCCTGCTCCGCGGCAACCTCGGCTTTCCCGTCCCCGGTGGTGTTGTACATGTTGCCGGTGCGGTCGATCATCGTCGGGTAGGGCGGGACGTTCTGCGGCGAGTTGGTCCGGTTGGTCATCGTCACGACCACCGCGCAGAACTGCGCCTGCGTCGGCCTGCTGGTGCCCAAGACGTCGGTGAACGAGGAGATCCCGCACTGCGAGCTGTCCACGACGAACGAGTAGTTGCCGTCGCTGACCGTCTGCCCCATCCCCGCGCCCGCGCCCGCGCCCGATGCGTGCGCGGCCGTCCCGGTCGCGGTCGGCGGGGCGTAGGCCGAACTCGACCCGCAGGCGGCGAGCAGGCCCAGCCCCACC
>NZ_JAGSOG010000258.1 GCF_018139695.1 Actinospica durhamensis | reverse complement strand
TCTCCACCCGGCCCAAGCTGCGCCCCGAGCCCACCGCCGAACCGTTCAGCTTCGAGTTCGACCCCGACGCGGACGACGCCCCGGCCGCCTCGTCCACCGCCACCGCGGCCCGCCCCGCCGCCGGCCGACCGGCCGACAAGGACGGCTACCGGCCCAACGACTTCTCCTTCGTGGACGAGGCCGACGAGCCCGACGTGAAGGGCTGGCTGGAGTTCAGCGAGAGCCGCGCCGACGCCCGGGCCGAACGGCTGCGCCGCCTGCGCACGAAGCTCGTCGCCGTGGTGATCGTGCTCGCCCTCGCCGGAGCCGGCTACGGCGCCTACAGCCTGTTCGGCGGCTCCACCCCGACCGCCGCCGCGGCCGCCACCAAGTCGATGCTGTTGTTCCAGCTCGACGACGCCTCCGGCGACTCCGTCGGCGACGCCCTGCTGGTGACCAACCGCGGCGGCGCCCAGGACGGCTCGGACGCCACCGGCACCGGCGCGGTCGTGATCGTCCCGGCCAAGATGCAGATCCAGTCCGACTTCGGCACCCAGCCGTTCGGCGGCGACATGACCGGCAGCCCGATCGAGCCGCCCGCCGACGACAGCGAGGTCGCCGCGACCCTCGGCGTCACCCCCGACGGCGACCTGACCATGGACGAGACCACCTTCGGCATATTCGTGGACGAACTCGGCGGCCTGACCGTCACCACGAACACCGCCGTCCCCGCCTCCACCGCCGACCCCTCCGGCGTGAAGCAGGGCAACGGGCTCACCCTCACCGGCGCGCAGACCGTCGCCTACGCCACCTACCAGGCCTCCGGCGAGTCCGACAGCGCCCAGGCGGTCCGGTTCGGCCAGGTCGTCACCGCGCTGCTGGTCAAGCTGCCCACCTTCGGCAACGCCGTCACCGCCCAGCTCAACCAGCTCGGCCTGATCACCAAGCCCTCGATGCCGCTGAGCAAGCTCAGCCCCATCCTGGCCGCCCTCGCCGCGCAGCAGCAGGCCGGGAAGATCACCGAGGCGGTGCTGCCGCTGAGCCAGGACGGCACCGACGCGCTCAACTACACCGCGGCCGCCCCCCTCGTCAGCAAGCTGCTCGGCGGCACCATGCAGGCGGGCGCGTCAGCCGGCCAGGCCGCGCGCGTGCTCGTCGAGGACGGCACCGGCCTGTCGAGCTCGAAGGCGCAGGCGCTGCTCGCGGACGCCGAGGCGGCCCTGCAGAACGCCGGCTACACCTTCAACGCCGGCTCGAGCGTGTCCGAGCAGGCCAAGACGGTGGTCGAGGTTTCCTCCGCGTCCCAGCAGAGCCTGGCCCAGCAGGTCGCCACCGCCCTCGGCCTGAGCGGCAGCACGGTCAAGATCGTCTCCGGCCTCGCCCAGGTGGACGACGTCACCGTCGTACTCGGCGCCGACTGGTCCCAGCTGGCCGGCAGTACCCAGTAACCAGCACCCAGTAAGCAGCCGCCCGCGCCCGCGTGCGGTCCCCGGCGGCCCTGCGCGGCCCCCGGGTGGCGCCGTGCTGCACCCCCTCGGGTGCAGCCGGTCGCCTCGAAGCCGTCCCCGTGCACGCCACGTGAGATCCTGGGCTCAGCACCAACCGACCAACGAGGGGTATCCGAGTGACAGCGACCGACCGCGCCAAGGACCTGGCGATCGCCGCCGCCGAGGCGGCATCCGACAAGCTCGCGCACGACATCGTGGCGTACGACGTGAGCGAGGTCTTCGTCATCACCGACGCGTTCGTGCTGGCCTCCGCGCCCACCGACCGCCAGGTGCGCGCGATCGTGGACGGCATCGAGGAGCGGCTGATCGAGCTCGGCGCCAAGCCGGCCCGGCGCGAGGGCCAGGAAGAGGGCAGGTGGGTGCTGCTCGACTACCTCGACATCGTGGTGCACGTGCAGCACAGCGAGGAGCGGGAGTACTACCTGCTGGAGAAGCTGTGGAAGGACTGCCCGCGCATCGAACTGCCTGAAACCGTGACCGGGAGCCGGCCGTGAGCACGGTCGACCTCAACGCCGGTGACGCCCCGAGCAGCGGCAGCGCCCGCGACGTCCCCGCGGGGCGTCCGGGCGACCGCCACGCCTACTACGTCACCGGCCGCCGCATCGTGCTCTGGCGTCACGGCCAGACCGAGTGGAACCTCGAGGGCAGGCTCCAGGGCCAGACCGACGTCCCCCTGGACGAGATAGGCCGCGAGCAGGCCCAGACCGCCGCCCGCCTGCTTGCGGCCCTCGAGCCGTCCGTCGTCATCTCCTCAGACCTGGACAGGGCGGCCGAGACGGCCCGCGCCCTGGCGCGCCTGGTGAAGCTCGAGGTGGAGCTGGACGAGGGCCTGAGGGAGACGTACGTCGGCACCTGGCAGGGTCTGACGGACGAGGAGATCAAGACCAAGTTCCCGGACGAGTACGCCGCCTGGCGCAAAGACCACTACCACCAGCGCCGCGGCGGCGGCGAGGTCGAAGCCGAAGTAGCCGACCGCGCCGTAGCCGCGATCGAACGCGCCCTCGAGCGCGTCCCCGACCGCGGCACCCTCGTCGTGGTCACCCACGGCGGCACCGCCCGCGTCTCCATCGCCCGCCTCCTCAACCTCCCCGAGCAACTCACCGGCGTCCTGGGCGGCCTGTCCAACTGCTGCTGGTCCATCCTCGGCGAAGGCCACCGCGGCTGGCGCCTGCTCGAGCACAACGCCGGCTCCCTCCCCGAACCCGTCATCGGCGACGACGCCAACGACACCGAGGACGCCGACGACGCCGACGACGGCGACGACGGCGACGACGGCGACGCGTGACGTACGGCCGTCACGCACGTGGCTCAGAGCGGCGTGTGGCGGCGTGCGGCGGGGCATACCGCGGGCGTCGCCCGCACCGCCCAACCCGCTTCTGAGCTGCGGCGGATAACCGATTTCCCATCCGGCCCCCGCGTTGGCTAATATGGGCGAGCCCGCCCGGGAGCAGCAAGGATCCACTCGGAACCGAAGCCTGTGACCGGGGGGACCACCCGAATCGGTGTAGTAAGATCGACGCCGGAGCGAGTGAACAAAAAGAAGTACCTGCAAGGGGCCATAGCTCAGCTGGTAGAGCATTTGTCTGGCAGACAAAAGGTCAGGGGTTCGAATCCCCTTGGCTCCACAGAGATCAGGGCCGGTAATCCGTTGAGATTACCGGCCCTGACTGTTTTGCCCTGGAAGCCGAGGGCGCGTGTACGGACGCATACTCGGTGCGGTTGCGATCCTGCGGCGGACTCGCCAGTATGTAGCCGCTGCGGTGCAGGGAGGGGCCCATGTTCATCTGTCTTGATGACCGGCTCGGGGACGACGAGTTCGCGCGGGGTGTCATCGCGGCGTTTCGGCGTCGGCTCAGGGCCAACCAGGTCGTGGGTGCCCTGTACGGGCTGGTGCTCGCAGTGAACTATGCACTCAGCTCAGCGAAGCACATGCGGCCGTCCTTGATGCCGTCGGTTCTGCTGTCGGTGGTGGCGCTCTATCTCATTCTCTCGCCATGGCTGCGCAGGCTGGTCCTGAAACGGCAATGCCGGAAGGTGCAGGTCCAGGGTATGGGTGTCACCTTCACTGGCGAGGGTGCGAAGTGGACCTTCCAGCTCGAGAGTGGGGAGTGCGGCGGCCACTTCAACGGATGGGGTTGCTACGTCAAGATCGTGGAGGCTCCCGAGTTCTTTCTGCTCTTCCCGAGCCGCAAGCGGACTGTTGTGGTCCCCAGGAGGGCCTTCAGCCCGGAGCAGGCGGACCGGTTCTCCCGGTTCGCGAACTACGGGTTCGCCGAGGCGCGTCTGGTGGAACCCGAGGTCGGCGTGCAGGCCACGCACGTGTGACCGGGTCTGTGCACGACCGGCTGGCAGTGACGGTTTCCGGCTAGCAGCAGTACGGCAGTGGGTACCTGCTCCAGCCCCTGTGAGACGTCAGGCGAGCCAGATCTCTGCCCGCCGGGCCACGCTGTAGACACGGTCTTGTTCCTGCGCCGAGTACCGAGTGGGAAGGCGTCGCAGTGTGCGGTCTATTGTCCTCTCCGCGGGCGATGAGGACATCCCCGCGGTCGGCCTGCAGACTGATGGAGCTTGCGCCGACGAAGGCGAGGACGGGCGTGACTGCTACGGGTGCGCCCACGGCGCCGCTGAGGATCCGGCTGGCCGATGCGGCTTCACTGCGGCTCCTGGGGAGGTAGGGCTTGTGAGCGCCGTTCACGGCCAGGGCGTGTTCGCCCACCCAGATACGGGCATCGCGATGATGCTTCGTGTTGATCGTGAAGATGCCGGGCGGGCCGATGACGATGTGGTCGATATCTGCGCCGCTGCGCTTCACGACTGAGGCGAGGACGTGCCATCCGTCGTGCTCGAGTCGCTGAAGCCGCTTGCCCGTCCCCGGCTCATCGACGTAGAGCCGATCTTGTCCATGTCTCTGCCACCTGCGCACCGTCAGTGCCACGTGGACCGTCCTCTGCGTCCGAGTCGTTGTTATCACAGAGTACGTACTTGTGCGCTGGTGGATCGACAGCGCGTGGGAGCTCGGAACCGGTAGAGCCGGGGCCAGGCCGGCCGGCCACTTCGGCCGACCACCTCGGCTGGCGGTGTCGGGGGTGTCGGTGCGGACCGGACTATCTGATGAGCCGGTCGCGGCGGCATTGTTCGCCGAGTAGGGCGGCGCCGAAGACCACGAAGCCTAGGCCTACCATCCACGTCACCACGATGAGGACGGTGCCTACGGCGCCGTAGGTGTTGGCGGCGTCGACGACCATGGGGGCGAAGACGAGTCTGGAGAAGATGCGCAGGCCGAACAGTCCGATCATCGTGAGGATGGCGCCGGGGAGCAGGGCGCGCCACGGGATTCTTCCGCCGAGCAGGATCCACTGGCCCCACCAGAACAGGACGATCCAGAGCACTCCGCGGATCAGGCCGGTCCAGGCGTGCACGCTGTGGGAGCTCAGGGCGACCACGTACAGCTGGCCGGTCAGCGTGGCGAGCCAGAGCACTTGTTGCCAGAGGCGGTGCCGAAGTTGGGGGCGCAGGTCCCAGGCCTTCTCGTAGCCGGTCTGGACGCTGGAGGCGAAGCTCTGGCCGAAGACGCACACGACCACAAGGCCGAGCACGTCGGTGCTGCTCAGTGCGCCACGTGACTGGGCGAACAGTTCCTTGACGATGTGCTCCGACTGGCCGGACAGGCCCATGCTGTCGGCGACCCACTGGCCGAAGCCGCCGTAGTCCACGGGGGAGGCGTCGGCGATCACGATGAGCAGGGGCATCATGGCGACGAAGCCGAGGGCGGCGAAGCCGAGGGCCCGGTGCATCAGTTCGAGTTCGGATGAGCGCCGGCCCACCTGGACGGCCCGGGCGACGGTGGGGCGCTCGGGCCAACGGCTCGGTCTCCAGTTGCGTCGTCGGGGCTGCATGCCTGATCGCCCTCCGGAAACGAGGCTGTTGCGGCGATGCTACGCATACCGGGCAGGCGCTGGCTTGATGGCGCGCGGGAGGGATGCTTGGTGAAGTCATCCCTTTGTCATACAGCCGGGTCGGCCTGAAGCCTGCCTGCCCGCCCGCCCGCCTGCCCGCCCGCACGGGCGGGGCGGCGTTGGTGGGTACGATGGCCGCGTCATTCGCGATCTACAGTCTCGGAGTTCTGTGATGGTTCGGGTCACTCCGCCTCGGCCTCTTGACATCACCTCAGTCTTCCCGGAACTGGCCGGCCTCTCGGCGACCGCGGTGCGCCTGCATCCGCGCCCCGGGAAGCCCACGGAGTGGGACAGCTCCGTCGGCGGGCCGATCCTGTGGCCGCCAGACGAGCCGTGGCCCACCTGTCAGCTCGACCACGGGCCGTTCGATCAGGTCGAGATCTCCAGTCCGGCCGACATTCGGGAGACACGCCGGCTGCTCGAGGCCGCCGCGTCGGCCCATCGGAGCCTGACTGAGCAGGAACAGGACGAACTCGAGGACAACCTCGAGGACCACAGGGCCAGGTCGTGTGACTCGCCCGATGAACTCGAGTTCCCCCTGCTGCCGCTGCTCCAGATCCACGCCCCTGACGTGCCCTGGCTCGAGATGCCGCACGGGGCGGAGCTCCTGCAGGTCCTGTGGTGCCCGCTCCTTCACGATCAGACCGATTCACCGTCCAACGGGGTCGGCGCCCCCTGGATCAGCGTCCGGTTCCACCTGGACATCGATCCGCTGACGCTCTTCACGCCGCCGGCGCCCCAGCTGATCGAATACGACTGGTTCGTGCCCGAGCCGTGCGCGCTGCACCCCGAGCCCGTCACCGAGTACCCGCAGCCCGCTGCCCTGGACCGTGGGCTCGCGCAGCGCGTCGAGCAGTGGGAGCGCGACGAGTACGGCAGTGCCGAGGGCGTGGGTACCTACGAGCGAGTGTTCGCGACAGCCCCGGGATGGAAGCTCGGCGGCCCCCCGCAGTCGAGTTTCGGCGATGAGCGCGCCGCGATCCTGTGCGTGTGTGGTGCGCCGATGCGGTATCTCTGCACCGTCCCCAGCTGCGAATGGGACGCGGGCACGGTCAGTTGGGCTCCGATCGAGGACGTCGGGCTTACGGAGGTGCGTCCTGGCGAGCGGCGCGCCAGCGAACCGACCTGCGTGCGCGTCGGCGACAGCCAGCGCCTGCGGATCTTCGTATGTCCGGCGGATCGGGATCACCCCGTGCGTAGCGACATCGTGGTCTGATCGGCGACGGGCTTGATCTGCCAGCGGGCGAAGCTCGTGGTCACGGGGGGGGTAGCGGCAGCGGCGATCGCCGGTAGGCAGTGGCGAACTGAAGTAGTGAACTGAAGTAGTGAACAGACGCGATCAGGGCCGGTAATCAGTTGAGATTACCGGCCCTGATCGCGTTTTTTCCCACCGGGTCGGTCGCGATCGGTCGAGCGGAGCGCGCTGCATAGCGGCGCAGAACGGGGCGGGCGTCTTGAGCGTGTACGTGTCCTGGCGAAGGGTGAAGGCGCCGCCGACGGGGGAGGAGATCACGCCCGCCGCCGCCGCGGAGAGCGCCTACGCGGCGGCACCGGAGCGACGGCGCTCATCCTCATCTCCGCCATGCCGACGACGCGGTAGAGCCGCGGCCGCGGCCGAGGCCGTTCTCGGCCAGGAGTGAACACGTGGCTGGTTGGTCGGGCAGCGCCTTACGCTTCGAGCGCCCGAGCCGGGGGGCTGCGGGCGCCGCAGAGCGGACCACGAAAGCCACAGAAAGCGATACCAGACTGATGAGTTTCTCCATTTCGGGCAGGGGCGCGCTCGCCCTCATCGGCTGCGCGGCGCTCTCTCTGAGCGTTGCGGGCTGCTCGTCCAGCGGCTCGAACTCGGGGGGTGGCGGCTCGACGGATGCCCAGCCGACGGGGTCCGCCTCGTCCGCGTCGGCTGCGGCCGACCCCAATGCGGGGCTGCCGACCGGGGCCCAGCTCAAGACCGACCTTCTCAGCACGGGCATTCCGGCCGGGTACGCGCTCGACGCCAGCGGCAGTGTCGACACCGGTTCGGACTACCAGGCGCCCTCGGCCTCCATTCCGAGCGGTGCGAGCGACTGCTCGAGCCTGGGGGGCACGAGCTGGGTGAGCCTCACGGGCTTCGGCTCGGTGTCGTTCGCCGAGAACGACTACATCGACAAGGACACCTCGGAGGAGTTCGCGCAGGAGATCGACGCGTTCCAGGGCACGAAGGCCCAGGAGGTCATGACCGCGCTGTCCCACATCGTGGCCAAGTGCCCGACGTACAAGGATTCCCAGACCAGCAGCACGGTCAAGATCTCGGTCGTCACCAGCGCGTCCCCCGGCGACGGCTCCGTCGTGATCACGCTCTCCGACCCGCAGTGGGAGGGTTCGACCACCCTCGAGGCGATTCGGGTCGGCCACACGGTCGCCACGGTGTTGAGCTCGGCGAACTCCGGCAGCGCCGCGTTCGCGAAGTCGACGGCCTCCAAGATCGCCGCGCGGCTGACCGCGGCCGGCGTCCAGTAGCCGGCGGCAGTGTGCTGTGGCCCGGCACGGGGGTCCGGACCACAGCACACTGCGGCGTTCAGGTGCGCAGAATCGTCAGCCGAACTGCGAGCGCCGCTTGAGCTCGTCGGCGAACCGGCTCCACGTCTCCGAGAAGTTCTCGGCCAGTTCGATGACGATCTCCGCCCGGTGCGCGGGCACGACGTCGACCAGGTTCGACCACTGGGCCGGCTCGATGGTCTGCGTGACCAACATCCGAAGCAGGCCCCTGCCTTGCTCGTTGAGCCTGAGCGAGGGGTCGGCCGCCAGCATTCTGACCAGTGCGCTGGGAAGCACTCGGCCGCCGGGTTCGGTCCGTGTCGCTTCGGCTTCCGTCCCCTCGGCCGGGGCGCCCGCGTGCGGCTTCGCGTCGAGCAGTTCGCGGCGCAGCGCATGCGCCCGGCCCACGGAGATCCCTACGGTCCTCGCCAGTTCCCGGACGCTCGCGGCGGGATTGCGGGCAAGGGCCTCGAGTGCGGCACGGCGCGTGTCCCCAGGGCTGAGCCGGTGGACGCGGCCGTCGAGCCCGACCCTGTGGCCGCTCGCCTCGGCCGCGTCGGCCTGGCGTCGGCGTAGGGCTCCCACCGTGTTCGGCGAAAGGCCCACGGTCCTCGCGATCATCCGGTCCGACCACTGGGGATGCGTCTCGAGGATTCTGCGTCCGGCGGCCCGGCGATCTTCCAACGACAGGGGGAGTCCGTGGCTCGCGTTGGCCTGGACGGCACGGACGAAGGCCTCGGCCTCGTCGCAATCGATCAGCTCGGCCGCGATTGTCGCCTCTCCTCGCAGGATGGCGGCATGGACCCGGTGGACTCCGTCGATCACGCGGAGAGTGCGCAGATGTACGAGTACGGGAGGCAGCATCGACGCGGCGAGCTGAGCCAGCGCGGACACGTGCTGCTTGTCGATGCCGCCGAGGCGCGGCGAACCGGACAGATCGAGCCGTCCCACGGGTATCGAGGCCGATCGCGCCCGAGAGCCGGGCTCGGGGACGGCGCCGGGGCCGGCGCCGCAGCCGGCGCCGTCCCGCGTCGCCGGCAGCCGATGAACGGTCGGCGGCGTCTGGCTCGACGGGACAGACTCGAGTAACGCGGTAGCGGAATGCATCATGTTCCCTTGCAGGCGGTATCCGGATCGGCGGAGCTCGGGATTCGGCGGAGCGCACACGCGCAATCCGCCGGCATGGCATCCGTCTTCGAGAAACCCTCGCTGACCTGCGGCACATCCATCCAACATCGAGCCAACACGCGCTGCATGCGACGACTGGTCGAACTCTGCGCCCTCAGTCACCCCGCGAAATGCTGTACTTGTGTCGGCGACGGCAGACGACTCGGCGGGTGGTGTTGGTGTACATGCGGTTCGGGTTGCTCGGTCCCGTCACGGTTCAGCTCGACGCGGCGGGCGCGCCGGTGCGGATCGAACAGCGCATGCCTGAGATCCTGCTCGCCGCCCTCCTGCTCAACGCCGGAAAGAGCGTGCCCACGGTCAAGCTGACCACGGCGCTCTGGGGGTACGACCCGCCGCCGACGGCCGCGTCCTCGCTCTACAACCACGTGGGGCGTCTGCGCCGTCTTCTCGGCCCGGAAGGCGGCGGGCGGATACGTACCGCGTCGGTCGGCTACGTCATCGATGTCGAATCCGGGGAGCTGGACACCGCGGAGTTCGCCGCACTGTGCGCGAAGGCGACCGAGCTGCGTGAAGCCGGTGCCTGGGAGGGCGCGTCCGAGAGTTTCGCGGCGGCGCTGTCGCTGTGGCGCGGGGAGCCCGCCGAGGGAGTGTCAGGGCTCGAAGAGTGGGAGGCCCGCGTCCAGGAACTGCGCGAAACGCGCCTCCAGGCTCTGGATGCCCGTATCGACTGCGATTTGCGCCTGGGCCGGCACCGGCAAGTCACCGCCGAGCTCCAGTCATTGGCGTTGGAGTACCCGCTGCAGGAGTCGTTCCACAGACAGCTGATGCTCGCGCTCTACCGTGGCGGCCGCCAGAACGACGCGCTCAGCGCCTACCAGAAGCTGCGCCAATCGCTCTCACGTGAGCTCGGGATCGACCCCTCGCCCGCTGTGCAACGAATCCACGAGGCGATACTCGACGCGGACCCGCAGCTCGACGCGTTCAGCGATGCCGACGCTCCTCGCGCCGTCGTGTCGGTCGTCGACGCGCCGCCCGCGCCCGTCGAAGGGGCGGATCGGGTGGACCGCGAGGTTCGGCAGAGCATGCTGAACGGCATCCCGGTCCTGCTGTGCCCGGCTCTGCCCGGCTCCCGACAGCATGCCGGAATCACCTTCCGCGTCGGCATGGCCGATGAGCCGTTGGCGCGCGCGGGGATGACGCATCTGATCGAGCATCTCGCGCTGCACCGGCTCGATGTGAGTGACGTGCACCACAATGGCGCGACAAGTTCGACGGTGACGCATTTCCTCATGCAGGGCAGCGCGAGCGAAGCGGTCGAGTTCATCCACAGCGTGTGCGAAAGTCTGCACGATCTGCCTTTCGAACGGCTGGAGACCGAGAAGTCGATCCTGTACACCGAGGCGAGCCACCGCGAGCTCGGGTGGGCCCGCGTGCTGGCTGCCTCGCGCTACGGCGCGCGCGGCTACGGCATCCCGGGCTTCGGCGAGTTGGGGCTTCCCGCGGTCACGCCGGACGACCTGCGCGAGTGGGCCTCGAGGTATTTCACCCGAGACAACGCGGTGCTCTGGTTCAGCGGGGACGAGCTTCCGGCCGGGCTCGACCCGCGGCTTCCCGCCGGGCAGCGCAGGTCCCTGCCCACACCCTCCTCGGTATTGCCGACCACGCCCGCCTACATCTCCGGCGGGCCGCAAGGGCTCGTCGGGTTGAGCGCGGTGGTAGGCCGGGGACCGGCAGCGAGGCTGTTCACCGAGCTCCTCGAGCGAGAGCTGGTCAAGCACCTGCGCCACGAGAGCGGCCTGTCCTACGCCATCAGCGCCGACTACGCCGCGCGCGACGCCGGACGCGCCGAGATCCACGCGACGGCCGACGCGCTGCCGGCCACCCAGGACAAGCTCATCAGCTCCCTCATGGACGTTCTCGCCCGGCTCCGGGAGGGCGAGATCGACCCGGCGCTGTTGGAGGTCGTGCGCGGCCGGGTGCTCGAGGCCCGCCAGGCGCCGGACGCGGCCGCGCAGGCGCTCCCCGGCCTCGCCGCAGACCTGCTCTTCGGCCGACCGCTGACGAGCGAGGCCGCTCTGCTCGACCGATTCCGCACCTCGACGGCGGAGGACGTGCGCGCCGCGGCCGCCGAGGCGTTGGGTTCCGCGTTGTTGTTGCTTCCCGGGCACAGCCCCGACGTGCAGAAGGCTGGTTACGCCCCGGTCCCGACCGGCTCGGCGGTCACCGCGATCGGCCCGACCTACCAGGGATTCGACGGTCCCGGTACGCAGCTGGTCGTAGGCGCTTCGGCGCTGAGTCTGCACCGGAACGGATCGTTCGCCACGGTCCAGTATGCGGAGTGCGAGGCGATGCAGGCCTGGCCCGACGGGGCGAGGCGACTGTGGAACCGTGACGGAGCCCGGGTCGCCATCGAGCCGAACCTCTTCGCCGCGCCCCCAGGTTTCCTCGCCCCCCTCGACGCGGCGATTCCGGCGCAGCGCGTCATATGGCAACCCGCTCGCGACCCGCGCCAGATCCCGGTGTACCCGCCGGGTGTGGAACCGAAGTGGGTGCAGGACCGGCGCCCCACGCGGACGGTCGCCGCGAGAATCGTGCGCGCCCTGGTATACACCGGCTTCTGGGCGTTCTTCGTGGGCTCGGTGATCTTCACCACGCTGTCGATCATCGTGTGCTTCGACACCGATCCCGCCGACGGCGTGACCTTCGGGGTCGTGCTCCTGGTCTGGCTCTTCGACCTGGGCGTCTGGGTGCTCCCCACCGTCTTGCTCGGCCGCAGGCTCCGGCGCTACCGGAGGGCATGGGAATGGGACACACGGGCTTAGGCCGCGTACGGAGCCGTGTCGGGGGATCGCTGTAGGGTCGGGGAACTTGGCGGCGGCTGGAGCGAAAGGCGGAGTGGGATGGGCGCGAAGACGGTTCCGACGGACGGGGATGTCGGGCGGCTGCATCGGTGGTTCGCCGTGGAGCTCAACAACGGGACGTGGGATCTGATCGACGGGGGGCTGTCGGAGAAGAGCCCGGTCGAGGAGCGGGAGCGGGCGCTTTACGGGGCTTACGCGTCGACTTATCACTGGCTGCAGGTGGGGAATGTGGACAACCACGGGCGCGGTGAGTATGTGATCGCGACGGTGGCGTGCGTGGTGGGGCTGCTCGATGTGGCGCAGGCTCACGCGGCGCGGTGCGAGGAGCTGATGGCGTCGGAGCCCGCTGCGTTCGAGGACTGGGATCGGGCGTTTGCGGCGGAGCTGCGGGCGCGGATCGCGGC
>NZ_JAGSOG010000257.1 GCF_018139695.1 Actinospica durhamensis | reverse complement strand
CAGGTGGATCAGGGCATTGGTGGAGCCGCCGAGCGCGATCACCGTGGCCGCGGCGTCCTCGAAGGCCTCGCGGGTGAGGAACTCGGTGATCCGCCGCCCCTGCGCGGCCAGCTCCACCGCCCGGGCGCCGGTGCGCGCGGCCATCCGGTGGTGCGCGCTGTCCACGGCCGGGATCGAGGCGAAGCCGGGCAGGCAGACCCCGAGCACCTCGGCCACCGAGGTCATCGTGCTGGCCGTGCCCATGGTCATGCAGTGGCCGGGGGAGCGGGCGAGCCCGCAGCCGACCTCGGCCAGCTCGCAGTCGCCGATGCGTCCGGCCCGGTGCTCGTCCCAGTACTTCCACAGGTCCGTGCCCGAGCCGAGCGGCTCGCCCCGGTAGTCGCCGCGCAGCATCGGCCCGGCCGGCAGGAACAGCGCGGGCACGTCCGCGCTCGCGGCGCCCATCAGCAGCGCCGGGGTGGTCTTGTCGCAGCCGCCCATCAGCACCGCGCCGTCCACCGGGTACGAGCGCAGCAGCTCCTCCGTCTCCATCGCCAACAGGTTGCGATAGAGCATCGGGGTGGGCTTCTGGAAGGTCTCCGAGAGGGTGGAGACCGGGAACTCCAGCGGGAATCCGCCGGCCTGCCACACCCCGCGCTTGACCTGCTCGGCCCGCTCGCGCAGGTGCATGTGACAGGGATTGATATCAGACCACGTGTTGAGGATCGCGATGACCGGCTTGCCCTCGTACTCGCTCGCCTCGTAGCCGAGCTGGGCCAGCCGGGAGCGGTGCGAGAACGCGCGCATGTGGCCGCCGGTCACGCCCTCGCCGAACCAGCCGGCGCTGCGCAGGGCCGGGCCGGTGGTCTCGGGGTTCGAGGTCATATCGGCCACCTCTCGCCCCAGGAGGCGAGGATCGCCTCGATGTGGTCGCGCACCGGCCGGGGCAGGGTGCGCGAGGGCGGACGCACGTCCGCGCGGCACAGGCCGAGCTGGGCCAGCGCCTCCTTGACCACACTGACGTTGTCGGCGGACGCGTCGGCCGCGCGCAGCTCCTCGAACGGGCGGATCAGGGCCCAGATCTCCATCGCCGCGGCGTACTCGCCCGCGGCCAGCCGCGCGTAGAACTCGAGCGACGCCGCCGGCAGCACGTTGACCAGGCCGGAGGTGAACCCGGTGGCGCCCACCGCGAAGTAGCCCGGCGCGGACAGCTCGGCCAGCCCGGCCACCCACTCGAACCGCTCGGCCCCGGCGTCCATCGCCACCGCGGCGAAGCGCACCGGATCGGGCACCGAGTACTTCACCCCGACCACGTTCGGGCACAGCTCGCCGAGCCGGCCGATCTGGACCCCGGTGATCCGCGGGTCGCGCACGTACAGCACCACGCCGAGCTCCGGGACCGCCTCGGCGATGGCCCGGTGGTACTCGGTCCAGCCCTCGCCGGAGATGTAGGGGTGCACCGGCTGGTGCACCATCACCATCTGCGCCCCGGCGTCGCGGGCGTGCCGGGCCGCCTCGATCGCGCCGGTGGTGTTGAGACCCACGCCCACGATGATCGCGGCCTGGCCGCCGACCTCCTTGACCGTGTTCTCCACCGCGCGCCGGGCCTCGGCGGGCTCGAGCGTGTAGAACTCTCCGGTGTTGCCGTTCGGGGTGACGGCGCGCACGCCGGCGGCGACCAGTCGCGCCAGCAGCGCGCCGTGCCGCCCCCAGTCCACGCCGCCCTCGGCGTCGAACGGGGTCACCGGAATGGCCACCACTCCGCGCAGCGCGGTGCGCAGCGCGGCCTGGTCGGCCTGCCCACTCGGGCGAATAGGCGTCGGCGCCACCGCCGTGCCATCATCGGACTGCATCTGTCGTCTCCGGTCATGGATCTCGCCAGGCATGTCCCCGCTCGGGGACGCGCCGATCTGTGCGGTGGTGCGGGTGTTTCGCGGTCCGGGCCGTTGCAGCGGCTCGGACCGTTCTTTTCTGCTCCCGCGCCCGGATCGCGGCGCGGTACCGGTGCGTGGGCGACGTGCTCGTGCCCCGGCGCGCCGCCGTGTCGGCGGTGCGGCGGTGCGGGCGGATCCTGCCCGGTTCCGTCCGCCGGCTAGGGCGTGGCCGTGGCCCCGAAGTTGCGGTCCACGAAGGCCCTGATGTGCTCCTCGAGCAGGGTCGCGGCCACGTCCGCGCGCCCGGCCCTGATCGCGTCCAGGATGGCCCGGTGCTCGCCGGCCTCCTGCTCCCAGCTCGCGTTGCGGGTCCACACGGCGGTGGAGACCAACGCGGTCTGGTCGCGCAGCCCGTCGAGAATCCCGACCATCAGGTCGTTTCCGCACCCGGCGTACAGGGCGCGGTGGAACTCGCGGTTGGCCTGCTGCCGCTCGGCCCGGTCCGCGGCCCGGTCGGCCGCGTCCAGGGCCGAGCCGGCCGCGTCCCACCAGGCGCTGGTGGAGCCGCAGGAGCCGGCCGCGCGGCGCACCGCCTCCGGCTCCAGCAGGATCCTGATGTCGTAGACGGAGTGGGCCAGCTTGTCGTCCACGGTCCGCACGCTCGCGCCCTTGTACGGGCTCATGGTCACCAGGCCCGCCCCGGCCAGAGTCTTGAGCGCTTCGCGCACCGGGGTCTTGGAGACCCCGAGCTGCGCGGCGAGCTCGGTCTCGATCAGGGGCTGGCCCGGCGTGAGCCGGCCGGTGAGGATCGCGTGCTTGACCGCGTCCAGCACGGCCTCGGTGCGCGAGGGCACCGCGACCGACGGCATGACCGTGTCAGGCATGGATGATTCCGTTCCAGTACGGGATACCGCGTATCCGGGATTCCGCATCGGGTATCTCGTATACGATGTGAGAGGAAGTTAGCCCCCGCATGCGCCGCGTGTCAACGGTGGAGGGGAAGAAGCCGGCCGAGCGCCCGCTGTGCTGCTGCGATGGCCGTCATCTGCGGGAAAAAAAGACCGCGCGGGCGGTACGCGGCCGAGTGAGGGTGTGCCACGCACCGCCCGCGCGGAGCATCTGGTCTCCCCCGGCCGGGCCCGCCGCCCATGATCGATGTCTCATATACGGCGTGCCGCGTACGGTATCGGCGACATGAGATTCCGTCAACGCTCTTGACGCGATTCCCGTGGCGCCCTAACGTCCCCCACTGCACGACACGCGTGCCCGGTATGAGGGTGTCTGGCCCGCGTGACGGAATCCCACCTGTTCATTTATCGACGTTGATATGGACATGCCGTCATGCGATCTCTGCTTCGTATCGCCCTGCCCGTGCTCTCGCTCGCGGCCCTGACCGTGACCGTGCTGCCGGCCACCCCCGCGGCCGCCGCCTCGATCGGCGACCAGCGCACCGTCACCCAACCGTCCCTGCCCGGCACCTGCGAGACCGTCAGCTCCGACCTCGCCCGGCCCAGTTCGCGCGAGTTCACCAGCGCGCAGGAGGCCACCCCGCCGGACACCTCCCGCATCCAGGCCGCGCTCACCGCCTGCGCCGGCACCGGCAAAGCCGTGGTGCTCGCGGCAAGCGGCTCCGACAGCGCTTTCCTGTCCGGCCCGCTTACCGTCGGCAGCAGCGAGTTCCTGGTCGTGGACGTGGGTGTGAGCCTCTTCGCCTCGCTCAACGCCAAGAACTACCAGGCCAGCTCCGGCTCGACCTGCGGTTCCATCGCCTCCTCGAGCAGCGGCTGTAACGCGTTCATCACCGTGACCGGATCCAACTCCGGGATCGAGGGCACCCAGAACTCCTCCGGCGGCCAGGGCGTCATCGACGGCCGCGGCGACCTCGACATCTACGGCACCTCCACGTCGTGGTGGGCCAACGCCACGACTGCCAAGGCCGACAGCGAGGACCAGGTCAACCCGCGGCTGATCCAGGCCACCGGTGCGAACAACTTCACCGTGTACGACATCGACCTGGTCAACTCGCCGAAGGAGCACCTCTACTACAAGTCCGGCAGCGGCTTCACCGTGTGGGGCCTGCGGATCAAGACGCCGGACACCGCGCTCAACACCGACGGGATCGACATCGACTCGTCCACCGACGCCACGGTCGAGAACTCGTACATCATGGACGGGGACGACTGCGTCGCGATGCAGACCAACGCCTCGGCCGACGAGTACCTGACCGTCTACGACAACCACTGCTACGGCACCCACGGCATCTCCATCGGCAGTGAGACGACCTACGGCGTGAGCTCCGTGCTGGTCAACCAGAACTGGATCCGCGGCACCGACGCCAACGAGACCGAGTCCTCCAGCGCCAACGGGATCCGGATCAAGAGCTACAGCAAGGTCGGCGGGACCGTGAGCAACGTCGAGTACGAAGACACCTGCATGGAGCAGCTCAAGTACCCGATCGAGATCAACCCGTTCTACTCCTCGTCCACCGGCTCGGACTACCCGTACTTCAAGTCGGTGACGATCGACGGTGCCACCGAGGTCAGCTCGGTCTCCGGCGCGACCTCGGCGATCGAGGGCTACAGCTCCACCTACCCGCTGGGCCTCACGCTCGAGAACGTCAGCCTGGACACCAACACCTACACCGCCGAGTACGCCAAGGTCTCGTACTACGACTCGACGATCGTGCCGTCCGGCACCGGCGTGACCTCGACCTCGGTCAGCGGCTCCGGCTCCGCACCCAGCTGCACCTTCGCCAGCTACCCCAGCCTGTAAGGACTCCTCCTCCATGCCAACGCGCAGATTCACTCTGCTCGCGGCCGCGACCGTGCTCGCCCTGACCGGCGGCATGGTCGCGGTGGGGGCGGTTCCCGCCTCCGCCGACGCGGCCGCAGCGAGCGTCACGCTCACCGTCGGCAAGTCCGGCGCCGAGTACACCACCGTGCAGGCCGCGGTGAACGCCGTCCCCGACGATTCCAGCACGGCCTACACGATCTCCATCGCGGCCGGCACCTACGGCGAGATGGTGACCGTGCCGGCCACCAAGCTGCACCTGACCATGGTCGGGGCCACCGGCAACCCGAAGGACGTGGTGATCACGTCCTCGACGTACGCGGGCGAGGCGACCGGCAGCGGTTCGACCTACGGCACCGAGGGCTCGGCCACGGTGCACGTGAAGGCGAGCAACTTCACCGCGAAGTACATCACCTTCTCGAACACCTTCGACAAGCTCGACTACCCGAGCGTGACCGCGACCCAGGCCGTGGCCATCGCGATGGAGGGCGACCGGCAGGTCTACCAGGACGACGTCTTCTACGGCCACCAGGACACCCTGCTCAGCTGGGACTCCACAGCGACCGCGCAGTTGCGCCAGTACGTCTACGACTCCACCGTCGAAGGCGACGTGGACTACATCTTCGGTGACGGCGACCTGGTCGTGGACCGCTCCAGCATCGTCACGGTGAACGACGGGATCTACTCCAAGGCCTACCTCACCGCGCCCGCGACGTACGCCGCCGACACCTACGGCATCCTGCTCACCGGCGACACCGTCTCGAGCACGCTCGCCTCGAACACGGTCTACCTCGGCCGCGCCTGGGAGCCGTTCTCTGGCACCGCGCCGCAACTGGTCGTACGCGACACGAGCCTGCCGGCGCAGGTCAACACGACCGACCCGTATCTGGGCATCAGCAGCGCGACCTGGACCGCGGGGCGCTACTACGAGTACGACAACACCGGCTCCGGCGCGAACGCGAACGAGTCCACGCGTCCGCAGCTGACCGCGGCCGAGGCCACGTCGTACACGGCCTCCACCTATCTCGCCGGTTCGGACGGCTGGGACCCGGTCGTCTCCGGAGCCGCCACCACCGTCGCCGACCGGGCCGCGCGCGAGAACGCCCGGCTCGGCGACACCCGCGACCTCGCCGAACCGGCCGCGCCCGCCACCTGCCAGACCGTGAGCTCCGAGCTCGCCGACCCGGCGAACCGCGAGTTCCCGGACGCGCTCGAGTCGGCCGCGCCGGACACCGCGCGGATCCAGGCCGCGCTCACCGCGTGCGCGGGCACCGGCCAGGCGGTCGTGCTCGCGCCCAGCGCGGACGGCACCGACACCGCGTTCCTCTCCGCGCCGCTGACGGTCGGGGCCTTCGAGTACCTCGTCCTCGACACCGACGTCACGCTCTACGCGTCACGTCAGGCCTCTGATTACGGCGCGGCCTGCGGCACCATCGCCGCGTCCTCCAGCGGCTGCGCCGCGTTCATCACGGTCAGCGGCAACGAGAGCGGCATCGAGAGCGTGCGCGCCGACGGACACGCCCGCGATTCCCGCGACGCGCTGGGCAACGCGCGCCAGGGCGTGATCGACGGCCGCGGCGACCTGCCGATCCTGGGCACCACCACCAGTTGGTGGGACAACGCCGTGACCGCCAAGGCCGAGGGGCTCAAGCAGGTCAACCCGCGGCTGATCCAGGCCACCTCCTCCGATGACTTCACCGTCTACGACCTCACCCTGCGCGACGCGGCGAAGGAGACCCTGTACTACAAGACCGGCGGCGGGCTGCTGGTCTGGGGCCTGGTCGTGGAGACGCCCGACACCGCCCTGAACACCGACGGCATCGACATCGACTCCTCCGACTACGCCACCGTCCGCGACTCCTGGATCATGGACGGCGACGACTGCGTGGCGATGCAGACCAACGACGGCGCCGACGTGCACCTGACCGTCGCCGACGACCAGTGCTTCGGCACCCACGGCATCTCCATCGGCAGCGAGACCACCTACGGGCTCGGCCAGATCCTGGTCGCGCACAACCTGATCGAGGGCAGGGACCTGTACGGCACCGAGTCCAGCATCGCGGCCGGCATCCGGATCAAGTCCTACGCGGGGGTCGGCGGCCTGGTGCAGGACGTCGCGTACGTCGACACCACCATGGCGGACCTGCAGTATCCGATCGACCTCGACCCGTTCTACTCCGCGCCCACCGGGACCACGGCCATCCCGGACTACGCCGGAATCACCATCGACGGCCTCTTCGCGACGCACTCCACAGCCGGGGCGCAGGAGGTCGTGGAGGGCTACAGCGCGGACTATCCGACCGTGCTGACCTTGCGCGACGTGCACGTCGACGCCACCGCCACGGTCTCCCAGTACGCGCAGGTCACGGTGGACCACAGCGACCTGAGCTTCGCCGGCGAGGGGGTCGCGGAGGTGCTCGGCTGAGATACATCCGATGAATGGCTTGCGCAAAGGTCCTTCCGCCTTCTAGATTCATCCCACCAGAAGGCTGAAAGGACCTTTGCCCATGTCGGTCGCTCGCGCCCGGATACATGCCCTGGATACCTACGACATTCGATTCCCCACCTCGCGTGAGCATGACGGGTCGGATGCTATGAATCCGGACCCTGATTACTCCGCCGCCTATGTGGTACTGCGCGCCGACGGCCTCGACGCCGCCGGGCGGCCCCTCGCCGGACACGGCTTCGCCTTCACGATAGGTCGGGGCAATGAGGTGCAGGTGGCCGCGATCGAGGCGCTGCGCGCCCACGTGCTCGGCCGCGACGTGGACGAGCTGTGCGCCGACCCCGGCAGCGTCAGCCGCGCCCTGATCGGCGACAGCCAGCTGCGCTGGCTCGGCCCGGAGAAGGGCGTGATGCAGATGGCCATCGGCGCCGTCGTCAACGCCGTCTGGGACCTCGCCGGCAAGCGCGCCGGCAAGCCGGTCTGGCAGCTGCTCGCCGACGCCGAGCCGGAGTGGCTGGTCGGCCAGATCGACTTCCGCTACATCGCCGACGCGCTCACCCCGGACGAGGCGCTCGCCCTGCTGCGGGCCGGGCGCGAGGGCGCCGCGGAACGGGCCGCGCTGCTGCGCGAGCACGGCTACCCGGCCTACACCACCTCGCCCGGCTGGCTCGGCTACTCCGACGAGAAGCTCACCCGGCTGGCCAAGCAGGCCGTGGCCGACGGCTTCACCCAGATCAAGCTGAAGGTCGGCGCCGACCTGAGCGACGACGTGCGCCGCTTCCGCGCCGCCCGCGCCGCCGTCGGCCCGGACCTGCGCATCGCCGTGGACGCCAACCAGCGCTGGAACGTGCCGGAGGCGATCGAGTGGGTCAACGCCCTGAGCGAGTTCGAGCCGTACTGGATCGAGGAGCCCACCAGCCCGGACGACATCCTCGGCCACGCCGCCGTGCGCCGCGGCGTTGCTCCGGTCAAGGTCGCCACCGGTGAGCACGTGCAGAACCGGATCGTGTTCAAGCAGCTGCTGCAGGCCGGCGCCATCGACATCCTGCAGATCGACTCGGCCCGGGTGGCCGGGGTCAACGAGAACCTCGCGATCCTGCTGCTCGCGGCCAAGTTCGGCGTCCCGGTCTGCCCGCACGCCGGCGGCGTGGGCCTGTGCGAGCTGGTGCAGCACCTGTCCATGTTCGACTACGTGGCCCTGACCGGCACCACCGAGGACCGGGTGATCGAGTACGTCGACCACCTGCACGAGCACTTCGTGGACCCGGTGCGGATGGGCGCCGGCGCGTACCTGGCCCCCGAGGCCCCCGGCTTCTCGGCCCGGATGCACGACGCATCCATCGCCACCTATCGCTACCCGGACGGTACCTTCTGGGTGGAAGACCTGCGTCAGCACGAAGGAGTCTGACCCATGACCGCTCTGCAATCGGAGTTCGCCGGCCTGCGCGCGGTGGTGACGGGAGGCGGCTCCGGCATCGGACTCGCCACCGCCACGCTGCTGGCCGCGCGCGGCGCCGCGGTCGCGGTGCTCGACCTCGACCCCTCCAACGCCCCCGACCCCAAGCTCGGCTTCGTCGCCGACGTCACCGACGACGAGTCGGTGCGCGCCGCGGTGGCCGCCGCGGCCGACGCCCTCGGCGGTATCGACATCCTGATCAACAACGCCGGCATCGGCGCCGCGGGCACGGTCGAGGACAACCCGGACGAGCAGTGGCACAAGGTCTACGACGTGAACGTGGTCGGCATGGTCCGGGTCAGCCGCGCCGCGCTGCCGTACCTGCGCGCCTCCGCGCACGCCGCGATCGTCAACACCGCCTCCATCGCCGCCGTGGCCGGGCTGCCGCTGCGCGCCCTCTACAGTGCGACCAAGGGCGCCGTGTACGCGCTGACCTTGGCCATGGCCACCGACCACCTGCGCGAGGGCGTCCGGGTCAACTGCGTGAACCCGGGCACCGCGGACACCCCGTGGGTCGGGCGCCTGCTCGACGCGGCCGAGGACCCGGAGGCCGAGCGCGCCGCGCTGGCCGCGCGCCAGCCGATGGGTAGGCTCGTCTCCGCGGACGAGGTGGCCGCGGCGATCGCCTACCTGGCCTCGCCGCTGGCCGCGAGCGTCACCGGCACCTCCCTCGCGGTGGACGGCGGCTTCACCGGCCTGCGTCCGCGCCCGGTCGGCGAGTAGAGCAAGGAGTCTTCGTGAGTCGGCAATACCCTGAGATCCTGCGCCGGGTGACCCGCCTCGGCTTCGGCGGCGCGGCGATCGGCAACCTCTTCACCGAGGTCGACGACGCGGACGCGGCCGCGGCCGTGAACGCGGCCTGGGACAGCGGGATCCGCTTCTTCGACACCGCCCCGCACTACGGCCTCGGCCTGTCCGAGCGCCGCCTGGGCGAGGTGCTGCGCACCCGGCCCCGGGACGAGTACGTGCTCTCCACCAAGGTCGGCCGGATCCTCGAGCCGGTCGCCGAGCCGGAGCCCGGCGCCCGCGACGACGAGGGCTTCGAGGTCCCGCGCACCTACCGTCGCCGCTGGGACTTCAGCGGCGACGGCGTGCGCCGCAGCATCGAGGAGAGCCTGACCCGGCTCGGCCTCGACCGGATCGACGTCGCCTTGCTGCACGACCCGGACCACCACGGCGAGCAGGCGCTCGCCGAGGCGTATCCGGCCCTGGAGAAGCTGCGGGACGAGGGCGTGCTCGGCGCGATCGGCGTCGGCATGAACCAGAGCGTGCTGCCCACCCGGTTCGTGCGCGAGACCGACATCGACGTGGTCCTGCTGGCCGGGCGCTACACCCTGCTCGACCACAGCGGCCTGGCCGAGCTGCTGCCGGCGGCCGAGGAGCGCGGCGTCGCCGTCGTGCTCGGCGGCGCGTTCAACTCCGGGCTGCTCGCCGACCCGCGCAGCGCCGCCACCTACGACTACGCGCCCGCGCCGCAGGAGCTGGTGCGCCGGGCGCTGGAGATCGAACAGGTGTGCCTGGAGCACGGCGTGCCGCTGCGCGCGGCCGCGCTGCACTTCGGCTGGGGCCACCCCGCCGTCATCAGCACCCTGATCGGAATCCGGGATGTCGCCCAGGCGGACGATTGCGCCGCCCTGGCCGGGGTAGCGATACCGTCGGAGCTGTGGGAGGGCCTGCGCTCCCGCGGCCTGATTCCCCCCGAAGTCCCGGTTCCGACGGAGTGACCATGACGGTAGACGCGCACCACCACCTCTGGGATCTGCACGTGCGCGCGCACGAATGGCTGCGCGCGCCGGATTTCAAGCCGATCTGGCGCGATTTCGGCCTTGAGGAGCTCGAGGCCCAGGCCAGGGATCGCGGCGTGGACAAGACGATCCTGGTCCAGGTGGCCGCGTCCGCCGACGAGACCAGGGAGTTCCTCGCCTACGCCGCGTGCACCACGCTGATCGCCGGTGTGGTCGGCTGGATGGACCTGACCGCCGACGATCCGGCCGAGGACCTCGCCCGGATCAGCGGCGGGGCCGGCGGGCAGCGCCTGGTCGGTATCAGGCATCTGGTGCAGGACGAGCCGGACCCGGACTGGCTGGACCGTCCCGAGGTGCGCCGGGGCATCGGCGCCGTGGGCGCGGCCGGCCTGCCCTACGACATCCTGGTGCGCGCCCCGCAGACGCAGGCCGCGCTGCGGCTGGTGCGCGAGTCGCCGGACCAGGTGTTCGTGCTCGACCACCTCGGCAAGCCCCCCATCGCCGAGGGCGATCTCGAGCCGTGGGCGGGCTGGATCCAGGCCATGGCCGCGCAGCCGAACGTGGTGTGCAAGCTCTCCGGCCTGGTCACCGAGGCCGACTGGGGCACCTGGACGGTCCCGGACCTGCGCCCCTACACGGACATCGCGCTCGAGGCCTTCGGCCCCGACCGCCTGATGTTCGGCTCGGACTGGCCGGTGTGCGTGCTGGCCGGCAGCTACGGCGAGGTCTTCCAGGCCGCCACCGACCTCACCTCCGAGCTGTCCACGGCCGAGCGCGCGGCCGTCTTCGGTGCCACCGCCACCCGCGTCTACGGGATCTGATCCCCGCCGCGGGCGGCCGGACCGAAGATCTCCAGGTCCGGCCCCTCGAGCACTATCGCGGTGAACCCGGTCTCGGATCCCGAGGTGTGCACCTCCTCGGGATCCCACCGCACCCCCTGTCCGGCGCGCAGCTCCAGCCGGACCCCGTCCGGCCCCGAGACCCAGCCGGAGCCGGCCACGAGCAGCAACAGCTGGCCGCCGACCGCCGGGTGCTCGCCGACCAGGCCGCCCGGCTCGACCGACAGGCAGGACACCCGGGTCGGGCCGGAGTACTCGCCGTGCGCGATCAAGGTGGCGAACGCGTCCACGCTGGCGAACCGGGGGATACGGAACTCCCTGCGGTCGAACACGAACATCTCCATGCCGCTGCCCTCCGTCGTCCGGGATGGAGAGGCCGAGTATAGGGGCGGCCGGACGCGCGCGGGCGGCGATCGGTGACCGCCCGTGATCAGGACGAGCCGCCGACCAGCGATGACAGGATGCTGAGGAAGTCGGTCTGTCCGACCCACCCGGTCTTCTGCCCGTTGGCGGCCAGCGGGCAGCCGGAGGTCTGGATGAGCACCTCGGTCTCCTGCGCGCCCGCGGTGAAGATGACGAGCACGGAGGACCCGGTGTCCATCGGGCAGGACACCGGCTGGGTCGGCGGGGGAGTGAGGGCGTTGAGCGCCCGCTGCAGGCTGTCGATCTGGTCGGTCTTGGTCAGCACGATCGCGGTCGGCGCCTTCGCGCTCGCGGTGGGGCTCGCCGCGCTCGAAGCCGCCGCCGTCGAGGTCGCCGGTGTGCTCACCGCCGGAACCGCGGTCGGATTCGCGGTGGGGGACTCGTCCGTCGCCGATTCGGAGGGCGACGCCGCGGGATAGACGCACAGCAGCACTCGGGTCGCCGTCAGCGGCTCGAGCTGCGCGGCCAGGCCGGACGCGTTCGAGGACAGATTGGTGGGCGCCGTGCTCGGACAGGTCGTGGACAGCGCGTCCGCCGCCGCCGCGGACGCACCCGCGGTCGAGACCGTCGCGGGCGAGTTCTGCAGCCGCTGCGAGGCGCAGCCGGCGAGCGTGCTCGCCCCGAGGGCGAGCGCGGCCAGGCCCAGCGAGGCGCGGGCCGCATAAGGAATCGTCATGATTCGCCTCCGCTGTAGGGATTTCCGCATACCCCGCCGGCCGCGCCCCATGCGCCCGCCCGCGCGGATCCGTGCCCTGCGCCACCCCGTCCGCGGACCCCGCGACCGCCCTCGCCGCGCCGATCCGAAAATAACTTTGTGTCCTAACAGTT
>NZ_JAGSOG010000256.1 GCF_018139695.1 Actinospica durhamensis | reverse complement strand
CGCCCTGATCACAGCACTCGAAGAAACCACCCGGACGGAGCACGCCGACAAGCCCGTCAAGCAACTGCGCGCCGCATAGAATCAACCCAGACCGTCACCGAAGATCCACGAGACTCGGGACAACCTCGTGGGTCGATGGATCGTCTGGTGCTGGATTTCGGTGCTGACGGCCGGGTGGGTGTGTCGGTGCAGGTGGACGGCGCCCCGTTCGGCGAACGCACAGAGCCGATGGAGTGGAGCAATCCGCTCGACGGCAAGGCGTTGGAGGACGTGCGGTGGTATCTGGAGGACTACCTGCGCGCGCCGTTCGCCGTGTACGAGGAGCGCGGGCAGAGGATCCACGAGTCGCTCAAGCCGCTCGGCCAAGCACTGTTTGCGTCCGTATTCGGCCAGGGCGCCGCGCGCGAGGCGTACCTGGAGGCGCGGGCGCGAGGTGAGCTGGGCGAAGTGGTGGTACGCGCGGCAGATCCAGCGGTGCTGGGCTTGCCGTGGGAGCTGATGTGCGATCCAGCACTTACCTCTCCGATGGCACTGTCCGGTGTCGCGCTCACCCGGATGCTTCCCTCTCAGGCCCCGGGTTCTCGATTCCGGACCACAGACGAGCGTCTGCGTGTACTGATGGTCATCGCCCGTCCCGAGGGCGAGCAGGATGTCGGGTACCAGATGGTCGCCCGCCGGATCCTGCCCTTGTTGTCCGGCCTGCGCGGGTCCGTGGAACTCACCGTCCTGCGCCCGCCGACGCTGCGCCGGTTCGAGCAGGTCGTGGAAGCGGCCGCAGCGCAGGGCACACCGTTCCAGGTGGTGCACTTCGACGGCCACGGCGCGTTCACCGCCGCACCGAGCGCGAGCGGCGGCGGAACCCCCGATCCACTTCGGTTCGCGGCGACTCGGCGCGGGGTGTTGTCCTTCGAGGATGCGCAGGGAGGTGCGGAGTACGTCGCCGCCGAGACCGTCGGCCAGGTACTCGCTGCGGGCAAGGTGCCGCTGGTGGTGCTCAACGCCTGCCAGTCCGGTCAAGTGGGCGGGGAACTCGAAGCCGGGATCGCCACCCGGCTCCTGACCGGTGGGGCGGTGAGCGTGGTGGCCATGGCCTACAGCGTCTACGCCGTCGCCGCCGCGGAGTTCATGGCGATCTTCTACGAGCACCTTTTCGCCGGCGACACCGTCACCCGCGCCGTCGCCGCAGCCCGCCGCCACCTCGCGGTGGAGAACCGACGCCCAAGCGCGAAGGGAAGACTGGAGCTGGCGGACTGGGTCATTCCGGTCCACTACGCCCGCACCGACCTGTCCTTCCCCAGCCTGCGCAGCCAACCCGTGTCACCAGGCAACGCCCCGCTTGCCACGATCATGCAGCGTGTACGCGGCGGTGCGGCCACCGCCCTGCCCGCAGGCGGCGCCGCGCACGTAGAGCGCGACCTCGCCGCGTTCGGCGGGTTGTTCGTCGGACGTGACGGACCCCTCTACCGCCTGGACACCGCCGCGCGTCTGCAGCATGTAGTGGTGGTGCACGGGCCCGGGGGCACTGGGAAGACTGAGTTGGCCAAGGCATTCGCGCGCTGGTGGCGCGATACCGGCGGAGTCGGCTCGCCCGGCTGGATCGTGTGGTATTCCTTCGAACCGGGCGTCGCCTCCTTCGGCCTCGACGGCGCCGTCACCGCAGCCGGCCTACACCTGGCAGGCCCCGACTTCGCGCTCCTGGACGAAGAACAGCGCCGCGAAGCCCTCCTGCAGATCCTCGAAGAGCACCGAGTCCTGCTGATCTGGGACAACTTCGAATCAGCGGTCACCATGCCCGACTCCACCGGCGCCACACCCACCCTCGACCCAGCTGAACAGGCACAGATCACCGCGTTCCTCACCCGCGTCCGCGAACGCGGCACCGGCGCCATCGTAATCACCAGCCGCACCCCCGAGACCTGGCTCGGCCCGGCCACCCGACGCATCACGGTCGGCGGGTTGAGTAGAGCGGACGCCGCCGAGTACACCGACCTGCTCCTCGCCCCCTACCCCGCAGCACGCACCCGCCGCAAAGACAAGGCGTTCGGGGAACTGCTGACCTGGCTCGACGGCCACCCCCTGAGCATGCGCCTGACCCTCCCACAACTCGAACACACCAACCCGAGCACGCTACTCGGCACACTGCGCGGCCTCACCCCACCGTCGAATCCGACTACCGGCCTGGAACTGGCAGACCGGCACTCCTCGCTGGCCGGCTCCATCGCAGCCTCGATCCGCCATCTCACCCCCGAACAGCAAGACGCCCTGACCGTCCTCGCATTGCTGCATGGCGTCGCGGACGAGGACGTCCTCGCCTGGTTTTCCGAACACAGCGCTACGCCCGAGCAGTTCAGTGGGTTCAATGTCGAGAATTGGCGCGGCACGCTTGAGCGTGCGGCCGGGCTGGGGCTGCTTGATCCGATCGGCGCGGGCATGTACGAGATCCACCCCGCGCTGCCGGCCTACCTCGCTGCGCATTGGCAGAACCGATACCCCGGTACATACGAGCAACAGCGCGAGCAGTCCGCCGAGGCCCTGCTCGCCGCGCACGCAGTACTCGGCGGCTGGCTCAGCCAGCAACTACAGGGCACCGGCGTGGGCACGGCGATGGCGATCCTCGAATGGCAGCGCCGCAACCTCGGTGCCCAACTCGGCCACGCTCTCGACCACGCACAGTGGACCGAGGCCGCGGAAATCGCCGAACCCCTCGTCTGATACTGGGATCTGCGCGGCCTCAACGCCGAGTCACGTGGCTGGGTCGAGCGCGCCCGCACGCTTCTCGAGGACCCGGACGGCACTGCGCCCGAACTGGACTCCCCCGCTGGAGGCCTGTGGTTGTTCCTGGTCGGCGCAGAAGCCAGTCAGCGCACTCAAGCCGGGCTGCTCGACGTGGCCGAACGCACCTACCGCGCCATCCTCGCCGCCCAACTTCGCCAAGCCCCGCAACCGCAGAACCAAATAAATATCGCTGTCACCTACCACCAGCTCGGGCAGATTGCGCAAGCACGGCGCCAGCTTGATGAGGCCGAGGACTGGTACCGCAAATCCCTCACCATCAAGGAGGAACTCGGCAACCGCCCTGACGCCGCCACCACCTACCACCAACTCGGGACCGTCGCGCACGACCGCGGCCGACTCGACGAAGCCGAAGACTGGTACCGCAAATCCCTCACCATCTGCGAAGAACTAGGCAACCGCACCGGCGCCGCCTCCACCTACCACCAACTCGGGATGGTCGCGCAGGAGCGGGGCCGACTCGACGAAGCCGAAGACTGGTACCGCAAATCCCTCACCATCTGCGAAGAACTAGGCGACCGTCCCGGCACGGCCACCACCTACCACCAACTCGGGATAGTCGCACACGACCGCGGCAGACTCGACGAAGCCGAAGACTGGTACCACAAATCCCTCACCATCAAAGAGGAACTCGGCAACCACCCTGACGCAGCCACCACCTACCACCAACTCGGGATGCTCGCGCACGACCGCGGCCGACTTAACGAAGCCGAAGACTGGTACCGCAAATCCCTCACCACCAGCCAAGAACTAGGCAACCGCACCGACATTGCCTCCACCTACCACCAACTCGGGATGGTCGCACACGACCGCGGCAGACTCGACGAAGCCGAAGACTGGTACCACAAATCCCTCACCATCAAAGAGGAACTCGGCAACCACCCTGACGCAGCCACCACCTACCACCAACTCGGGATGGTCGCACACGACCGCGGCAGACTCGACGAAGCCGAAGACTGGTACCTCAAATCCCTTACCACCAGCGAAGAGTTCGACAACCGCCCCGGCACGGCCACCACCTCCCATCAACTCGGCATGGTCGCGCAACAGCGAGGCCGACTCGACGAAGCCGAAGACTGGTACCGCAAATCCCTCACCATCAAAGAGGAACTCGGCAACCACGCCGGCGCCACCTCCACCTACCACCAACTCGGGATGCTCGCGCACAACCGCGGCAGACTCGACGAAGCCGAAGACTGGTACCACAAATCCCTCACCACCAGCCAAGAACTAGGCAACCGCACCGCCACGGCCACCACCTCCCACCAACTCGGCATGGTCGCGCAACAGCGAGGCCGACTCGACGAAGCCGAAGACTGGTACCGTAAATCGCTCACCACCGGCGAAGAACTTGGCGATCGCCCCGGCACAGCCCTCACGCACGCTCAACTCGGGCGTCTCGCCGCTGAGCGCGGCGATACACGCCGAGCCCTCGCCGAAGCCGTGCGCTGTGTCTCCCTGTTCGATCAGATCCCGCACCCCTCCACCGGCACAGGGCCTACCGACCTACGCCACTGGACTACGGAACTCGGCACTGACGTCCTCGCCGAGGTCTGGCGCGAGGTCACCGGCAACCCGCTGCCCGACGCCGTGCGCATCTACGCCACCACGCCCGAGCAAGAAGACCAAGGAGACGACGATGTCTGACCCCGTCCTCACCGCCAGCCGCGCCACTGCCGAGCGTCTCGCACCCACTTACGGGCCGCAGCTACACGCCGACGTCGAGGCCGCCCTCTACTCTCGCGCCAACAGCAAGCACGAGGGCGAACCCATCCAGTACACCGACCCGATAGCCCTCGCCGCGCTCATCCTGCAAGCAGCCGAATTCGCCTGGAACTACTGCCGCGAACACCGCACCACCCACGACAAACCCCTCCAGGCCGACACCCTCACCCGCCGAGTCAGCACCCACATCAGCGAGACCCGCACCCTCGACGACGGCACCCGGCGCGTCATCGAGATCACTGTCGAAGAAACCCTCAAAGCCCTACCACCCACGGAATAGGGCTGCTGGCCGCTCGCCAGCCGCCAACGCAGCCCACGCATGGGCACCGGCCGAGCGGCCCGAGGCAGGGCCAATGAGCCGGCGGCGGAGGAACGCCAAAGGCCGCACCACCCATAAAGGGCGATACAACCTTAGCGGTACAAACTGGTGGAACTTGCGATGACCTACTCAAACCCTCTGCCCCTGTTCACGTGAAGCCCGTGACGGATCGCCTACACGTCCCGTAGCCGGGGGGCGAAGGCGATGACCGCGATCGCTGCGAGGGCCCAGGCCGTGTAGGAGATCCACGCCCCGGTGATCGACGGGTGTCCGCCGACGATGTTGTTCGGGCTGCCGACAGTGGTCAGCAGCAGCCAAGCGTTCTCGGGCAGAACGTTGGCGACGTGAGTGAAGATGTGCGTACCCAGGATGTCATCGACCGATGAGATGCCGACTGGCATGACCCAGAAGCTGACCAGCAGCGCGAAAATCGTGACCGCGGTGTGTCGGACGAGCATGCCGATGGCGAGGCCGATCAGGCCCACCAACGGGAACATGATCACGGTCGCGACGAACACGCGCGGCATGCCGGGCGTAGTCCAGCCGTACAGGGTAATCCGGTTTGAGTACTCGGTGAGGGTGATCTGCCAGCATCCGGCCGTGACGATGGCGCCCACGACGGTGAGGGCGCCGGCGACGACGGCAGCCTTGGCGAGCATCACGCGCCCGCGTCTGGGCACTGCGATGAGCGTGGTGCGGATGAGCCCGCTCGCGTACTCGGAGACGATGGTCTGGGCGCCGACCGTGCTGATCACGATCATCACGGCGTAGAACCCCGGCGGGAAGAAGGCGTCGTGCGCGGGCTCGATGCCTTGCCGCATCCAGCCGCCGACTCCAGGCCAGCCGGCGGCGCTCTGCTTCGCGGAGCCATAGGAGAGAAAGAATGCCGCCCCGATCGCCCCGGCCAGCACCACGAAGGTCGAGCGAAGCGACCGGAATTTGAGCCACTCCGCCGCCACCAGATCCCGCCACCGTGGCGCCGTCGCCTGCGCGCGGCTGCCTTCTACGGCCGCCTCGTTCGGCGACATGGTGCTGCTGCTCATCATGCCCCTCCGATATCGGCTGTCCGGAACTGGACGCTGCCTGCTGTCATGTCCATGAACGCCTCCTCCAACGACCCGCCGCGCGCAGTGACCTCATACACGCGGACCCGATGACCGAATGCCAGTTCATTGATCCGCACGGCGCTGAAGCCGGTCACGGTCAGCGCCTCCGCGCCATCCACCACGACGTCGGCCGCGGGTTCCGCTTCACGTAGAACCGCAGCCAACGCGGCCGGGTCGGGGGCGCGGACGATCACCCGAGCCGTAGTGGCCCTGGCTGCGAACTCGGCCAGCGGCTCGTCCGCGATCAACCTGCCACCGCCGATCACGACCAGGTGATCCGCGGTGTTCTCCATCTCGCTCATGATGTGGCTGGACACGAGCACGGTCCGGCCTTCCGCGGCCAGCCCCCGGAACAGTTCGCGCGCCCACCGGATGCCTTCCGGATCCAGGCCGTTGATCGGCTCGTCGAATATCAGCACCGGTGGGTCACCCAACACCGCTCCGGCGATACCGAGCCGCTGCCGCATGCCCAGCGAGAACCCGCCGATCCGCCGCCCGGCCACCTCGGCCAGGCCGACCTGTTCAAGTACCTCGCGCACCCGCCGCCGCGGCAGCCCGTTACTGCGCGCCAGGCCCGCCAGATGTGTCTGCGCGGTACGGCCCTTGTGCAGATCACCCGCGTCCAGCAAGGCCCCGACATGCCGCAGTCCGGTGCCGTACTGCTGAAACGGCAGACCGCCGATGGTGGCGGCGCCGCCGGTGGGCCTGGCCAGGCCGAGGACCATGCGTAGCGTCGTGCTCTTGCCTGAGCCGTTGGGCCCCAGGAACCCGGTGACCTGCCCGGGCCGCACGGTGAAAGTGAGCTGGTCCACAGCGAGGACCTTGCGATACCGCTTCGTGAGCTGGTCGATTTCGATCACGTCTCAAGGCTCCCGGGAACCGGGTGGCGGCGCGTCCGGCCGTCGGCCGATCTGACGCCGTCGCTCTTGACCCGGCGGGCGTACGCTTCCAGGCGGACGCGCGAGCTCCCCAGCCCCGGTTACGATCCACAGGTGGAGCAAGCATTTCCGCGTCCCCCGCTGCTCAAGCAGATTCCTCGGTATGTTTGGAACGTCCTGCTGTGGGGTGCGGCCGGGCTGTACGCGACAGCCATCTGTCTCGGGCGGGTCTTCCTTCAGGTGCCGAACGGCCATCCTGTGAGCCGCGATCTGTCCCCGAGCCTATGGGTCGCGCTGTCCTTGCTCCTTGCAGCGCCCGTCGGCGCGGCCCTGCGCCGGCCGGTGTCGGCCTTCTGCCTCCTGCTGGTCGAATCCGCCGCGGCCGTCGTCTTCACGTCGCATACCCCCTGGGAATGGCTGCTGGTCCTGGCTGCCATGGACGCGCTGCTGCTCTATCTCGCGGCGGTCCGGCCCCGCAGGATCAGCATCCTGGCTGCCACTCTCGCACTGGCCGCGCAGGTCGCCGAGATCCAATGCTCGAACATCCAAGGCAAGCCGCCGTTCCAGATCTCCGCCGTACCACTGGCCTCGGTTATTTTGGCCGCGTGGTCGATCGGCAACTCCGTCAGGCAGCACGGTGCCTACGCCGAAGCGCTCCGCATCCAGGCCGCCGCTCAGGCGGTAACAGCCGAACGCCTCCGGATCGCCCGCGAACTGCACGACCAGGTGGCACACGACATCGGTGTCATAGCGATCCAAGCCGGGGCCGCCGGATTGATCCTCGACACCCGGCCCGAGCACGCACGCACCGCGCTGTCCGTTATCGAGGTCACCAGCAGGGAAACCCTGGCCGGATTGCGCCGGATGCTGGTCTCGCTGCGCCGGGCCGAGGCCGACGAGTACTCCACCACCGAGCCCGCGGTGGGGCTTGAGGCCCTGCCTCGGCTGGCCGACCGGTCCGCTGCGGCAGGGGTCGAGGTGCAAGTGGCCTGGAACGGCGCGCGCCGCCCGTTGCCGCCCGAGGTCGACCTCGCCGCGTTCCGCATCATCCAGGAAGCGGTGACCAACGTCGTGCGCCATTCCACCGCCCGGCAATGTCTGGTGCACGTCGAGTTCCGACCGGCCGAACTGGTCATCGACGTCCTCGACGAGGGCCGCGGCGAACCTCGCGATACCCCGGCCCGGACCGCGGCGGGTTTCGGCATTGCCGGGATGCGCGAGCGCGTCGCCCTACTCGGCGGCCTGTTCAGCGCCGGGCCGCGGCCGGAGGGAGGCTTCCAGGTGACCGCTAGGCTGCCCGCATGACCGCCCGGATTCTACTTGTCGATGACCAGCCGCTGGTGCGCGCCGGGCTGACCATGGCACTCGCCGACCTTCCCGACCTGGCGGTAGTCGGCGAGGCCGGCAGCGGCGTCGAGGCGATACGACTGGCGAGCGAACTGCGCCCGGATGTGGTCGTGATGGACATCCGCATGCCCGGCACAGACGGTATCGAGGCCACCCGCGCGATCGCCGCCGCCACCCTCGACGTACGGGTATTGATCCTGACCACCTTCGACGACGAAGACAACGTCTACGCCGCGCTGCGCGCCGGGGCCAGCGGATTCCTCGTCAAAGACATGGCCCTGACCGACATCATCGCCGCGATCCGTGTGGTTGCGGCCGGAGACGCGCTGCTCGCTCCCTCCGTCACCCGTCGGCTGATCCGCGCATTCGCCACCCATGGACACTCGGCCGCACCAGAGCGCGACCCCGGCCGAGACCGACGGCTGGCGGACGTCACGGAGCGGGAACGCGAGGTGCTGACCCTGGTCGCGCGCGGCATGTCCAACGGCGAGATCGCCGCGCACCTGTTCATCAGCCCCGCAACAGCCAAGACACACGTCGCCCACCTGCTCACCAAGCTCGGCGCCCGCGACCGCATCCACCTGGTCATCACGGCCTACGAGACCGGGCTGGTATCTCCGGCCTAGTCACCACGGCACTCGTCACGGAGTCGACTGAAGACGACGAAGCCGCATTGTCCTGCAGGACAATCTCGACGACGGCACCCGGCGCGTCATCGAGATCACCGTAGAAGAGACCCTCAAAGCCCTACCACCCACGGATTGAGGCCGCCGACGCGGCCCAACCAAGACACAAATCAGGCGCAGGGCGGGTGGGTGGGTAACGGACCAGCGGCCCACGCACGAACACCGGACCGAGCGGCGCAAGGCAGCGCGAACGAGCTGGCCGCGGAGGAACGACGAAGGCCGCATCACCCACAACGGGGCAATGCGGCCTTATCAATACAAACCAGTGGAGATGGCGATGGCCTACTCACACCATGGTCTGGGGTCGAAGGTCGATCTCATCGTCTGCGGCTAGGTGTAGAACATAGGGCAGTTGAGTCGGATCACATGCTCGGCAGCTCCTATAACGCCTTCGGCAGCGGCGGAGACGCATCCGGCCACCGTGAACCGGCCACTGCATCCGCACAGCGTCGCCTCTACCACCTGGAAGTCCTACACCGCGAGGTCGAGGACTACCGCCACGGCGTCAATCGCAAGCTCGATCGCGGCGATGCGACCACGCCCGCGCACCGGGATAAAATCGTCTGATGGGCACGAACCCGATTGGCGCCGACAAGGACGCGGCCGAGCAGCTGGCGGCCGAAGCGGTGTACGCCCTGCACGGGTCCGACGAAGCCGGCTATGAGCACTGCTTGCGACTCCTGACGGCGCGGCCGAATGCGTCGGGCTGGGAACACCTCGTCGACCAGACCATCACGGCCCGGCTGCAACGCGACGTCACGGAACTGTGGCGGCGCGGATGGCAGCCCGCCGACGTCGTCCGCATGGCGAACCGACGTTTCGGGGCCGTGCACGCACGGCTGGCCACGGACACTATCGCGGCCGAGATGCGTGCCTACACCACGGCGACCGTCGACGAGCGGTGGCTGGAACAGCTCTCGGCGTTGAACGCGCAGGTCTGGTGGCAGGACCGGGGAAACTACCTGCAGGAGTGGCGCGACCGGGAGGGCCTCGATCGGGAGGCCGGCATCGCGTGCGTTCTGGAAGTGCTCTCGATGTTCGCCGTCCTTCCGAGGCTCGAGCAGCTCGGCCCGCTTCCCGGTACTGCCCGGCGGCGGCCCTCGGGCGCGGATGCCCGCGCCGATGGCCGTGGGTCACCGTCCAACGAAACTGTCAACCAGCGCATACTCAGCAGAGTCCGCGCGCTCCTGTCCAAAGCCGAGTCCACCGACTACCCCGCCGAGGCCGAGACGTTCACCGCCGGCGCGCAGGCGATGATGGCCCGCCACAGCATCGACGCCGCCATGCTCTGGGCAGAGTCCGGCAACGCCCCCGACGCCCCCCGAGGCCGTCGCCTCGGCATCGACGCCCCGTACGAGACCGCGAAGGCGATGCTGGTGACCGTGGTCGCACAAGCGAACCGCTGCCAGGCGGTGTGGAACAAGGAACTGGGCTTCTCCACGATCATCGGCTTCCCCGCCGACCTCGACGCGGTAGAACTGCTTCACACGTCTCTCCTCGTCCAAGCCATGACCGCGCTGGTGAAAGCCGGCACGCGGGCCCACGGCGACGGCCAGTCGAAGACCCGAGTCTTCCGCTCGGCATTCCTCACGTCCTACGCCCAGCGCATCGGCGAACGGCTGTCCGCCGCGGCGGACGAGGCGGTGCATCAAGCCTCTGCCGAGCCCGGGCACGCAGGCCTGCTACCCGTCCTCGCAGCCCGCGACCAGGCGATCGAGCAAGCCGTGGATGAGATGTTCGGCAAGACGAAGAAGCACCGGGTCGCCGCCCGGTACGACATGGAGGGGTGGATGTCCGGCCGCGCTGCCGCTGATGTGGCCAGACTCCAGGAGAACAGGCGGATTCCCGGATCTCGCTGAGCACCGCTCCGGGGCCCCGGAGCGGCACCGCGGTTCCGACATCCAGGCTTCAAGCCGCGAAACCGCTGCGTACCCATGACAAATAGCTCGTTCCGGATGGATTCGGAACGAGCTATCTTGTCATGAATTGTGGAGGTGCCGGGAATCGAACCCGGGTCCATCGGCGGCTCTGCAGGGCTTCTACGGGCGTAGTCCCGTTCGATTTTCTCGGCTCCGGTGATCCCCGGGACGGGTCACCGACAAGCCCAGCCACGTAAGTTTCCCTCATTCGCCCGTAGCCTGCTCATGAGGTTGAGCCCCCTAGCGATGCCGCGTCCAGGTCGGGGGCGATCCTGGGGCGACAAAGAGCGTTGTGCACACTCTCACTCTGAACTAGTTAATAGATCAGGCAGCGAGGGTGAGCGAGCTCTTGGCCATCTGCTTCGAGTTGGCATTTGTTTTTTTGCCGTGTTATTGGTTTACGAGATCATCACGGCTTCCTCGGCCCGCTTCCCCTGCGTCAACGTCCAATGTCGAAACCGTTCACCCCCGGGCGGTGGAACCGCACACGGGACGGCCGACGCGTGAGCGTCAGCAGAAAAGCGACGTGTGCAGTTCTCAAACAACGGTCGACGTCTGGGGGACGCGACTTGTCCAGGATAGCTGGTGGCGGGTGCGCGGAGCCAGTTGTTTGCTTGTGGCGAACGCTCGGGTCGCTGGGGCTCGTGCTTGCGGCGGCCGACGCGGCTGTGTCGGCCTCGGCGCCGTCGGGGCGGTGCGGGCTGCGGCGCGGGGCGTCAGCGCAGGTCGGGGACTAGGACGAGCTTGCCGCGGGTGCGGCCCTGCTTGGACAGCTGGAACGCCTCGGCGGCCTTCTCCAGCGGAAGTTCCTGCTGGACGTGGACCTCGAGTTCCTTCTCGTCGACGAGGCGGGCGAGTTCCTTCAGGCCCTTCGCGTCCGGCTGGGTGAAGACGAAGGTGCCGCCGACCTCGGTGACCTTGGGGTTCACCACCGAGACCATCCTCGTGGGGTCCTTCACCAGGGCGACGGACCGCTCGATGGCGTCGCCGCCGATGTAGTCGGCTACGGCGTCGATGCCGTCGGGGGCGAGTTCGCGCAGGCGGGCTTCGAGGCCGGGGCCGTACTCGACCGGCTCTGCGCCGAGTTCGCTGACGTATTCGTGGTTGCGGGGGGACGCGGTGCCGATGACTCGGGCGCCCTTGGCCTTCGCGATCTGGACCGCCACGGAGCCGACGCCGCCGGCCGCGGCGTGGATCAGGACGATCTCGCCTACGCCGACCCTCGCACCCGTCGAGGCGCCCACGCCCACCGCGGCGAGCGACTGCAGAGCGGTGAGGCCTGCCAGCGGCAGGCCGCCCGTCTGGGCCCAGCTGCCGTTCTGCGGGCGCAGCGCGAGGTACTTCTCCGGGACCACGACGAATTCGGCGTACGTGCCCTGCTGGACGACGGGCAGCCGGGCGTAGCTGAAGACCTCGTCGCCCGGCATGAACTCCTCCACGCCGCCTCCGCCGGCCTCCACGACCCCGGCCACGTCCCAGCCGGGGATCGCGGGCAGGCGCAGGTCGATGTGGCCTTCCAGCCTGCCCTCGACGACCTGCCAGTCGACCGGGTTGACGCCTACGGCCTTGACCCGGACCAGCAGTTCGCCGGGGCCGGGCTTGGGGTTGTCGTGGTCCGGATCCAGGGTGAGTACCGATTCGTCCCCATACGTGGCATACGTGATGGCTCTCATGCTCACAGTCAACCGCTTGGGGGCGGGCGGGGC
>NZ_JAGSOG010000255.1 GCF_018139695.1 Actinospica durhamensis | reverse complement strand
CCCGCGCCACCGCGTCAGCCCGCCACCATCCCGCTCCCCCTCCTCGACCCGCCGGCCTTCGGAGACCTCGGAAGATGACCACGCCCGGACTGCTGCTGTGGGGAGTGCTCCCCTACCTCACCCTCGTCCTGCTCATCGGCGGCACGATCTGGCGGCACAAGTACGACAAGTTCGGCTGGACCACCCGCTCCTCGCAGCTGCTTGAGTCGAAGTGGCTGCGGCTGGCCAGCCCGGTGTTCCACTACGGCATCCTCGGCGTGATCGCCGGGCACCTGATCGGACTCGTCCTGCCGGAACGATGGACCACGAACGTGCACATCAACGAGCACGCATACCATCTGGTCGCGCTGATCCTCGGCGTTCCCGCGGGCGTCGCCGCGATCGGCGGCCTGGCGTTGCTGATCGTGCGCAGGCGCTCGACCAGGACCGTGCTGCTGGCCACGACGCCCAACGACAAGGCGATGTACGTGCTCCTGTTCGGCGCACTGGCCCTCGGCCTGAGCTCCACCCTGTGGAACATCGGCACGCCGGTCTACGACTACCGCGAGGGCGTCTCGCTGTGGTTCCGCGGCCTGTTCTCACTGCACCCCGAGGTGGAGCTGATGCAGGCCGCTCCGGTGATCTTCCGGATCCACGTGACCGTCGGCATGGTGTTGATCGCGGCGTTCCCCTTCACCCGGCTGGTGCACGCGTTCAGCGCACCGGTGCCGTACCTGTTCCGCCCCTACATCGTC
Organism: Actinospica durhamensis; assembly: GCF_018139695.1. Classification (GTDB taxonomy): domain Bacteria; phylum Actinomycetota; class Actinomycetes; order Streptomycetales; family Catenulisporaceae; genus Actinospica; species Actinospica durhamensis. Next base: position 11,790 of record NZ_JAGSOG010000255.1, on the reverse strand, counting down.
TACCGCGCCCGCGACCCGAAGCGCCTGTCGACCCGCCCGGCCCGTCCCGGCTGGGAGTAAGAAGTCGTACTAGGCCCCGCGCGCCACAGCGTCACGCGCCGCCTGCTCGCACGCCGCCTGCTCACGCGCGACCAGTTCCCGTGCCGCCGTCTCGAGGTCCTTGGCCGTGTCGATCGCCCGCCAGTACAGGCCTTCGGGGATGCGGTAGCCCACCAGCCTCCGTTCCCGGGCGAGCTGCGGGTACGTGGTGTATTCGTGGTCTCCAAGCTCGGGCAGCAGCGCGGGGAACTCGGGCCCGAAGACGTACACGCCCGCGTTCACCGGCCACGGCACCGGCGGCGCCTCGACGAACTCGGTGATCAGCGGCGCGTCGTCGTCGGAGAGCTCCACCACGCCCCACGGCAGCCGCGGCCGCGCCAGCGCGAACGTGCCGAGCGCGCCGCTCGCCGCGTGCAGCGCCGCCATCTCGCGCAGCGAGAAGCGGGTCCAGATGTCGGAGTTGAGGGAGTACCAGTCCTCGTCCGGCCGCGGCAGCGCCTTGGCCGCGAACTTCATCCCGCCGCCGCGCCCGAGCGGCTCGATCTCGACCACCGTCGTGACCGCGATCGACCGGGAGTCCTCGGTGGCCGCGAGCCAGTCCTGCAGCACGTGCGCGAGGTGCCCGCAGGAGATCACGACGTCGGTCACGCCCTCCTCGGCGAGCCAGTCGAGCTGGTGCTCGAGGATCGACCGGCCGGTCCCGGGTATCTCGACCATCGCCTTGGGCCGGTCGTCGGTGTAGGGCCGCAGCCGCGAGCCCGTGCCGCCCGCCAGAATCAGCGCCTGCGTGACCGGGACGGCGCGAGTCGACGCGGAAGTCGGCAGGGAAGCCGGCGCGGCAGCCGGCACCCGCGGCCGCGGCCGCGGTGAACTGGGTTCCGGATCCGGCGATGTCGGCATGCGCATGCCGTCACGCTAGCCTGAATTCGAGTACTGCGATGTGCGCCGCCGGCGCGTCATCCCCCGCTGACCGACGCGATGATCTCCACCGTCGCGCCGCCGACCACCACCGTCTCCGGTCCGCCGAGCTCGCGGATGTCCACGCCGTCGATGTAGATGTTCACATGTCCGCGGATGGCCCCCTGTTCGTCCCGGATCCGCCGTTCGAGTGAAGGCACCTCGACCCGCAGCCGGTCGAGCACGTCCGGCAACGGCAGCCGCGGCGGATCGAGCGAGGTGTCCATCCCGACCGGGATGTGCGAACGGCCGCCCGCGAACCCGGCCAGCGCACTCGGCACGACCACCGTCGCCGTGTTCGTGTCCTCGGAGTCCAGATCAGAGTTCATGTCCATCGCCGTCAGCCTCCGCTCGCCCGTCCACGCCCGTCACCCGTTCGGCCCTCCCGTCCGTCAGTCCAGCACCGTCGCGCGCACCGAAAGCACGTCGGGCAGCGCGGTCGCGACGGTCTCCCACGACGACGCCTCGCCGGCGCACGCGTACAGCTCGCCGGTGCGGGTGCCGAAGTAGGCACCGGCCGGGTCGCCGTCGTCGGTGCACAGCGCGTCGCGCAGCACGAGCGAGTAGAACGCGCCGTCCGGCAGGCCCTCGCTCACGTCCTGCCAGCCCTCGGCGCCGTCGTCGGTCCGGTAGACGCGGCGCTTGAAGTCGGGCGCGAACCGGAACTCGTCGCTGGTGAGCGGGAACAGGTACGCGCGCCCGGACTTGCGCGGATCCGTCGCCACCGCGAAGCCGAACTCGCCCGGCAGGCCCTTGGCCGCCTCGGTCCACGTCGAGCCCCAGTCCTCGGAGCGGTAGACGCCGTTGTGGTTCTGCAGATACAGCCGCTCCGGGTCGGCCGCGTCCGGGGCGACCTTGTGCACGCACTGGCCGAACTCCGGGTACTGCTCCGGCTCGGGCAGGAAGGTGGCCCGGATGCCGACGTTCGCCGGCGCCCAACTGCCGCCCGCGTCCGTGCTCCGGTACACCCCGCCGGCCGACATGGCCACGAGGATCCGGTCCGGGTCGCCCGGGTGCGGCAGGATCGTGTGCAGCGCCTGGCCGCCGTAGCCCGGCGCCCAGTCCTCGCGGTGCGGGTGGTCCCACAGCGCCTCGTTGAGGGCGAAGCTCACCCCGCCGTCCTCGGAGCGGAACAGCGCCGTCGGCTCGGTGCCCGCATAGACCACGCCGGGCTGGTCGGCCGGTCCCGGCTGGATCTGCCAGACGCGGCCGAGCGCGGCTCCGGTGCGTTCGGGGAAGGCGATCGGGGCCCGGTCCGGCTCCTGCCAGCTCTGGCCGAGGTCATCCGAATGGAGCAGCGTCGGCCCCCAGTGCTCGCTCGTCGCCCCGGCGAACAGGCGCGGCCCGCGCTCGCGCGTGTCGATCGCGACCGCGTACACAGCCGTCATCGGCAGCTGAAGCGGGCCCACGTGCCAGGGGCGCCCTGGGCTCTTGCGAGCGATCACAAGCCCCTTGCGGGTACCGGCGAGCAACAGTGTTTCGGCCATGTCCCGACTCTAGGGCCTGTCCTGCCGATCTTGCGGCGCGAAACAGCTGATCACCGTCGCCTGGCCGCCCGGCCGAAGCACCCCCAGACAACCAGTATGAAGCTGCTCCGGCCGAGCGCCCGTGCTCGGCGCTGAGCCGTTTCGCATTGCCATATCGATGAAGCCCCGCGTTCCAGCGTGGCCACAAGATCGGCAGGACAGGCCCTAGCCTAGGCCGAGGATCCGACAATTTCCGCGCAACCACGCGAAATCTCGTCAACAGCGTGATCCAGTGCAGGAACGCCATTCGAGGCGGAAGCGGTCCATCCGACCTACCCGGGAAAGGCTATCCGGGACAGGAGTCTGATTCCCCGGCGAGCAGCCGGAACGCGTCGACCAGGGCGTCTACCCGCTCCTCGCCGAGCGGGCCGACGAAGCGCTCGCGCAGACCCGTGGCCAGGATCACGGCCGCCTGGGCGGTGGCGGCGACGCCCGCGTCGGTGAGTCCGGCCAGGATGACGCGGCGGTCGGTCGGGCTGGTGCGGCGCTCGACCAGGCCGGTCGCGCTCAGCCGGTCGACGAGCTTGGTGGTGCCGGCGGTGGAGAAGCCGAGCAGGCGCGAGATCTCGTTCATCGGCGCCTGCCGCTGCGGCGCGGCGCTCAGGTGCCAGAGCATCTGGAACTCCGGCGCGCTCAGGCCGCCGCCGCGCTCGACCTCTTCGAGCAGGTCACCGGTGATGCGCTGCATCCCGGTGTAGATCTGGAACCAGCGGCTCAGCAGCTCCGTGTCCGCGACACCCGAGCAACACCCGGCCGGATCCGCCTGCTCCTGCTCTCCCTCCACACGCGTGACTGTCATCGCTCGTCCTCTCCCATGCACGCCTCCTTGCCCAGTTTAACGCCGCTGGCTATTATCTCGCTGGAAAGATAATAGCCAGCGATCAGATAGCTGGCGATTCACCTTGGGAGGATTCCTCATGGCCACACAACCGACCCCCGGCAGCTGGACACTCGACGCCGCGAGCAGCCGAGTCGGCCTGCACCACAAGACGATCTGGGGTCTGGTCACCGTCAAGGGCGTCTTCGGCGCCGTGCAGGGCGCCGGCGAGATCGGCGCCGACGGCAGCGCCACCGGCCGCGTCCTGGTCGACGCCGCGTCCATCGACACCAAGCACGGCAAGCGGGACAAGCACCTGCGCTCCAAGGACTTCTTCGAGGTCGAGACCCACCCGCAGATCGTGTTCGAGGCCGCGACCGTGCGGCCGACCTCGGACGGCGCCGTCGTCGAGGGCGAACTCACGGTCCGCGGCATCAGCCGGAAGATCGACTTCCCGGTGCGAGTCGAGACCGAGGGTGCGGACGCCGTCGTGCTCACCGGCAAGGTCGAGATCGACCGCGCCGACTTCGGCATGACGTGGAATCAGCTCGGCATGCTCAAGGGCCCGGCCACCATCGACCTCGCGCTGCGCTTCACCCCGACCGCCGCGACCGCGTAGTCAGGTGCACCGAGGGAGCCGCCGTCCCTGCCGGTACGACGAACACCCCTTCCGAGTGACACCGGACGGCCGCCTCACCGCCCGCCACTGCTCCATCCGGGCGAACGTCGCGTGAGGCGGCCGGGAAGGATGGAAATCGGATGGCATGATCCCGGTTCATGGCAGGATTCATGCGGGCACTGCGGGCGGTCGGCTCCGTGGCCGGGGAGCTCATGATCACGGCGGGCGTGCTGGTCGGGCTCTACGTCCTGTACCTGCTGACCTGGACCAGCGTGGTCGCCCACGCGCAGGCCGAGGCGAACGTCTGCACCCTGCGACGCGAGTGGGCCTCCTCGGTCAGCGTCCAGCCCAGGGACGCCCAGCCGTTCGCCACCATCCAGATCCCGCAGATCCGCAACCCGGGCGTGTGGCCGATCCTCGACGGCGTGGCCCAGACCGAGCTGCAGCAGGGCGTCGGCTGGTACCCCAGCAGCCAGCTGCCCGGCCAGGCGGGCAACTTCGCCGTCGCCGCGCACCGGCGCACCTGGGGCGACATGTTCCGGTACCTCAACGAGGTCAAGACCGGCGACACCGTCGTGGTCCAGGACGGCAACACCACCTACACGTACCGCGTCATCGAGGACCCCGTCTTCGTCGACCCGACCTCCGTGGACGTGCTCGACAAGATCCCCGGCCGCTCCGGCCTCACCAAGCCCGGCAGCTACATCACCCTGACGACCTGCGACCCGGTGTACAACTCCTACCGCCGCCTGATCGTCTTCGGCCAGCTCGTGTCCAAGCAGACCACGCAGCACGTCTCGAAGGCGTGCTGACGGGGCGTGGACCCCGCGTTCACCACACCGGCCGTACCACCAGGATCGCGAGGTCGTCCTGCTGGCGCGGCGCGAACTCGCGCACGTCCTCGTGCAGGGCCTGGGCCAGGCCGCGCGGCGTGAGGCCGCCGAAGAGCGCGAGCCGGTCCTCGAGCGGGTAGAACACGCCGTCGCCGTTCCTGGCCTCGGTGAGCCCGTCGGTGTAGAGCACGAGCGTGGTGCCCTTCGGCAGCGGGAAGCGCCGCTCCCGGCGCGGTTCGGCCACCAGGTCGGCGAGCCCGAGCGGCACGCCCGACTCGCCGAAGTCCAGCCGCCGTGGCCCGCTGCCGTCGAGGGCGTACGCGGGCAGGTGCCCGCAGTCGATCACGGTGACCTCGACGTCGCCCGACCCGGCTTCGCCCGACCCGGCTTCGCTCTGGAATCCGAGCACGAGCGCGGTGACGAAGCGCTCCGGCTCGCCGCCGTGCACGGCGTCGTCGTTGAACCGGTTCGTCGCGGCCTCGATCGCGTCGACCAGGCCGGTGAGGGTGAGCTCACGCTGCGCCGCCTCCCGGAAGGCGCCGATGACGGCCAGCCCCGTGCCGAGCGCGGCCAGACCCTTGCCCTGCACGTCGCCGATCAGCACCCTGGTACCGAAATCGGTCTCCGCCACGTCGTAGATGTCGCCGCCCACCAGACGGTCCTCGGTCACCGGCTCGTACACCCCGTCCACCTGCACCGGCTCCGCGACCTGCGGCAACGGCCGCAGCACCTGCCGCTGCAACGCGGTCGCGGTGAAGCGCAGCCGGGCGATCTCCGCCTCCCGGTCCAGCCGGACACGGCAGGCGTAGACGGCCCCGGCGCCGAAGACCGCGGTGAGCGCGAGCAGCACGGCCGTGTCCCCGATCGTGGGCTCCGGGTGGATGCTCACCGACGCGAACACCGTCACGAACGCCCAGACCGCGGCGAACACGGTCTGGCCGAGCTTGCCGATACCCGCGACGATGGCGGGCAGGAAGATCAGCAGGCTGGTCAGCCGGGCCTGCGGGTCCACGGCCGCGCCGAGGCCGGAGATCAGCAGGGTGCTGGTGACCAGCAGGACCAGCAGCTGCGGGTTCGTCAGATGCCGCCGCCGCACCGGGGTCACGCCGCACGCACCGCCTCTCGCCGCCCGCCTCCCGTCCGACGCTAACGACGGCGGACGGCGGGCGCACGACCAGGCGATGGCGGCCAGCGTGGCCGGCCTGACGCCGCGGGGCCTGACGGGTGACGCGGATCAGCCGCCGCTCGAGGCTCCGGCGCTCGCCGTCGAGGTTCCACCGTCCAGCACCGTCCCGCCGAGCGCGGCGTGCACGGCGTCGGCGTAGGAGGCGTCGTCGGGCACGAGCACGACCCAGTTCGAGCCGAGCACGGCACGCTCCGAGGTCCCGCCGAGCAGCAGGCCGGAGACGTTCGAGGACGTCAGCACGTTCGCGAACGCCGCGGCATGGGCGTGATCGTCGAACACGGCGACGGTCGCGTCGGCCGAGCCGGTGCGCCCCGCGCCGGAGATCACGCAGTTCAGGCTGTTGCGAAGGCCCGGCATGGCGACCGTGTCGGCCGCGCCGGTCGCGGCGGTGCAGGTGTGCCCGGCCTGGCCGAGGTCGGTGATCAGCGCCGAGCTGTCGGCCACGGCGACACTGGAAGGTGTGGCGCCCGTACCGGCGCCACTGCCGGCGGCCGGCGTGGTGGCCGCGCCGGAACCCGGGTCGGCGCAGGCCGAGAGCGAACACAGCGCGAGGGGGACCGCGAGCGTGAGTGTGCACGCGGCGATGAGCGGTCGCCGGGGCATCAGGCCTCCTGAACATGCTGAGACGATCCGTCGCAGAGAGCTTACTCCTCGGTAACTTGTCGGCAAGGGCGTTCGCGGTCGCCGAAGGCGCCGGACCGGATCTCGTCTGGCCTAGCCAGGCGTGCGACCTGCGGCGCAGCGTGAGCATCCTGATCCCATGACCATCGACGACGAGGGCGAACCGGTCACCACCGGCTCCCATGGCGCTCCGATCGGTGCCCCGCTCGGCGCTCCGGACGGGCCGACCACGCCGCACCGTGGGACGGGCATGGCGGAGGTACGCGACGCCGTGTCGCTGCGCGCGACCCTCCTCGTCGTCTCGACCCTGCTCCTCGGCCTCGGCTTCGTCCTGTCGTACGTGGGCGCCCTGCACAGCCCAAAGCTGCAGAACGCGCCGATCACCGTCGTCTCGGCGGACCCGCAGGCCACGCAGCAGCTCGTGGCGCAGCTCTCGCAGGCCTCCGGCGGCGCGGTCACACCGAGCGCGGGCACCACCGAGGCCGCCGCGCGCGACGCCGTGGCCGACCGCTCGACCGCCGCCGCGTTCGTCTACAACGTGACCGGATCGCAGGACACCCTGATCGTCGCGTCCGCGGCGGGATCGGCGCAGGCCAGCGCGATCGAGAAGCTGTTCATCGAGCTCGAGGTGCAGTCCGACCGCACCCTGAGCGTGGACGACGTCGTCCCCGCCGGCGCCGAGGACTTCGACGGCCTTTCCGCGTTCTACCTCGTCGTCGGCTGGAGCGTGACGGGCTACCTGATCGCCTCGATCCTCGGCCTGAGCGCGGGCACCCGGCCCGCCAACCTCACCCGCGCCGTGATCCGCCTGGTGGCGCTGGCCCTGTGCGGCCTCGTGGCGGGCCTGATCGGCACCCTGCTGGTCCAGGAGCACGTCCTGGGCGCGCTCGGCGGGGAGTTCTGGCCGATGGTCGCGACCGGGGCGCTACTGGTGTTCGGCGTCGGCGCGATCACGATGGCGCTGGAGATCGCGTTCGGCATCGTCGGCATCGGCCTGGCCGTGCTGCTCGTCGTCGTGCTCGGCAACCCGTCCGCGGGCGGCGCCTTCCCGCGCGCCATGCTGCCCCCGTTCTGGCGGGCCATCGGCGCCTTCCTGCCCCCGGGCGCCGGCACCGACGCGGTGCGTTCGATCGCCTATTTCGGCGGCGAGCGCAGCGGCTACCCGCTGCTCATCCTCGGCGGCTACGCCCTGCTCGGCCTCGCACTCAGTCTGCTGCTATGCCTGATCCGCCCGCCGACCAGTACATCGGAGGGCGTCCTGGGCAGCGCGATGATGAACGACGACGGGACTGTCGCGACGACGCATACCGACCCGGCGTTCGGCGGCACGCCGGGCCGGCCTCCGAGCGGGCCGAGCGAGCCGCCGCCGAACCCGCCGCAGTGGCCGCCCACGACGCCGCCGTCCGGCCCTCAGACCGGCTGACCCACCTCGGACGCCGCGTGCTCGTGCGGGTGCGCGTGCTCGTGCTCGTGGTCCTGTGTGTGCTCGTGGTCCTGTGTGTGCTCGTGCTCGGGCGCGGTGGAACGGGCCGGGGCCGGGCGCACCTCGATCTCGGCGAGCAGGCGGCGGGTGGCCTCGGTCACGGCGTCCACCGCGGCGTCGAAGGCCTCCTTGTTCCGCGCGGACGGCGCGCGGAAGCCGGAGATCTTGCGCACGTACTGCAGCGCGGCGGCGTGGAAGTCCTCGGGCCCCGCTTCAGGCGTGACCGGCGGGCGGAGGGTCTTGATGCTTCGGCACATACCCCCAGTCTCGTCCGCCCGCGCGCGCCGATCCACCCCCTACCCCATCCGGGCAGGTCAGCGGCAGGCCGGGTGTCAGCAGCCGGGCTGCCTTCCGCGGCCTACAGGGCCAGCGCGAGCAGCGGGAGGCTGCGCCCCGGAATCGACCCGGACGGCACCGCGCCGATCCGGACCGCGCCCTGCGCCAGGTAGAACGGCTCGGCGAAAGGGTCGGAGGCGATGGTCAGCCGGTGGAAGCCGAGCTGCGTGGCCAGGGAGGAGATGTGCTTGAACAGCCCCGTCCCGACACCCTGCCCGATCACGTCCGGATCCACGAAGAGCATCCCGAGCTCGCCCGCCGGCGCCTCACCCTCGAGCGTCGCGAAACCGAGAATCCGTTCCTCCGGCTCGGCCCCCTGCGTCAGTCCGGACTCCGCGTCCGTCCCCCCGAGGTCCTTGCCTCCCACGGCCACCTGCGTGCGCCGCGGCACGACCGACTCCGCCCGGATCGTCAGCTCGCTGCGGAAGGCCGAGAGAAACTCCTCGTCATAGCCCCAGTGCGCCTTGGAACGCTGAGCCAGAACACTGAGCTGCTCGGCGTCTTCGGGCCTGGCCGGTCTGATCGCGAAGTTCGTCACCGCTTCAGACTAAAGGCGAGCGGCCTTGCGAGCCCGCACGACCGGCCGTGCGCTCCGGCGGATCCGCTCAGCCGAGCATCGTCGCCGTGAGAAACCCGACACTCGCCAGCCAGGACTCGTGATCGGGCTCGAGCACCTCGAAATGGCCCATGGAAGCGAACCGCGCCAGCTCGACCCGGTCGTCCACGGCGAGCGCGGCCCGGACGTAATCAATGCTCTGCGAGATCGGCACCCGGTTGTCCTCGTCGCCGTGCACGACGAGCTGCGTCACCGTGGGCCCGAGCGGCAACAGCTCGATCGGCGCGGCCAGCCGGTACGCGTCGGGCCGCTCGAGCGGCGTACCGCCCATGAACTCGACGGCCGCCGGAGGCTTGCCGTGCTCCTCGTCGAGCCGATCGTTCGCCGCGGCGCGCATATCCACCACACCCGCCAACGACACGATCGCGTACTCCGACGCGAGCGCCTCGTCCCCCGCGCCGCCCGACTCCGCGTCCGCGCCGGCACCCGAGGTGGCGCCTCGTCCGGCGCCCTGCCCGGCCAACGCCGACGCGACCCAGAGCGCAAGGTGTCCCCCCGCCGAGTGCCCGACGATCCCGATCCGCCGCAGATCGAACGGCAGCGGCCCGGTGCCCAAGCCCCGAACCGCGCTCAACACGTCCTCGCACGTCCCCGGCCACCCGCCGCCCTTTTCGCCGAGCCGCCGGTACTCGACGTTCACCGCCGCGAACCCGCGCCGGACCAGGTCCTCGGCGAGCGGCCGCATCAGGCCGAGCCCATAAGGCAGCCGCCAGAATCCGCCGTGGATCAGGACGACCACCGGATGCGGTCCCGGACCCTGCGGCAGGTGGACGTGAAAGTACTGCGACGGGTGCGCGCCGTAGGTGACGGTGAGCGGCTCAAGCGTCTCGGGGGCAGCGTCCGACATGCTCTGGGTTCCGTCCTGTCCGCTCATGCTCTTCGGTTCTCTTCAGCGCCGCCATGGTATCCATACGCCGACGACCGGTGGCCACAGCACCAATCCGTTCCAGTGAAGACTCAACCGTATGTCGAGCACCCGCCGCCCCCGCGGCGTTGAGCCGTTCGAGTGCGAGGCGAGGCCCCGCCCTGGCAGCGGTACGGAACGGCGGCGAGGCATGGGCATCGGCATGGGTGCGCGCGGAACAACGGGCACGGAAATCAATGACACGATGAATAGTGCTGACGATACGAGGCGCGAGGGCAGCCCCACCGTACTGATCGCGCACCACCCCGACGGCTCGGCGGACGTCAACGGCCTGGCCGTCCACATCGCCCCCGGCCAGGACTCGCGCGAGGCCGCGTATCTGGCCGCACTCGCGCTCGTCGCGGATTCGGGCCCGGCCCCGGTGGCGGCGATGCGGGTGGAGCCCGACGGAACGCAGTACCCGTTCACGCTCTACCCCGGACGCACCGTCCTCGCCGCGGATCTCTCGACCAAGCCACACCGCGCTTTCGCGTCCTTCAAGCCGAGCCGCGTAGCTGCCGGCGCCTGCGGCTGCGTCTTCGTGGCCGCACTCGCAGCCACACTGACATACCTCAACAACACCAGCGGCGACCGGACGAACATGGGCTCCAACCTGGCGAACACCGCCCCCGGATCGTCAGCCGGCGGAAGCACGCAGGCCGCCGGAGCCGACGTGGCACGCGGCACCCGCAATGCTCTGACCGCATTGCACGGCCCGGTCCCCGGCTCGGCAAAAGGTTCAGACGTGGTTTCCCCGGCCGCTGATGCCGAGGCGTCCGCATCCTCCGCCCGATCCCGCCTCTCGCGCCTGCGCTCAGGCGCCCACGATCCGTCCCGCCCGTTCGCGGCCGGCTGGCCGCCCGGCACGTTCCGGAGACTGCACGCCGTGACACCCGTCGCCGTCGGAGACGTGACACTCGCACTCATCGGCGGCCAGCGGTTCGATCCGGACATCGCCTACGTCATCACCGTGTCCACCAGCACCACCGACCCGATCACGTTGATGTACTCGTACTCGGGCTCGAGAGGCAGCCTCACCAGCACACACGAGATGGTGCTGTCCGGTCAGACGGAGTACATGGTGAGCGACACGATCCCCAGCAACGTGTTCTGCGGCGGCACCGTGACGATGCAGGCGTCGACCCAGCCGCGCTCCTCAACCGGCCCCGTCACGGCGACGACGACGCAGGAGTGCTGACCCGCCCGCCGCGATCGCCGTCCCCATCACCGTGTCCGTGTCCGTGTCCGTGTCCGTGTCCGTCCCCATCCGGTCGCGGAGCCTCTCCGCTGCCGTCCTCTTGTCGCGACGCCCCTCGCCGCAGCGGACGCAGCGGACGCAGCGGACGCAGCGGACGCAGCGGACGCAGCGGACGCAGCGGACGCAGCGGACGCAGCGGACGCAGCGGCGGCCGGACGTACCAAACGGCTCCGGCGGCGGCCACCAGGCACGCCGCGCCACCGACCGCGAGGCCCGTCCTCGGATCGGCGACCGCGATGATCCATCCGACCAGCGGCCCGCCGATCGGGGTGGTGCCCTGGAACGCGACCTGCCAGAGCGCGATGACCCGTCCGCGCATCTCGGGCCGGGCCGCGAGCTGGATGGTGGAGTTGCCGATGGAGATGAACGAAACACTGGCCCAGCCGGTGAACAGCAGCACCACGTAGGCGGTCAGAAGGTTGGGAGAGATCGAGCACAGCAGAATCGCCACGCCGAACCCGGTCGAGGCGCGGCCGCTCCCACCAGCGGGCCGACAAACTCGAGCCCGACCCCGAACCCGACGTGGTCCGCTCTGCCGACCGGTTGGCTTTCGCCTTCGCAGGTGCCGCTGGACGGCACGCTGCGGTGGACCGGT
>NZ_JAGSOG010000254.1 GCF_018139695.1 Actinospica durhamensis | reverse complement strand
CCTCTCGATCGCCGCCATCGCCGCCATCGCCGCCATCGCCGAGCGCGCGAAGCCTGCTGATCTCGGACAAGGGTCGCGGGTTTTTTCGCGGGTCCGGGCTGAGCGAGTCTGGGTCGGGCGCCCGAGCTTGCCGGACCTCCCCGAACGGGTCAGTGTGGCCTGCCGCCGCGTGCCGGGTGTGGCGGGGTCGGGGGACGATGGCGGGACCCCGATCGCGTCAGGAGAACACGATGGATCTCGATCTGCTCCGGCCCCTCTACACCGCGACGCCCGGCGATGTCGTCTCGGTGCACCTGGATACCAGCCGGGAGGACCAGGACGCGGACAAGCGACTGGAGCTTACCTGGCGGGATCTGCGCCGGGACCTTGCCGCGCAGGGCGTTGGCGAGGAGACGCTCGAGGCGCTGGACGGGCAGGTCGGTTCTGCGCCGCACATTGTCGGGCCGCAGGGTGAGTCGCTGTTCGCGGCGAACGGGAAGATCCTTGGGTCCTTCGCACTCTCGGAGCCGCCGGCTGCCAGCCGCGGCGTCGTCGGGCTGGTGGCGGACCCGCTGGAGACCGTTCTCGACCTCGATCATCAGCTCCCGTACATCGTCATCGCGCTCGACCGGGAGGGCGGCGACATCGACGCGTACCCGGCTGGGGCGTTCGACCCCGAGTCCAGCCGCACCTACGACGGCACCACGCTGCACCTGAGCCGGGTCGGGGCCGGCGGGCCGTCGATGGCTTCGTACCACCGGCGCGCTGTGAACGCGTGGACCGACAACGCAGCCGGTGTCGCGCGGGAGGCGGCCGAGGCGGCGACCGGTGTTGACGCCCGGGTGGCCGTTATCGCCGGCGACCCCAAGGCGATTCCGCTGCTGCGGGAGGAGCTCGCGGCCCAGGGGCTCGGCGCCGAGATCGTCGAGGTCCCCGGCGGACGGCGGGACGACGCGGCCGCTGCCATGCGCGAGGCGGTCGAGTACGCGCTCGCCGACATCTCGCGCGCCGACCACGAGCGCATGATGACCGCGTACAGCGACGCGCTGGGCCGCAACCGGGCCGTGCACGGCATCCCCGCGGTGATCGACGCGCTCGCCCGGGGCAGCGTCGACACTCTGCTGCTGTCCGCGGACCGCTCCGCCGACCCGATGAAGTGGGCGACCGCCGAGGACGCGATGCTGATCGCCAGTGCCCCGGAGGCGCTCGGCGAGTACGGCGAGAAGGCCTTCGAGGGCAAGGCGGGCCCGCTCATGCTGCGGGCGGCTGCGGCCGGCGGCGCCTCGTTCAGCGAACTGCTGCCGGGCGTAGAGGCCGACGACGGATGTGCGGCGATCCTGCGCTACGCCAAGTGAACATCGAATGTGAAACGGTGCGAGCCCTGCGGTTCCGTGCGAGCCGGCGCGGCCGGGAGCGCTGCTGCGGCGCTTGATTCACCGGCGGCGCCGACTCGAGGCTGCTGAGAGTTCAGTTGTTGCCGATGATGTCCAGGTCGGCGGCCAGCTGTGCGGTGAACGCGGGGTTCTCGGCCAGCTTGACCAGGTCGATCCTGGGCACGCCGCGGTTCGAGCCCGCACTTAGGTAGACGATGATGTTCTCGCCCTGCGGCGTCTTGACCTGCACGCCGACGATCGCGCCCGAGCTGCTGGACGTCGAGTCCCTGGTGGTGTCGACCAGGGTGAACCCGTGCGCCAGCGGCGTGTTCATCGAGCACGGGTGGCAGAACTCGAGCCCGTCGGCGTCGCGCGAGTACTCGATCATGAGGACTCCCGGCGTGCCGTGCTCGACCACGTTGTACTGCCACGGGTTGAGGATGGGCGTGTTCGGGTTCATCCCGGAACCCAGCTGTGAGACCTGGTCCGGCATCATTTCGTTCATCGCCGAGCTGTACGGCTCCGAGCTCTGGGAAGACGTGACACCCGGAAGCAGCTTCGCGAGTGTACTGAGATCTTGCTCGCAGATCGTGGTCCGCTCGCTGGTGCTGCCCTTGCCGTAGAAGGACGCGTCGGATCCGGAGGTCCAGGGCATGTAGACGCCGGTGCACTCCCGAACGATCGCGGGCGAGGCGCCCGTCGCCGGCTCGCTGGAGCCGACGGTGACCGAGGTCCGCGCGACGGTGCCGCCGCCCGGAAGTACGACGGCCAGGGAACCGATTGCCGCGAGTGCGCCCGCGCTCAGGGTGTAGCCGATCGCGCGCCGCCGCGTCGCGCGTCTGGCGGCGGCCAGGGCCGCGGGAACCAAGTCAGCAGAGGACTGATAGCCGTCCGAGACTGTCTCGAACAGGCTTCGTACCTGATCCTCGCCGATCTCCAGCTGATCGTCTTGCATGTCGTATCATCCTTCTTTCGTGTAGGAGAACGTTGCATCAGCCGGGCTCGTGGCAGTGGCCGGCTCGGCCGACGACTGCTCGGCCCAATCGGGGCCGAGCACTTCGCGCAGCCGGACCAAGGACCGCGAGGTCTGGCTCTTGACGGTCCCGACGCTGCAGGACAACGCGGCCGCGGTCGCCTCGACGCTCAGGTCCTCCCAGAAACGCAGCACCAGCACCGCTCTGCCCCGCTTGCCCAGCTGAGCCAGGCCGGCCAGGAGTTCGAGCCGCAGCTCCGAGTCCTCGGCTCGCGGCGGCGGCGCGTCGAGGGCGAGCGCGATGTGCGTGTCCCGCTCGCGCTTGAGCTTCCGCTCGTTCGCCAGGTAGGCGTTGACCAGCACCCGGCGCGCGTACGCGTCCACGGAGTCGGCCCGGCTGGCCCGCGACCAGAAGCGGCACAGGTTCGTGAGCGCCTCCTGCGCCAGATCCTGCGCCTGGTGCGGATCGCCGCACAGGAGGTAGGCCGTGCGAAGCAGGTGTCCCTGTCTGGCCTGCGCGTATTCGGCGAACTCGGTTCTTCGCTGCATGTGCTCCGCCCTTCGTTCTGACCAGGTCGATAACTAGAGTCGGGACGCTTCGATCGGGTTGCGTGCCCGGCACTGATTTCTCGCCCTGGAGGCCGATCCAGCTCAGGGAAGCCAGCTCAGGGGAAGCGATCAGGGTGCGGCGGAGACCGGCGCGATCGGTACCAACGTAGCCGCGGCCAGTACGCCGCGCTCCGAGTGCCAGCGGCCATGCAGGGTGTGTAGCGTCTGCGGGATCTGCGTTCCCAGCGGCGGGCCCGGGATCTGGTGTACGACGGTGAACGTGCCGTCCGTGCCGCCGAAGGACACCAGCGACACCAGCGCGACTGTGAAGCCTAGCCACGTCCCGGCCAGCGGGAACCACACCTTATATATTGCCTCTTTGACGCAGAACAGCAGACGGTCCCAGTAGACAGTGGGATCCTCGGCGCGCAGGTCGAGGAGCTGCGCCCGCTCTTCGGGCAGTCCGATGACGTCGAGCACGCCGGAGGAGAGCGGTTCGTTGGGCTCGGCGTCCAGGCCCAGGCCGACGACGTCGGTTCGGCGGGCCAAGGCTGCTGCGCGGTTTCCCCGGCAGTGGGTCATCGACCCGACCAGGCCCTCGGGCCAGAGCGGATCGCGTCGTTGGCCGTGCACGACGGGTGCCTCGGGACGGCCGAGGTCGCGCATGGCGGCCCGGGCGAGGTGGCGTACCGTGCGAGTGCTGAGCCTTCTCGGCGCCGCGCGCGCCGCCGCGTTCGCGCGCGTCTGGGCGGTCCAGGAGGCCTGCGTGAAGTCGCTCGGCCTCGGGATCTTCGCAGAGCCCTGGCGGATCGCCGTGCGGCCCGGCGCCCGGCACGGCTGTCGCTGGGGCGAGGCGTCCTGGCGGTCCCTTGAGGACGCGGCACCCTGCGCCCTGGCGCTCGCCACGCCCTTGAACGACCCCGTCAGTCCGCCACGGCGACCGGTTCACCGACCTCGGCGGGCGCGGTGACCGGACGGATGGCCGAGAGCAGCGGCCCGGTCGCCAGCGTCGTCACCAGGGCCATCAGGACGAGCACGGTGAACAGCCGCGAGGTGATGATGCCGTCGGCCAGGCCCACGTTCAGCGCGATCAGCTCCGTCAGCCCCCTGGTGTTCACGAGGGCCGCGACAGTGCGCGCGTCGGTCTTGTCCAGTCCGGTCAGCCGGCCCGCCAGGTAGGCCGGAACGAGCTTGCCCAGGCAGGCCGCCGCCGTCACCAGGGCCAGCACCTCGAATCCGGTCACGCCGACCGAGCCGACGTTGAGCGACAGGCCGGTGGTGATGAAGAACAGCGGCAGCAGCAGGTTCCCGGCGCGCTCCATCGAGGAGACGACCTCGGCGTCCGGGGGCCGGCTGCCGCGCAGTGTGAGTCCGGCCAGGAACGCGCCGAAGATCGGGTGCAGCCCGAGTTCGGCGGTGACCCAGGCGCCGCCCGCGGCCAGTACGAAGGCGAGGGTGGCCGGGCTGGCCAGCACCGAGCTGCGGGCGAGCCACCAGCCGAGCGCCGGACGGACGAGCGCGAGCATGAGCACGATGAAGACCACGACCAGCACGGTGGTGACCGGGAGGGTGAACCGCGGCTTGGGGCCCGCGCCGATGACGGCCGCCGCCAGCACCAGCCAGGCGAGTACGTCCATCAGCGCGGCCGCCGCCGTCGCCGTGATCCCGGCCCTGGTCCCGGCCAGACCGCGGTCCCGCACGATGGCGGCCAATACCGGCAGGGCACTGATGGAGACCGCGGCCGCGATGAACATCACGAACGCACGCTGGTCCGGGTGGCCGCCGAGGGCCGCGAAGGCCGAATGGTCCAGCGCCACCACCAGCACCCCGAGCGCGAGCGGCACGCTCACCGCGCACAGCGCGACCAGCTGCGCGCTCGAGCCCTGCCGCCGCAGGGCCCGGAACTCGATCTCGTAGCCGACGCCGAACATGAAGATGACGACGGCGACCTGGCCCAGAACATTGATATAGGGCACTGCGTGCGCGGGGAACAGATGCGCGGTCGGATCACCCGGGAACCGGCCGAGCACACTGGGACCGAGCACCACGCCGGCCACGATCTGCCCGATCACGGCGGGCTGGCCGAGCCGGCGCGCCGCGGCGCTGAAGAGCCCGGCGACCAGCGTGACCAGGGCGATGATGCCGATGACCTCGGCGACGATCACGTCCATGGCAACCCCACTCCGTCACGGCGCCCGTGTTCCCGTGCACGTCCGCTGCGCTCCCGCGTACGCACCCGAGCGTATCCGAGCCCGCGGAGATATCAAAGAGCACTGCGATACTCGGTGCGTTCGCGGAGCGGGCCCGCGTGATTGTGTGCTCTTATTGATCCGCGGCGTGCCGTGCTCCATGATTTCCATCATGACGCGCAGTGCGGGGGCGACCGGGGGTTTCATCGAGCGGCGGCTGGTCAACCGGGACTTCGCCCGGCTGTGGACCGGAGGGGCGGTCTCCGGCCTCGGCGACGCGGTGTTCGACACCACGGTGCTGCTGTGGATCGCCACCGTGCTCGCCCACGGCCGCAGCTGGGGTCCGGCCGCGGTCAGCGGTGTGATGCTGGCGGCCGGCCTCGCCGTCGCCGTCGTCGGCCCGATCGCCGGGGTGTTCGCGGACCGGTGGGAGTGGCGCGCGACGATGCTGCGCACCGAGGCGATCCGGGCCGTGCTGGCCGGAGCGCTGACGGCGGTGTCCCTGCTGCCGACCCGCGATCTGCCGGTCGGCGCCTGGCTGGCACTGGTCTACGGGGTGGTGCTGGCGCTCAACGTGGCGGGGCAGTTCTTCAACCCGTCGAGGTTCGCCATGATCTCGCAGATCGTGCCGGGCGACGAGGACCGGGCCAAAGCCGTGGGCCTGAGTCAGGGTACATATGCCGCGACCCTGATGATCGGCCCGCCGCTGGCCGCGCCGCTGCTGTTCACCGTGGGCTTCCAGTGGGCGCTGCTGTTCAACGCGGCCTCGTATGTCTTCTCCTACTGGGTGATCCGGTCCGTGCGGGTCGAGCGCGCGGCCCGGCCCCCGGAGCAGGCGCCGCAGACCACGCCCGTCTCCGGGCTCCGCAGCCTGGGCCGCGACCTGCTCGACGGACTGCGGGTGTTCGCGCACAGCAGGTTCCTGGTGACCCTGCTGGTCATGGTGGTCATCCTGACCGTCGGGACCGGGGCGCTGAACGGACTCGACGTGTACTTCGTGACCGAGAACCTGCACGCCGACCCGCATCTCTACGGTCTGCTCTCCATGGCCGACGGCACCGGGGCGGTCCTCGGTGCGCTGGCCGCGGGCGCGGTGGTCGAGCGCCTCGGCATCCGGCGCTCGACCTGGCTGCCGCTGTTCCTCGGCGGCCTGGTGATCCTGCTCTACGCCCGCCAGACCCGCTTCTGGAGCGCGTTGCTGCTGGTGGCGCTGGTCGCCTGCCTGGCCGGGATCGTGAACACCGTCTTCAGCCCGGCCGTGATGAAGGCCGCGCCGAAGGAGTACCTCGGCCGGGTCGTGCAGGTGTTCAACCCGGCCATGAGCCTCGCTTCGATGCTGTCGCTGGCCGTGTCCGGCTGGCTGGCCAGCACCGTGCTGGTGCACTACCACGGCGAGATCGGCGGCCTGCACATGGGCCGCATCGACCTGATCTTCACCGCGGGCGCCGCCCTGGTCACGCTCGGCGGCGCCTACGGTGGGATCTTCCTGCCGCGGGATGCCGAATCCCCGCGCGGGGTCAGCTCTGGGCGCGCCGCTTCCAGAAGGCTCCGGCGCGCCGAGGCTCCGACGCCCCGGTGACGGTGGCGAGCCCGCTGACGGCCTGCTGCCAACGCGCCTCGAGCTCGGCCTGGTCGGTGAGCGGGAGTTCGAGCCGGGCGGCCAGCTCCGTCAGAACCTGGAGATTCTCCGGGGTCGAGAGGAACGGGAGGGCGGTGAGCTCGCGCAGCACGCCGGCGAGTTCGCTCAGCAGCGCGACCCGGTCGGCGAAGGGCGCGGCGCTCTCGGCATCCAGACGCTCCCGCAGGGCGAGCAGGCGTGCCCACACCTCAGAGATGGAAGCCTGAGCCGCGATCGAGCCCTGAGCCGGGACCGCCGCTGCGTCCGCCTCCTCCAGGAACGGCTCGAGCTCGGACTTGGCCCGCTTCATCTCCGGCTGGATCTGCGGCGGGCTCGGCGGCAGGACATCGGCCATGGGCATCGCGGCCGCGACCGCAACCGGCATCATGGGGGCGCCCGGCTGCATCGGGCCGCCGCTCGGCAGCGGCGCGCCCGGCATCGGCAGCGCCGAGCGCCGAGCGCCCGCGGGCCCCCTGGACACGGCGGGCCCGGGCGCGGATGCCGCGACCCAGCTCGCCTGGCCGAAGGCGTCCCAGCCGCTCGGGCTGTCCACCGGCTGCGTCACCCGCCGCATCGGGCCACCCTGATTCACCACCCGGCTGTCGATCGCGACGAACGCGGTGAACCGGCACAGCACGCCGAAGCGCAGCGAGGTCCGGACGATCGCGCGCTCGGCGTCCTCGCCGCCGTGCCCGGAGGCGAAACCGTCCTCGAGGTCGCGCACCCGCCCGCGCGCCCAGTACGCCGCCAGTCCGGCGTCGGCTGCGGCGACGGCTGTGACAGAGGTCTGCCACGGCTTGCCGTCCGCTCCGGTGCCGCGCACCACGACCTCGCCCTCCGGCTTTCCGGTGAACCGGCCGCTGAGCACCAGGGGAGCGCCGACGAACAGGTCCGGCAGCCGGGCCGGCTCCACGCTGGCGAGATCCACCGCGAGACCGGCCCCGGCCAGGCTCAGCCCGGTGGCCACCGGGGCGCCGATCCGCCGGTGGATCTGCGCCATCGCCTCGTCCAGCCGGTCCTCCGACTCCACCAGCTCACAGCGTCCGCCGCTGATCCGGGCCAGCCGCTTGAGGAACCCGGCGTTGACCGCGCGGTCGATGCCGATCGTGTGCACCCGCACGCCCTTGATACGCGGCGCGAGCCGCTCCAGGATCTGGTCCTCGTTGCCCACCTGACCGTCGGTGACCAGCACCAGGACCCGGTCGCGCACCTCGCCCGGCGCCGCGGCCAGCAGGTCCGCGGCCCGGCCGAGCGCCTCGGCCATCTCGGTGCCGCCGCGCGCCTCGAGCCCGCCGAGGTACTCGATCGCGCGGAAGCGGTGCCGGTCGCTCGCCTCGACCAGGCCCGAGGGCAGCAGCGGCGCGGTTTCGAGCACGGTGTCGAAGGCCAGCACCGCGAAGCGGTCCGCGCCGGTGAGCGTGTCCACGATCCGCCCGGCCGCGCGGCGGGCGGCGACCATCTTCCAGCCGCCCATGCTGCCGGAGCGGTCCAGGACGAGCACGACGTCACGCGGGTGGGTCCCGGCGTGCTCGCGGCTCGGCGGCAGCACGGTCAGGACGAAGGTCCCGGCGCGCTCCGGCGCGTCCGGCTCCGCGCCCGCATCGGTCTCTTCGTCGTCCAGCCGGACCGCGAGCGAGGTCGCCACCGCGTCCTCGGAGCCCAGACCCAGCCGCAGGATGAAGTCGCGGTCCAGCCGCTCGCCGGGGACCAGCCGCACCAGCCGCCGGCCTGACGCGTCGTCGGCTCCGTCGGGCGCGGTGACCTCGACGCCGTGCAGGCTGGAGCGGATCGCCGTCAGCGGCAGCCCGGCCGGGTCGAGGTCCACCTCGACCGAGAGCCGCACCGGGTTCGGGAAGCCGGGCAGCAGGATCGGCGGGCTGATCCGGGAGGCGTCGGGCACCGCGTCGGTGTCGGGCGCGGTGCCGTCGCCGACCTGGTCGCCGGGCAGCGCGGTGCCCGGGATGTAGCGGGGCGCGACCACGAGCGGGAAGCGGTAGGTCGCCTCGCCGTCCTCGAACGGCAGGCGCCCGGCCAGGGTGGCGCGGATGACGACGTGCTCGCCGGGCAGGATGTTGCCGACCCGCATGGTGAACACCCCGGGCCGCTCCTCCTCGGCGATCGAGGCGCGGCGGCCCTCGGCCAGGGCCTGCTCGTAGTCGGCCCGGGCCTGGCCGCGCTCCTCGAGCACGCCCTGCACCACCCGGCCGTCGGCCTCCATCCGCAGCCCGGTCACCGCCGCGCGGTCCGGCAGCGGGAAGACATAGGTCGCCTCGAGCGGGACGTCATAGGGATTGCGGAAGCCCTGGGCGACCTCGGTGCGCACGGTGAGCCCGACCACGGCCGAGCGCACCTCGATCGACTCGAGGGGCAGGTTGCCGCGCTCGGTGCCCAGAGCGCCGAGTCCGGCCTCCGGGTCGGGCGCCGCGAGGCGGAGTATCTCGTTCTCGTGCAGGGTCTCGACGGTACCGATCCTGACATTCATCACGGTGTCCCCCTTCGGACGGCTCCCGCCGCCCCTCGTCGGTGAGGTGCTGCCTCTTCGTCGGTGCTGCTGAGCCCGAGCGCCCGGAGCGCGTCGAGCAGGGGTCGGGCGGCCTGGGTCAGGACGGCGATCGCCGCGTCGTCCGGCGCGTGGTCGGCGCCGTCGAGCAGGAGCGAGACGTCCGGTGCCAGGCGGATTCCGTGCATGCGCGCGCCGAACGGCTCGGCGGGCTCGGGCTGTGCGGTGTGCTCGGCCTGCGTCGTGGGCGCCCGCAGCGGACGGGCGGACCAGAAGCGGCCGCGGGCCGGCTCGGGTTCCAGCCCTGATTCGGGCGCCAGTGGTGCGGGTGCGGGTGTCGGTGCCGGCTCCGGCGCGTCGCCGAGTCCGGCGATGCGTTCCAGGGTGGCGTCGTCCGCGCCGATCAGCTGCTGCTGCACGTCGGCGAGCGTGAGCCCGCGCGCCTGCAGCCGCTTGACCGCCACGATCTGGGCCAGATGCCGCCGGCCGTAGAGCGCCGTGCGCCCGCGCATCGCGCCCGGCCGGTCCAGCAGGCCGATCGAGGTGTACCAGCGGATGGTGCGCACGTCCGGCACCTGCCGTACCCGGCCGTTGACCTGCCGGTGGTCGGCCGAGAGCGCCTCGGCGACCAGCTCCGAGAGCTGCTCGATCGTCCACGCTGCGGGATCCGGTCCGGTCATGCGCCCATCGTGACACTGTCATATGACAGTGTCAATAAGTCGGCGCGAGGAGTCCGCCCGGCACGGGGCGCGGGCGGGTGGAAACAGGGCGCGCCCTGGCCCGGGCTCACTCGTTCGGGTCGCCCGGGATGCGGTTGGCGGATCCGGGGCCGCGGAAGGGTGCTGATGTGCGGTCTCGGGGTACTCGCGAGCGAGGTCTCCGCGACCGATCGCGAGTATGGAAAGAGGCTGATGATGCTGATCGGCGACTCCGCGTATCCGCCGTCCACCTATCCGACCGAGTACGACGGCAGACCGGTGGTGGGCTGGTGCGTCTACATCCCGGGCGGCGACGCGTACCACGGCTGGACCCAGGCCGAGATCGACGCCCTGAAGGCCCAGCCGTGGTGCCGCTACATCCTGCCGGTGTTCGTCCGCTCCAGCCCCCAGGGCACGGCGCAGGCGTCGGCGGACGCCGCCACGGTGGCGGCCTGGGCGCGGGCACAGGGACAGCCCCGCGGCACGCTGACCATGCTGGACTACGAGACCGCGGTGGACTCGGCGTACGAGCTGGCCTTCGACCGGGACCTGCGCAACGCGGACGGCGACCTCGAGCTCCTCTACGGCTCGAAGTCCACCGTCGTGCAGAACACCGCCCCGTCCGGCGGCTACGACGAGGCCGACTGGACCGGAGCCGTCCCGACCTCCGTGGCCTCGACCGGAACGCAGTTCTACTCCGGCTCCGACTACGACCTCAACGACCTGCGCGATACCGCGCCGCTCTGGGACATCCGCCCGCCGGCGCGCTCCGCCACACCTCAGGAGGATGACATGACCACCACCAGCGTGAACGGCCGCGCCGGACTGTCCTGGCCGGCCGGCAGCCGGCACGTCGTCCAGGTCACCTACGACCCGGCCGCCGGAGACCCGACGCTGCGGGTCGTGCTCGCGTTGACCACCGGGCCGGTGGTGCTCGCGCTCAAACCGGCCAACGGCAGCGGCGACCTCGAGATCCCGGCCCAGTACGTGCCGACCTGCCGGGGCGTCATCTTCGAGTCGGCGTCCGGATCGCCGAACGTCGTGTACGACGCCTGCGCGGTCTGAATCTCGGCCTAAGCCCGGCGGGTCCGCCGGGCGCTGAGATACTCGCGGCCCAGCACCCGGACCGCGGCGAGCTTGGAGCAGTTGGCCGGGCGGCGCAGCAGCGCCGGGACGTCCGCGCGGGCGGCCGCGACGGTGAGTGCGTCGAGGCTGAGCATGCAGCGCAGCATCGGGCGGCTTGCCGGCGGCACGAGGTCGATCGCGGCGCTTCCGGCGCCCAGGCCCCGCTCGACCCGGTCGAGCTGGTCGGCGATCAGTGCGCGTACCGTCGGCAGGTCGCGGGCCTGCTCGAGGTCGGTACGGGTGACCCGGTGCTGCTCGAGCGTCTGGGCCGGGATGGTGAGCCGGTCGTTCGCCAGGTCCTCGGCGAGGTCGTTGACGAAGTCGAGCCGCTGGATCGCCTCTATGTAGGTGCGGCAGGCGGCCCGGTAGGCCTGCTGGTCGCCGTCCGGGCCGAGCAGCGTCGCGACGAGCATGAACGCCGGGAGCGAGTAGCCCTCGACATAAGTCTGGTAGTCGGCCTCGGCGACGAAGCCGGTGAACTCCAGGTCCAGGTCGGCCGAGGCGAGATAGTCGAGCACGCGCTCGTGCAGTACGGGGTGCGCGACGATGGTGTGCAGCAGCGGCCGCAGTTCCGGATCACCGCTCTGGTTGGCCTCGAGGGCCTCGGTGACCTCGCGCTCCCAGTCCTCGTAGGACTCCTTGCGCTCGGCCGCCGGTCCGCTGTCGAGCAGGACGTCCGTGCGGTGCATGAACGCGATGGCGGCGATCACGTGGGCGACCAGGCGTTCCGGCAGGAGCAGCTCGGCCGCCAGCACTATCTCGTGCTTGAACGCGGAGGCCTGCGCCCGCACCCGGCCGTAGTCCGAGCGCAACGACGCCTGCTCGACTCCGGCCGCGTCCAGCGCCCGTTCCCACCTGCCCACGCGTTCCCTCTTTTCTCGATCCTGCCCGGCCGGGCCGCCGCCATTGTACGGCCCTTGCCGACGCGTGGATCAATCTGCCTACTTATACCAGTATGAGTCTACTTATATCAGCTGTTGACGATGGAGGACACGATGTGCGCGGCCTGGTCTTCCCACTGTGCGTACAGGTAGCCGTCGAAGGAGCGCTGGACGTCCTGTGCGGCGGTGTGCAGGGACATGTTCTGGTAGTTGGAGGGCAGGCTGTTGAGGAATGCGGTGGCGGCGTAGGTCGGGTTCTCGAGCTGGGTGGGGGTGCCCCAGCCGGTGGAGGGGCGCTGCTGGAACAGGCCGAGGGAGTCGTGGTCGACGGCGACGTTGAGGTTCTGGAGCTTGGATTCCTGCATGGAGGTCGCTACGGCGATGGTGGCGGCGTAGGGGGAGAGGTGCAGGTTCTCGGCGGCCTGGACGATGGTGGCGGCGTTGGCCTGCTGGGTGGAGCTGAGGGTGATGTGGGACTGGGTGCCTACGGTGCCGGTCGGCTCGAGCTGGGAGAGGGTGGCCCCGGCGAACGGGTTGGCGGCCTTGGTCTCGATCTTCGCTGCGGGCTGCGCGGTGGTGGTGGTCGTGGCGGCCGGCTTGGCGGTGGTGGTGGCCTTCGCCGCGGTGGTCTTGGCCGCGGTGGCGGGCTTGGCCGGGGCGGTGGCGGCGGAGGCGGTGAC
>NZ_JAGSOG010000253.1 GCF_018139695.1 Actinospica durhamensis | reverse complement strand
CTCCCGCCCCCTGCCCCGCCGCGCCCGCGTCACGCTGGGCCTCGCCGCCGCCGTGTCGATCGCGCTCACCGCGTCCGCGTGCGCGCCGAAGACCTCGCCCGCCGCGGCCTCCACCGGCTCGGCCTCGGCCTCCTCGCTCAGCTGCACCCCGAGCACGCTGGCGCTGTACAAGTCGGGCCAGCTCACCGTCGCCACCGACTCGCCCGCCTACTCCCCGTGGTTCGACAACAACGACCCGTCGGACGGCAAGGGCTTCGAGAGCGCGGTGGCCTACGCCGTCGCCAAGGAGCTCGGCTTCAGCACCAGCCAGGTCAAGTGGGTCACCGAGCCCTTCGACGACTCGTACGCGCCGGGCAACAAGACCTTCGACTTCGACATCAACGAGATCTCCATCACCTCGGCCCGCGCGCAGGCGGTGGACTTCTCCACCGGCTACTACACCGCGAACCAGGGCGTGCTGGTGCTGAACAAGTCGAAGTACGCCTCGGCCACCTCGCTCTCCCAGCTCAAGGACGCCAAGATCGGCGTGCAGGTGGGCACCACGAGCTACCAGGCGGTCAACGACATCCTCAAGCCCACCCAGCAGGTCTCGGTCTACAACTCCACCGACGACGAGGTCTCGGCGCTGCAGAACGGCCAGGTGGACGCGATCGTCACGGACATGCCGACGGTCTTCTACCTGGCCAGCGCGGAGCTGACCGGCGGCAAGATCCTGGGCCAGTTCAGCTACGACGGCGACAGCTCCCCCGAGCAGTTCGGCCTGCTGCTGGCCAAGGGCAGCGGCCTGACCGCGTGCGTGGACCAGGCGATCGCCAAGCTGACCTCCAGCGGCGAGCTCAAGACCATCACCGACCAGTGGCTCTCGGCCTCGGCCGACGTCCCCGAGCTGAAGCAGTAGAGAATTAAACAGTGAGCGAGTTCACCGCGGCCGTGCCCACACCGGCCGACACGAGCGGGACCGCCGGGTACACCCCGAGCGCCGTCCAACTGGAGCGCGAACGCTATCGCGCGGCGCGCCGACGCCGGGAGCGGCTGACGGCCGGCGTGTGCGCGCTCGTCCTGCTCGTCGTCGTGGTCGTGGCCGTGGTGTCCTCGCCCGGCTGGGCCGAGGTGCACGCGAAGTTCCTCAACGGCACCGAGTTCCGCCGCTACTTCGGCCAGATCCTGCACGGCTTCTGGCTCAACGTGCAGATGTTCCTGGTCTCCGAGGTGCTGATCCTGGCCCTCGGTCTGCTGGTCGCGCTGGTCCGGGTGACCCGTTCGCCCGGCCTCGCGCCGATCCGCTGGGCCGCGACCGCCTATGTGGACGTCTTCCGCGGCGTGCCGACGCTGCTGCTGATCTTCCTGATCGGATTCGGATTGCCCGCGCTGCAGTTGCAGGGCACGCCGTCATCCCCGGTCGTGCTCGGCTGCATAGCCCTGGTGCTCTCCTACGGCGCGTACGTGGGCGAGGTGTTCCGGGCCGGGCTGAACTCGGTGCACCCGGCGCAGCGCAACGCGGCCAAGGCGCTGGGCCTGAGCGAGCACCAGACCCTGCGGCACGTGATCCTGCCGCAGGCGGTGCGCAACGTGGTGCCCCCGCTGCTCAACGACTTCATCGCGCTGCAGAAGGACACCGCGCTGGTGGCCACGCTCGGTCCGCTCGAAGCGTTGCGGGTGGCCCAGATCGGCTCCTACGCCGACTTCAACTACACGCCCTACCTCGCCGCGGCGGCCCTGTTCATCGCGGTGACCGTACCGATCACCCGGTACGCGGACTGGTTACAGCGCAAGGCGATCGAGCGGCAGTGGGCGGAGGCACGATGAGCGAGGCGTTGCTGCGCATCAGGAATCTGCGCAAACAGTACGGCGGCAAGACCGTCCTCGAGTCGATCGACCTGGACGTGGCCGAGCACCAGGTGGTCTGCCTGATCGGCGGTTCGGGCTCGGGCAAGTCGACCCTGCTGCGCTGCGTGGACCTGCTCGACACGGTGGACGACGGCACGATCCACCTCGGCGAGACCGAGCTGACCGACCCGCGGCTGAACGCGGACGCGGCCCGGCGCCGGATCGGCGTGGTCTTCCAGTCCTACAACCTGTTCCCGCACATGTCCGTGCTCGAGAACGTGACCCTGGCGCCGCGCAAGGCGCACGGGATCCCGCGGCGCGAGGCGGAGCAGCACGCACTGGAACTGCTCGAGCGCCTCGGCCTGGCCGAGAAGGCCCGGGACTACCCGGACCGGCTCTCCGGCGGCCAGCAGCAGCGCGTCGCGATCGCCCGGGCCCTGGCCACGAAGCCGGAACTGCTGCTGTTCGACGAGATCACCGCCGCGCTCGACCCGGAGCTGGTCGGCGAGGTGCTCGACGTGGTCACCGACCTCAAGCAGCGCGGCCTGACGATCCTGATGGCCACGCACGAGATGGGCTTCGCCCGGCACGCCGCGGACCAGGTCTGCTTCCTCGAGGGCGGCGTCATCCGCGAGCGCGGCACGGCCGAGCAGGTCCTGAGCGAGCCGCGGCACCCGAGCACGCAGCGTTTCCTGGCCCGGGTGCTCGAGCACAAGTAGATCGGCACACGAGTACGGGCTCGTACTCAGACGTTCACGAGCCCGTGCCGGTGTCGGCGACCGCCGTCGCGTCGTTCGCGCTCCCGTTCTGCACGCCGCGGACGATCACGGTGTCGCCGGTGTGCAGGCTGGCGAGCGAGCCGGCCGAGGGCTTGGCGGTGGAGCCGGACTTCTTCGCGCCGAGGGCGCCGACCCGGTAGCGCGTGGTCGACTGCACGGTCCACGTCCAGGTGGTGCCGGAGGCGTCGGTCACGGTGACGGTGTTGCCGGTGATCGAGGCGATCTTGCCCGTCTGCCACTCCTGCACGGAGAACGTGCCGTCGCCGCCCTTGACCGTGGCCTGGCCGTGCACGCCCTGGTTCAGCAGCCGCCCGGCCCCGGCCTTCCGGCCGCCGAAGCGTCCGCCGCAGCCGATCCGCGCACGCCTGGCCTGCTTCGTCTTCGACCTCGTCTTGGCCGCACTCGCCTGGGCCGTCGGCGTGGCCGTCATCTGGTTCGCCTGCCTGCACGCCGCCTTGGCGGCCGCGGACGAGGGCGAGTCGGCGGCCGGAATCACGGAGACCGCCGCGGCCGAGGTCCCGGGCGAGGACGCGAACGCCTCGGTGCCGCCGAGGACCAGTCCCCCGGCCGCGACCACTCCGACCGTCGCCACGACGGCCTGACGCATCGTCAGCTTCATGGCAAGAGAGCCTAGGCCGCTCGTTATAAGAGCGGTGTAAGGCCGCGTAAAGACTCCGTCACTGCCGGCCCGTGTCACTCCGGAATCGTGAGATCGCCCAGCTTCTCGATTCGCTCGAGCACCTCGGCCGGAGTGAAGTCGAGCCGCCCGGCGTCGGCGTGCTCGACCTCGGGCCACGCGAGGGGCGTGGCCACCGCCGGCGCGCCCTCACGCGCGCGCAGCGTGTAGGGAACGCTGGTGGTGGCACGGGAGTGGTTCTGCGCCCAGTCGACCAGGACCTTCCCGCCCGCGCGGGCCTTGGGACCGCGCACGTGCGTGATCAGGCGGCGGTGGTCGGCGGACAGGCGCTGGGCCAGCGACTTGGCGTAGGCGAGCGCGTCCTCGACCAGCCAGGGCGGATCCAGCGCGATATAGAGGTGCAGTCCGACCCCGCCGGTCGTGGTCGGGAAGCAGGCGAAGCCGTCCGCCGTCAGCAGTCCGCGCAGCAGCAGCGCCACCTCGCAGCAGGTGGCGATGTCCGCGCCCTCGCCCGGATCGAGGTCGAAGACGATCTGGTCGTGCAGATCCGGCCCCGTCGCGGCGCTCCACTGCGGCACGTGGATCTCCACGCAGTACGCGTTCGCGACCGCGATCAGCGTCTCGGTGTCGTCCACGGCCACATGCTCGCGGTGGCCCTTGGGCACCGTGCGGATCCACTTCGGCAGGCCGGGCGGCGCCGAATGGGTGAAGAACCGCGGCCCCTCCGGCCCGTCCGGCGTACGCAGGAACGAGGCCGGCCGGTCGCGCAGGTGCGGGAGCAGCACGTCGGCCACCCGCAGGTAGTAGTCCAGCACCTGTGCCTTGCTGAACTCCGGCCACAGCGGCTTGTCCAGGTGCGAGACGGTCAGCCGCCGCTCGCCCACCTGCGTGACCATCCGCTCGGGCATCACCGGTCCCTGGGCGTCGCGGTCACTTCGGGCTGAGCTTGAGCGTGGTGGCGCGGGCCTCGTCGGCGGTGATGCTCTTCACCGGGCCGGGGTAGCGGCTGTACTTCGCGCGGTAGGCGGCGTCGATCTGGTCGCCGACCGGGGCGGTGGCGTCGATGTCGGCGAAGGTGACGTCGGTGTCGACGCCGTCCGTGTCGGCGCTGAGGTGGCCGGCGTGGCTGGAGCGGGTGGTGCGGTACCAGGCGCCGGAGCGGCCGCGCACGGAGCGGATGTAGACGTCGTCGCCGACGCGTACGGCCCAGACGATGCGCTTGCCGGCCAGGCTGCCGTCGCCGCGGCGGGGCGCGACCTCGAGTTCGTCGGTGCGTTCGATCACGGCCAGCTGCTGCTCGGTCCACCCGGACATGGCTGCTCCCTCGGCTCGCTCCCGCGCTCCCGCTTCGTCGGGACTCGGATTTCCTCCATCCTCGCCCGGCAGACGGCGCGGGGCGAGCGGCGCCACTCCGAGGGGGTGAGAGCGGCGCCGGTCGCCCGGACGCGGCGCGTTGCCGGGCATAGCACTCGAAAATTTCGAGTCATTTCTCGAATATTGCTGGCAAGTTAACCGGGCAGATTTTCGATGCCAAGGACGGATTTCCCAGAGCGAAATAATCGGTGGTCGAGAAACCGGTCGTGACCCCGCACTGGCCCACCCCTGCCACAGGAGCCTTCCAGGGGCTATGATCAAGCGCGTGACCTCACGTGTAATCCCCGCACAGGCTGCCGGTGAGACCGGTGGGCGGGCGCTCGGTGAGACGGCCACGCTCGCCGACATCGCTCAAGCAGCCGGAGTTTCGACTCCGACAGTTTCGAAAGTGCTCAACGGCCGGGCCGATGTGGCCCCGGCGACCCGCGAGCGGGTCGAGGCCCTGCTGCGCGCCTGCGGCTACCGCCGCCGGTCGGTACAGGCCGCACCCCTGCTCGACCTGGTCTTCCACGAGCTCGAGAGCGCCTGGGCGATGGAGGTGATCCGCGGCGCCGAGCAGGTGGCGCACCAGGAGGGGCTGAGCCTGGTGCTCTCCCAGTCGGCCGGCCGGCTCACCCCCGGCCAGACCTGGCTCGACGGCGTGCTCGCCCGCCGCCCCACCGGGGTGCTGCTGGTGCTCTCCAAGCTCGAGCCGGCCCAGCGCGACCAGCTCTCCACCCGGGACATCCCGTTCGCGGTGATCGACCCGGCCGGCGAGCTCGAGCCGGACGTGCCCGCGGTCGGCGCGACCAACTGGCAGGGCGGCCTGGCCGCCACCCGCCACCTGCTCGAACTCGGCCACCGCCGGATCGGCGTGGTGGCCGGGCCCGACCGGATGCTGTGCAGCCGGGCCCGGGTGGACGGCTACCGTGCCGCCCTCGAGACGGCCGGCCTGCCCTACGACCCGGCCCTGGTGCGCTCCGGCGACTTCCACCACGAGGCGGGACACGAGATCGGCCGGCAGCTGCTGCAGGCGCGCGAGCGGCCCACCGCGATCTTCGCCGGCAACGACCAGCAGGCCCTGGGC
This sequence comes from Actinospica durhamensis, assembly GCF_018139695.1. Taxonomy (GTDB): domain Bacteria; phylum Actinomycetota; class Actinomycetes; order Streptomycetales; family Catenulisporaceae; genus Actinospica; species Actinospica durhamensis. The sequence continues at coordinate 6,976 of NZ_JAGSOG010000253.1, read as the reverse complement.
GTGTACGAGGCCGCGCGCGAGCTCGGCCTGCGCATCCCGGATGACCTGAGCGTGGTCGGCTTCGACGACCTGCCGGCCGCGCGCTGGGTCGGCCCGCCGCTGACCACCGTGCGCCAGCCGCTGGCCGAGATGGCCGCCGAGGCCGCGCGCATCGTCATCGGCATGGCCCGCGCCAACGACCGCGGACCCGCCTCCAACCGCGTCGAACTCGCCACCGAGCTCGTCGTGCGCAGCAGCACCGCCCCGCCGCGGGCCTGAGCGCGCGCTCGCGAACTCTCTCTTCTTTCGGCCCGGGGCCTGCGCCACAGCGCTCGCCCCGGGCCGAAAGCCGTTTCGAGTCGCGCGGCTCCGACCGGTGCCGGAATACATGACCAGTCATGCATGTTGAGGACACACAGCGGGCCGAGCCGAAGCGCCCCGGAGCTGGAGGGACACGATATGCAGTTCGGAATCTTCTCCGTCAGCGACGTCACCCGGGATCCGGTCTCGGGGCACACACCGAGCGAGGCGGAGCGCATCGACGCGGTGGTGGAGCTGGCCGCGCACGCCGACCAGGCCGGTCTCGACGTGTTCGCGATCGGCGAGCACCACAACCCGCCGTTCTTCGACTCCTCGCCCACCACGCTGCTCTCCTTCATCGCGGCGCGCACCCGCCGCATCATCCTGTCCACCTCGGTGACCCTGATGACCACCAACGACCCGGTGAAGGTGGCCGAGGACTACGCGATGCTCCAGCACCTGGCCAAGGGGCGGCTCGACCTGATGCTCGGGCGCGGCAACACGGTGCCGGTCTACCCCTGGTTCGGCAAGGACATCCGCAAGGGCGTGCACCTGGCGCTGGAGAACTACAACCTGCTGCACCGGCTCTGGCGCGAGGACGTGGTGGACTGGAACGGCGAGTTCCGCACGCCGCTGCAGGGATTCACCTCCACGCCGCGCCCGCTCGAGGACGTGCCGCCGTTCGTCTGGCACGGATCCATCCGCACGCCGGAGATCGCGGAGCAGGCCGCGTACTACGGCAACGGCTTCTTCGCCAACCACATCCTGGCCCCGAACGGGAACTTCAAGCCGCTGGTGGACTTCTACCGCAAGCGCTACGAGCACTACGGCCACGGCCGCGCGCAGGACGCCGTCGTCGGGCTGGGCGGGCACTCCTACATCGCGAAGCGCTCGCAGGACGCGTACACGCAGTACCGGCCGTACTTCGAGAACAACCCGCACGGCATCCGGATCCCGCTCGAGGACTGGGCCCAGGCGACGCCGACCAGCGTGGGCAGCCCGCAGGAGGTCATCGACAAGACCCTGACGTTCCACGACCTGTTCGGCGACTACCAGCGGCAGCTGTGGGTGGTGGACGGCTACGGCCTGCCGCAGGCCGAGGTGCTCAAGCAGATCGACCTGCTCGCCGAGGAGGTCGTACCGGTGCTGCGCAAGGAGTTCGAGTCGCGCCGCGCTCCGGGCGTGCCGGACGCGCCCACGCACGCGTCGCTGGTGCGGGCCAAGTACGGCGACGGCCCGGTGCGGCAGCCGCGGCCGAACCCGAACCGCGGGGACAACACCGCCGGCACCTCGCCGTACCAGGACAGCGACCCGGCCACGCCCGCCGTCCACCCGTCGCTGTGAGAGGCGACGGGTTGGCAGGCGACGGGGTGCGAGGGACGCGCTCGGCCACCGAGGCGTGGGAGAGCCTCTTCCGCGCCCAGGTGGTGCTCGAGCGCGAATTCGCCGACGAGGACATCTGGGACGGGCTGAACCGGCGCGACTACGACGTGCTCTACACGCTGTCCAAGACGCCCGACGGGCTGCGCATGACCGAGATCAACGAGCGGATCATGCTGACCCAGCCGGGCGTCTCGCGGCTGATAGCCCGGCTGGAGCACGAGGGCCTGGTCGCGCGGCGGCCGGATCCGGACGACGCCCGGGCGCAGCGCATCGCTCTGACACCGGCGGGGCGCGAGGTGCAGCAGGCGGTGGGGCGCCGGCACGTGCGGCAGATCGTGCGCGCGATGACGCGCGCGCTGGACCCCGACCAGCTGCGGCAGCTGCGCGAGCTGTGCGACGCGCTGGTCGCGGGTGCGGCGGGTGCGGCGGCGGGCGAATGGGGGCAACCGGGGGCGGATGAACAGATCGGCACCTCGCGAGGCGAGGACGGGAAAGGAAGAATTCGATGAACAGGGCCACCACGGGCGCGGGCAGCGGCGCTGAGATCCGCAGCGTCGTCATCATCAGCGCGGGGGTGAGCGAGCCCTCGTCCTCCGCGTTGCTCGCCGACCGGCTGGCCGGGAAAACGGTCGAGTTCCTGCGCGAGCGCGGCGTCGAGGCGCGGGTGGCCCGGATCGAGCTGCGCGCGCTCGCCCTCGACATCGCCAAGTCGAACGTGGCCGGCTTCGTCGTGGACGGGCTGCGGCCCGCGGTCGAGCAGCTGGCCGCGGCCGACGCGGTGATCGCCGCCACGCCGGTGTACAAGGCCGGTATCAGCGGCCTGTTCAAGTCGTTCATCGACGTGCTGGCCGACGATCTGTTCATCGCCAAGCCGGTCGCGGTCACGGCCACCGCCGGGAGCGCTCGGCACGCGCTGATCCCGGACGAGCAGCTGCGGCCGCTGTTCGCCTACCTGCGGGCGCTGGTCATTCCCACGGCGCTGTTCGCCGCACCCGAGGACTGGAGCGCCCCGGCGCTGGGCGGGCGGATCGAGCGTGCGGCCATAGAGCTCGCCGCGCTGGTCGCGAGCGGGGTCGGGGGAACCATCGCGGCCGAGACCTGGTCGCACCACGACCACGCGTTCGGGAGTGCGGCGCGGCCGCGGTTCGGCGACACGGCGTCGGCACAGGACGTGGACGGGGCCGGAGTCGACGAAGCCGGCGAGGCCGCGGACGGGGTCGGAGTGATCGACTTCGACTCGGAGCTGATGCGGCTGGCCACGGGTGGCAACGCACGCGGAGGCGGCGACAGGCGGGACGGAAACGGCGAATCCCACTCCTCCGGAATCGGTTGACCCGGCGGTTGCCGGGTTCCTAGGCTTCGCGACCATGGTGGAAACTCTTTCCTCGATGTCCGAACCCGCCCCCGAACCGCGCGTCCTCGAGCTCGCGCAGGGCGGTGTCAGCCTGCTGCTCGACACGACCGGCCCGGGAGTTCCGCGCGCGCTGTACTGGGGCGCACACCTGGCTCCGTACTCGGGTGACGGCGCGGCGTACTGGCAGGCGGATCGCGCCGCGGGCCTGCTGGCCGGGCTGGCGGACGGGCTCGACACGGCCGGGTCGCTGATGCCGACGCAGCTGTCCGGCTGGTTCGGCCGGCCGCTGCTGGCCGGGCATCGGGAGGGCGAGCACCACCCGGTCCGCTTCACCCGCTCGGGTCCGATCACGGCCGGTCCGCCGGCCAACTCGCCAGCCGGGCCGGGCAGCGCGGTCGCGTTCGAGGCCGTGGACGAACTGGCCGGCCTGCGGCTGCGCACCGAGATCGAGATGACCGCGCCCGGAGTGCTGCGGATGCGCCACACCCTCGTCAACACGGAACAGAGTTCGTACACGCTCGACCGGCTCTCCTGCGCGCTGCCGCTACCCGCGCAGGCCGCGGAGATCCTGGACTTCACCGGAGGCTGGGCCAAGGAGCGCAGCCCGCAGCGCGCGCCGCTGCGCGACGGGGTCTGGGTGCGGGAGAACCGGCGCGGACGCACCGGGTTCGACGCCGGGCTGCTGGTCGTCGGCACGCCCGGCTTCGGGTTCGGGCAGGGCCAGGTGTGGGCCGTGCACGCGGCGTGGAGCGGCAACCACGTGCACTACGTCGAGGCGCAGCCCGACGGGCAGGTCGTGCTGGCCGCCGGGGAACTGCTGGAGCCGGGCGAGATCCGGCTCGGGCCGGACCAGGCGTATCAGAGCCCGTGGGTCTACCTGGCGCACGCGGACGAGGGCCTGGACGGGCTCAGCCGCCGCCTGCACGCGAGCCTGCGGGCCCGCCCGGCGCACCCGGGTTCGCCGCGTCCGCTGACGCTCAACACGTGGGAGGCGGTCTACTTCCGGCACGACGAGGACACCATGCTCCACCTCGCCGACGTCGCGGCCAAGACCGGCGTCGAGCGGTTCGTGGTGGACGACGGCTGGTTCCTGGGGCGGCGCAGCGACAACGCGGGGCTGGGCGACTGGTACGTGGACCCCGCGGTCTGGCCGAACGGACTGCACCGGATCGCGCGCCACGTGAAGGATCTGGGGATGCAGTTCGGCCTCTGGTTCGAGCCGGAGATGGCCAACCCGGACTCCGATCTGCTGCGCGAGCACCCGGACTGGCTGCTGGCCGACCCGCGCCGGCTGCCGCGCGAGCAGCGCAACCAGCACGTGCTCGACCTCGCCCGCCCCGAGGTCTACGCCTACCTGCTGGAGCGGATCGGCTCCCTGGTGGCCGAGTACGCCATCGACTACATCAAGTGGGACCACAACCGCGACGTGGCGGCGCCAGTGCACGAGGGCGTGCCCGGCGTGCACGCGCACACTCTGGCGGTCTACCGGCTGATGGACGAGTTGCGCTCCCGCCATCCCGGCCTGGAGATCGAGTCCTGCTCCTCTGGCGGGGCCCGCGCGGACCTCGGCGTGCTGGAGCACACCGACCGGGTCTGGGGCTCGGACAACATCGATCCGCTCAGCCGGCAGCGGATCCAGCGCTGGACCGGGCTGATGCTGCCGCCGGAGCTGATCGGCTCGCACGTCGGCACCAGCCCGGCGCACACCACCGGGCGCGCCTCGCGGCTGTCGCTGCGCTGCGCCACGGCCCTGTTCTGCCACGCCGGGATCGAGGCCGACCTCAGCGGGTGGGCACTGGCCGACCTGGAGCGGATGGCGAGCTGGGCGGTGCTCTACAAGGAGCTGCGCGGGCTGCTGCACGGCGGCGACGTCGTGCGCGTGGACCATCCGGACCCGGCGGCCTGGGTGCACGGGGTGGTCTCGCCGGCCCGGGACCGGGCCGTGTTCGCCTACGTCCAGCTGGACGCGAGCACCGGCGACCGGACCGCGCCGATCCGGCTGCCCGGGCTCGACCCCGAGCGCGAGTACGTCCTCGAAGCGCTCCCCGCCGCGAGCGCGCCGGAGGCGTCCTGGCCCCGCTGGGCCGCGGCGCCCGAGCCCGTCCCGCTGACCGGCGTCGCCCTCGGCCGGATCGGCGTGCCCGCGCCGGCCTTGGCCAACACCCCCGGGGAGGCGTTCGTCTTCACCGCGACGGCCGTGGCAGGGAGCTGACCGGCTGCGGCCGCGACGTCACGGGACCACGATCACCGGGCAGCGGCTGCGGCGCACCGTACGCGTGGCCTTGGAGCCGAAGAGCCGGTGGCTCAGGGCCCTGCTCGCGCCGACGACGATGGCGTCGGCCTGGTGCGTCGCGGCCAGCTCGGTCAGGATGCCGACCGGCTCGCGGCGGGTGACGAGGAACCCGGCGGGCACGTGGTGCTCGGTGGACAGGGCGTCGACCGCGGCGCGCAGTTCGGCCGCGAGCTCCTCGCCGTTGTACCAGACCCCGACCGGCGCGCCGAAGCCGTCCACGACCGGGGTGAAGGCGTAGACCGCGAGCAGGCTGCCCTGCTCGCGGCGCGCCAGGCCGAAGGCGTAGTAGAGCGCGCGCCAGGAGGTCTCGGAGCCGTCGACGCCGACGATGAACAGCGGGCGCGCGGCGGATCCGAGCGCGCTGCTCCAGAGCCCGGCCGTATCGGTCTCGCGGGGCTCGCCTGCGGTGTCCATCGTCGGCGTTCCGTTCCCGTCGTGCGCTAGCCGGCCTGCGCGGCGTCGTCCGCGCCGCCGGGTGTGTGCTCTTCCCCAGGGGACTGCGCGAGGTCCGCGGCGTCCAATGCCCCGTGCACGGTACTGAGCACGACGCCTGCCGCGGCCACCGCGACCGCGCCGAGGATGAACGGGACGTGCGCGTTGTAGTGCTCGACCAGCTTGCCCGCGGCGTAGGGGGCGAGGCCGCCGCCGATGAAGCGCACGAAGCCGTAGGTGGCGGAGGCGACCGGGCGCGGCACCGGCGCGATGCTCATCACCGCGGTGGTCACCAGCGTGTTGTTGTTGCCGATGAAGATGCCGGAGGCGATGGTGGCCGCGATCACGGCGGTGCGGTTGTCCGGGAACAGGCCGATGACCAGGCTGACCACGGACATCAGGGCCATGTTGCCGTAGAGGGTGCGGGCGGTGCCGAAGCGCGCCTTGAGCCAGGGCGCGCCGAAGATCGCGAACAGCGCCACCAGCACGCCCCAGCCGCAGAAGACCGCGCCGAGCCGCAGCGGCGAGAGGTCCATCAGGAACGGCGCATAGCCCAGGATGGTGAAGAAGCACCAGTTGTAGAGCAGGCCGGTGACGCTGGTGGTGGCCAGGTTCCGGTGGCGCAGGGCCTTGATGGGCTCGCTGAGCGAGGAGCGGTGTTCGGGTTTCGGCATCGGCTCGACCAGCACGATGGTGGCGACCAGCGCGATCAGCATCAGGGCCGAGACACCGAAGAAGGGCCCGCGCCAGCTGACGTTGCCGAGAAGTCCGCCCAGCAGCGGCCCGCAGGCGATGCCGACGCCGAGCGCGGTCTCGTAGAGCACGATCGCGCCGGCGAAGCCGCCGCTGGCCGAGCCGACGATGACGGCGAGCGAGGTGGCGATGAACAGGGCGTTGCCCAGGCCCCAGCCGGCCCGGAATCCGATGATCTGGCCGATGCTCCCGCTCGCGCCCGCGGTGCCGGAGAACACCACGATGAGGATCAGGCCCGCGATGAGGGTGTACTTGGCCCCGATCCGGCTCGAGACCCACCCGGTGACCAGCATCGCGACCGCGGTGACCACGAGGTAGCTGGTGAACAGCAGCTCCACCTGGCTCGGGCTGGCCTGCAGCTTGCCGGCCAGCGAGGGCAGGATCGGGTCGACCAGGCCGATGCCCATGAAGGAGATCACGCAGGCGAAGGCCACCGCCCACACGGCCTTCGGCTGGCGGAAGGGGCCGGCGGGGGTCGCGGC
>NZ_JAGSOG010000252.1 GCF_018139695.1 Actinospica durhamensis | reverse complement strand
GTCCCCGTCCCCCGTCCCGACTCTTGCGGCAGCGCGTCGCCGTGCGGTACGCAAGTGCCAGCCGCGCGCGGTGGGCGTGCGCAGCGATCCGAGGGGGAGACGGCACCGTGCCGGAAGAACTGTGGTTCACCGAGAACAGTCGCGACCTGTCCCAGCCCGGCGGCGACGACGCCGGCTTCGAGTTCGAGTTCTACTGCCAGCGGTGCGGTGACACCTGGCGCTCCGGCTTCGAGAACTACACCCTCGGCCGAGCCACCGGCTGGCTGCGCCGAGCCAGCGGCATGGCCTCCAACGCGGCCTCCAACGTGGGCTGGGACGTGGCGAACACCGTCGGCGGCTTGGCCGACGCCGGCTGGCACCGCGCCCGCGACGCCGCGTTCCAGCGCGCCATCGGCAAGGCCCAGGCCCACTTCCACCGCTGCGCCCGCTGCACCCAGCACGTGTGCGACAACTGCTGGAACGCCGACCGCGGCATGTGCCGCCACTGCGCCCCCGACCTCCAGACCGAGGTCGAACAGGCCCGCGCCGAAGGCCAGGTATCCGCCGCCCGCTCCGCCGCCACCGAAGCCGGCGCCCAGTCCGTGCAGGGCATGGACGTCCTGACGCAACACCAACTCGTCTGCCCCCAATGCCACGCCGAAGTCCACGGCGCCAAGTTCTGCCCCGAATGCGGCCACAAACTCACCGACCCCGCAGCCTGCACCGGCTGCGGCCAAGCAGTACCGCAGGGCGCGAAGTTCTGCCCGGAGTGTGGCGCGCCGGCAGGGGTGTGACGACGTGGATCGATCGCGTGGCCGGGGTCGATCGCCGGCCACCCGATCGATCTGGGGACGGTTCTGAGATCGCCACTGCGCGACGGTGGCCTCCGCAGAACTATGCGAATCGTGGCGTATTGCGGCCGAGCGCCGTGTCCACGGCTCGGAGGAGGCCGCCGAGTTGCTCCATCTCTTTGGGCGGCGGGGGAATGAGGTCCGCACCGGCTGCCCAGTGTTCGCCCACTTCGTAGAGCATGTGCCACAGCGCCTGAGCAGTCGCGCGGTCAAGGGTCAAGACGATCGGGTCGGAGTCCATGACCGAGACGTTAGACCAGCCGCGTCGCCGGGGGTCGTCCGGTTTCCCCGGCCGGACGACCCCCTCGCTCAGCGGCCGTGGCGGTTGAACTTGCGGACGGCCGCCGGGGCGAAGACGAGCAGGATCGCCGCGCACCAGGCGAGGGTGGCGGTGCCTGCGGAGTCGCCGAAGAGGGTGCGGCATGCGGCGGCGGCGCAGCTGACCGGGTTCCACTCGGCGACGGCGCGCAGCCAGGCGGGCATGCCGGCGGTGGGCACGAACACATTGCTGACCATGCCGATCGGGAACACCAGGATGCCCGCCTGCGCGGCGATCTCCTCGCGGCCGCACAGCAGCCCGAGGTAGAAGCCGAGCCAGACCAGGCAGAAGCGCAGCAGGAGCAGCAGCCCGAGCGCCGCGGCCGCGCGGCCGACGCCGTCGTGCGCGCGCCAGCCGACGGCCAGCCCGACCCCGACCATCGCGGCGAGCACGACCGCGCTCACGAACATGTCGGCCAGCGCCTGTCCGAGCAGCGTCGCGCCGCGCGATATCGGCATCGTGCGCAGCCGGTCGGTCATGCCCCGCTCGAGATCGCGCGCGGCGCCGACCATGCTGGGCATGACGGCGTTGACCGCGATCAGGACGTAGAGCCCCGGCATCAGATAACTGCGGTAGTTCTCCCCGCCGGGCGCCGAGATCGCGCTGCCGAACACGTAGCCGAAGACGACCAGCATGGCCAGGGGCGCGGCCAGCGACACGGAGACCAGGCCGGGGGAGTTCTTGTAGTACCAGAGCACCCGCAGCGTCAGGGCCCAGACGTCGGTGAGCGGGCGGCGGGTGACGGCGGTGGCCGTGGCGGTCGCCGCGGTCGCGTCGGCGTTGGCGGTGGTCGGCATGGCGGTCATGCGGCGCTCCCGGTCAGGGTGAGGAAGACTTCGTCGAGGGTCGGGGTGCGCAGGGCGACGTCGAGTGCTTCGACGCCCGCGCTGTCGAGTGCGCGGACCAGCTGCGGCAGGCCGACCGCCGCCGTGGTCGTGCATACGGTCACGCGGCGTTCGTCGGCGTCCGTCTCCGGCTCGCCGCCGGCCAGTTCGGCTAGTACGCGCGCGGCCACTTCCAGGCGCCCGGCGTCCGCGAGTTGCACCTCGATCCGCGCGCCGATGAGTTCCTTGAGCTGGGCGGGCGACCCGTTCGCGATGACCACGCCCTGGTCGACGAGGGTGATCTGCCCGGCGAGGTGGTCGGCCTCGTCCAGGTACTGCGTCGTCAGCAGGACCGTGGTGCCGTCGGCGGCCAGTTCCCTGACGGTGGACCAGATCTCGTTGCGGCTGCGCGGATCGAGCCCGGTGGTCGGCTCGTCGAGGAAGAGCACCGAGGGCCGGGTGATCAGGCTCGCGACGAGGTCGAGGCGGCGGCGCATCCCGCCCGAGTAGGTGCGCACCAGCCGGTCGGCCGCCTGCGCCAACGCGAATCGCTCCAGCAGTTCGTCGGCGCGGCGGGCGGCCTCACGTCCGCCGAGGTGGTGCAGGCGGCCGAGCAGGCGCAGGTTCTCCCGCCCGGTGATGCCCTCGTCGAGCGCGGCGTGCTGCCCGGTGTAGCCGATACGTCGGCGTACCTCGTCGGCCTGGCGGACCACGTCGTAGCCGGCGATCCGGACCTCGCCCGCGTCCGGCGCGGCCAGGGTGGCCAGGACCCGCACGGCGGTGGTCTTGCCCGCGCCGTTCGGCCCGAGCAGCCCGCACACCGTGCCGGCGGGAACGGCCAGGTCCAGGCCGCGCAGGGCGTGGGTCTTGCCGTAGTGCTTGTGCAGCCCGGCCACGGCGATCACGCTACTTGGTACATCGTACGGCGTTTTCATGCGGCGAGTGTACTACGTACGGTGTACGGGTTGTCTAGACTCGACCGTGGTGAGCAACGAGATGACGAACGAGCGGCCCGAGCTGATCTGGCTGCGTCCGGAGCGGGCGACCCGCGGTCCGGCGCCCGCGCACAGCCGCGCGGCCATCGCCGCCACGGCCATCGCCTTGGCCGACGCCGAGGGTCTGGCCGGGGTGTCCATGCGCAAGATCGCCGCCGCGCTCGGCGCCGGCACGATGTCGCTCTACACCTACGTGCCGAAGAAGGAGCATCTGTTCGACCTGATGCTCGACGCGGTGGCGGGGGAGTGGCGGCTGCCCGACCAGCCGTCCGGAGATCAGCGTGCGGATCTGGCCGACTTCGCCCGGCAGGGGATCGCGGCGATGCGCCGCCACCCGTGGACGCCCGCGCTTGTGCTCACCCGGCCCTCGATGGGGCCGAACTCGCTGCGCTGCACCGAGTACTTCCTCGCCGTGATGGCCGCGTCCCCGCTCTCCGGCGGCACCAAGATGGAGCTGTTCGCCATGCTCAACGGCTCCATCTGCCAGTTCGCCCAGTGGGAGGCGAATCAGCGCGAGGCCGGCGGCAGCGCCCAGTGGCAGGCGGAGCTCGCCACGTATCTCGGATCGGCCGTGGCAACCGGCGCGTACCCGCACCTGGCGGCCGCCTTCGCCGGCGGCGAGACCACCGACATGGATCCGGACGCGGTGTTCGACCGCTTCGTCGCCCGCGTCATCGATCTCATCCTCGCCGCGAAGGGCTGAGCGACGGCCGGGCTCCTCAATGGATGCCTATGCGTCGCTATGCATCATGCTCCACGTGGAACACGGCATTCGTCACGGTTTCCTCGTCCGCCCCGATCGTGATCTCGGCCTCGAAGACCTCCCCGGCCAGTACCCGCGGCAGCCAGAGGCGCTCGTCCGGCCACATCCCGTGCCAGGGCAGATCCGCGATCGGATACCAGGCCGGGGCCAGTTCGTCGGACTCGGCCGGCTCGCCCTGGAACCGGCGTGCCTGGAAGACCGCGACGTGCAGATCCCACTCCGGCCGGGTCGGGAAGCGGAACAGCACGCCGCACGCCCGCACCAGATCGCCCTCCTCGATCTCGAGCCCCACCTCTTCGACGACCTCGCGCACGCAGCACTGCGCCGCGCTCTCGCCGGGTTCCAGATGCCCGCCCGGCCCGACGATCCGGCCCTTGCCGAACCCGGTCTTCTTGAGCCCCAGCAGCAGTTCGGCCGACTCCCCGTCGCCCCTGCTGATCAGGCACAACGAGGTCCGTTTCGCAGCCACGCGGGGCCTCCTGGGTAGCATGAGCGTCGTGAAGATCGAGATAGACGACCTGACCGGCTCCGAGATTATCGAACTCCTGCAGGAGCACCATGCGGAGATGGCGCGGGTCACGCCCCAGGCCGAGAGCATGCACGCGCTCGATCTCGAGGGTCTGCGGAATCCTGCCGTCACGCTCTGGTCGCTGCGTGACGAGGGGCGCCTGGCCGGCTGCGGCGCGATCAAGCAGCTCGACGGCACCCACGCCGAGATCAAGTCCATGCGTACCGCCCCGGCCTTCCAGCGTCGCGGCGTCGCGGCCGCGCTGCTCGCCCACATCGAGGCGGAGTCCGCCCGCATGGGCGTGACCAAGCTGAGCCTGGAGACCGGCACCGAGGACTTCTTCGCCCCGGCCCGTGCCCTCTACGAGCGCTGCGGCTTCGAGTACTGTGAGCCCTTCGCCGACTACGTGCCCGATCCGCTCAGCGTCTTCATGACGAAGAAGATCGCGTGACGACGGGCTTCGCCACCGCGCCTGACGGCACGCGTATCGCCTACCAGGTCGAGGGCGGCGGCCCGCCGTTGCTGCTGCTGGCCGGGCAGGCGAACACGCACCACTGGTGGGACGGCGTCCGCGAGGACTTCCACGCCGACCGAAGCACCGTCAGTTTCGACTACCGCGGCACCGGCGCGAGCGACAAGCCCGACGTGCCGTACAGCATCGACCTGTTCGTCGAGGACGCACGCGCCGTCCTCGACGCGCTCGGCATCGAGAGCGCGGATGTCTACGGCACGTCCATGGGCGGCCGCACCGCGCAGGTACTCGCCGCCCGGCATCCGGATCGGGTGCGACGTCTGGTCCTCGGCTGCACCTCGCCCGGCGGGCCGCACGCCGTCGAGCGCGGCAACGACGTCCGCCGCGCGCTGGCCCAGCCCGACCGGACCGCGGCCGCACGGGTGCTGGCCGAGCTGATGTACACGCCCGGCTGGCTCGCCGCGCATCCCGGCCCGTACCAGACCACCGGCGACGCCGGCATGCCCGACTACGCGCGTGGCCGCCACCTCGTCGCGAGCAACCGCCACGACGCCTGGGACCTGCTCCCCGACATCGCGGCGGAAACGCTCGTCCTGCACGGCACCGACGACCGCTTCAACCCGACCGAGAACGCCCACCTGATCGCGGGACGCATCCCGCGAGCCGGGGTCGAACTGATCGAGGGCGCGCGGCACGCCTACTTCGAGGAGTTCCGCGCGCTCGCCGGTCCCGCCGTGCTCAGGTTCCTCACTCGCCCGCAGTGACGCGGCTGGCGGTGTCCAGCGCCGCGAGTTCCTCGCCGGACAGCTCGAGCTCGACGCTCGCGATCAGGTCGGCGAGCTGCTCGACCGTGCGCGCGGAGGCGATCGGGGCCGCCACCGCGGGCTGCGAGCGGAGCCACGCCAGCGACACCGCGGCCACCGGCACCCCGTGCGCCGAGGCGATGCCGTCCAGCGTCTCCAGAACGCCCCATCCGCGGTCATTCTGATAGCCCGTCACGGCCTGAGCCCGGGCCGAGTCCACCTCGATCCCGGGCCGGTACTTGCCGGCGAGGAACCCGCGCGCCAGCCCGAAGTAGGGCAGTGCCGGGATCGACTCCGCCAGCAGCAGCGGAGCGAGGGAGTCCTCGAAGTCGGCGCGCTCGAGCAGGTTGTAGTGGTTCTGCAGGGCCGAGTAGCGGGCGAAGCCCTCGCGCTGCGAGACCGCGAGCGCCTCGGCGAGGCGCGGCGCGGTGTAGTTGGACGCCGCGATGTGGCGGACCTTGCCCGACCGGACAAGCTCGTCGAACGCGCCGAGCGTCTCCTCGAGCGGCACGGACTCGTCGTCGTGATGCGCGTAGTAGAGGTCGATGTAGTCGGTCCCGAGCCGCTGCAGCGACTCGTCAGCGGCGGCGTGGATGTTCGCGGCGGACAGCCCGAGCCGCGAGGGCTTCCGGCTGACCTTCGTGGCCAGCACGATCGAGGACCGGTTGCCCCGCGCGGCGAACCAGCGCCCGAGGATGGTCTCGGACTGCCCGCCCTCCCCGTTGACCCAGGCCGAGTAGGCGTCCGCCGTGTCGATGAAGTTCCCGCCCGCGGCCGCGTAGGCGTCCAGCACGGCGAAGCTGGCCTCCTCGTCGGCCGTCCACCCGAAGACGTTGCCGCCCAGGCACAGCCCGTATACGTCGAGATCCGTGGTACCGAGTTTGCTCATGCTGCCGCTAACGAGCCCGTGCCACGAAGTGTTCCACGTGTGCCACGGGTGAATTGACGTGGCGTCGATTCCTGGCGCAGCCGCCGACCGGCCGGTAAAATCGACGTAGGTCGGCGCGACCTGCCGCTCGCACTCCGGTATCCGGAGCACGGTGAACGCGCCCGGGGCCACCGCCATCGTGCAGGCTCACCGAACGCGGCGGAAGCCGACAACGCGGGCATCGGCGAACACGACCGCGTAGGAGGCCGACGCATCATGGCGTCTACGAACATCGACCTGGCCAAGAAGCTCGCCAAGCGGCTGCGCGAGGACCTCGCGGCGGCGGGCACGGACATCCCGCACAGCCTCGCGCTCGAACTGATCGCCCATCAGCTCGCCGCCAAGGACTGGAATGTGCTGTCCGCCACGCTGACCAAAAGCGAGAGCCCGACCCCGGCCGCGCCCGAGATCAGCCGCGCGATCCCCATCCTGCGGGTGATGGAGATGGCGACGGCGCTGCCGTTCTACGCCGACTACCTCGGCTTCACCCTCGACTGGGAGCACCGGTTCGAGCCGCACATGCCGGTATACGCGCAGGTCTCGCGCTCCGAAGCCGTCCTGCACCTGTCCGAGCACTACGGCGACGGCAGCCCGAACGGCGTGGCCTGGGTCCCCGTCCGGGACGTCTACGCCCTGCACCGCGAACTCCTCGCCCGCCCTTACGCCTCCCAGCGCCCCGGCGTCCAGCCCGACGCCCCCGGCGGCCCGACGATGCAGGTCATCGACCCATACGGCAACGTCCTGCGCTTCGCCCAGCCGCCCGCCCCGCCGCGTGAATAAACCCCCGCCCAGCGGGCACCCGCCTCGGCGCCGCAGTCGAGGCGGGAGGAGTGCGCCATGTCGACCCACGAACGGGACCCGTTCCAGGAAGATCCGCAGCCGTCCTTCGTGGAGGTCGACGCGGTCGATCTCGAGGCCGCCTGGGAAGGCGAGGGCGGCCACAAAGCCGTCTGCCCCGGCTGCGAGGTCGAACCCAAGGGCCGATTCGCCGAGAAGGGCACCTCGACCGGCCGGGACTGGGTCGCCTTCGCGCCCTGCGGCCACGTGGCCGTCCTCGCGGGCTGGGCCGTGTACTGAGCCCGAGCGCGCCGCCGGCCTCAGGTGCCCTCGGCGTGGTCCAGCTCGTACCGCATGAGCGTGGGGTATTCCTCGTCCGGTTCACCGGTCGGCCGGTAGACGAAATGCGGGCTTCTGCCCCCGTCGCCGATCGCGAGCGGTAGCAGCAGCTCGTCGACCACGAGCGTCTTGCCGTCGAACGGCCCGCCGCGCAGGACGGCGTTGGGTGGCCCCGGGCTGCCCTGGGGACGCGAGTGATCGTCCATGAACCCAGGAGACCACTACTTCACCGGGTCTGCGAGTCGAGCCGCCGGGCGAGCACTGCCCACCCCGCGGGCGCCACGCAGAGCCGACTACGACCCGGCCGGCCCCACGTACTCGTATTCGCGCAGGTCCAGGCCCTCGAACGACCGGATCTTGTCGGTGCGCCGCCAGACATGGATCCCGCTGCCGTCCTCGGCGGCATCCTCGGCGAGTTCCGTGCCCGCGGGCAGCGTGACCACGCGAGGGTCCTTCACCGCGCTGCCGACCGGCACGGGGCCGCCCACCAGGTACGCATTGGGCGTGAACGTTTCCATACTTCAGCACACCACGGGCGCCGCGCAGGCGCGACCCGGGACACGGTCCTGCAGCGGGCTCACGCGGGCTCACGCGGGCTCACGTGTAGAACCGCACCGGCGGCAGCACCTCGATGTGGTCGATGACGTACACGCGCAGCGTCCAGTGCTCGTCATCCAGCTCGTCCGTCGGCCGGTACACGTACAGCTCGTTGTCGACGGCGAAACTCACCGGCGTCCAGTCGTGCACCCGGATGAGGCTCCCGTCGAGCGGCCCGCCGCGCAGCACCGCGTTCGGGTTGGGATGGTCGGCGAGCGCCGGTTCCTCGCTCATGACTCCATCGAACCCTCCGCCCCGTTCTCCCGCGACTCGGGCCCTCACCCATCGACCCAACGCCGTGCTCAGCACGGCCCTCAATACGCCGCACCCCGGTCACGATCAGGCGAATCCGCCACCAGGGTCATGCCCGCTGCGTAGCCTCGACGCGTCGTCTCGTCCCACCAAAGGGGTACCGATGAACCGCAAGATCCTCATGGCCGCGCCCGTCTGCGCCGCACTGCTCGCAGCCGGCTGCTCCTCGAACGCAGCGCAGCCCCAGACGCTGCCGGCCGCCGCCGACTCGACTCCGCCGGCCACGGCATCCTCGACCGCGAGCACGACCGCGAGCACGGACGCGAGCCCGGCCGCAAGCACCGACGCGAGCCTCAGCGCGGAGTTGCTCACCGTCAACGACTTCCCAGCCGGCTGGACCACGACGACACCCGGCGGCAGCAGCGGCAGCGGCCCGTCATGTAAAGCCCTGGACAACGGAGCGTGGCTCAAACCCCCCCAGCGCGCCGAAGCGGACTTCGCGGACAGCCAGGGCGAGTACCTGCTCGCGGAGAAACTCGACGCCGGCAGCGTCACCCAGGTCTCCCAGGCGTGGACCGCGTTCGGCTCGGCGACCTCGACCTGCCGTACGTTCACGAACACCATCTCAGGCCACACCGTCACCTACCGGCTACAAGACCTCTCGTTCCCGTCCTACGGCGACAAGATGTACGCCTTCGCAGTCGCCGCGACCGTGTCCGGGCTCACCGTGAACGCAGACATCGTCGTCGTGCGCAAAGGCAACGCCCTCGTCCAGATCATCGCGGAGGCCCAGGAGGGCAGCGTGCCGGTCTCCCTGGTCGAACAGACCGTGAGCAAGGCCGTCGCGCTCGTGAAGTAGGTTCGGCGTTGGGGGGATCCGGCCCCGGTTCGGGTCAGAAGTCCACGTGCTCGTATTCGACACTCGCCAGCCAGTCGGCGACGTCTGCCAGGTCCTCGAGGGTGACGCCGTGGGCCACCCATTCGTCCTGCCGGTCAAGCCGGAGGAATCCCTTGTCCGCGAATGCCCGCCGCAAGTAGTCGGTGAAGGTCAGACCGTGCTCTTCGTCGCGGACGAGCGGATCGGCGCCGGCGTGGGGCAGCCAGACGGAGTAGGGGGCGCCGCCGCTGATATCGGCCTTGTGCAGGTAGTCGGCGGCGATGGTCAATTCCAGCGGTCCGGCGATCTCGGGATGCAGTTCCCCGGACCGCCCCTGCCACTGCTCGACCGAGAACCACGCGGTGGTGAGGTCGATGATCTCCAGCGGGTCTGCGACGGTGAGCTGTTCCGGCACGCCGGGCGGGAACGGGGCATCCCAGGTGCCGCGCGGGACGAGGTCGATCGTGCCGACGATGCACCAGTAGGCTGCCAGCGCCGGTGGCACCGCCGACCCTGTGACCTGCTCCACTCGCCTGAGCCGGTCCTCGACGTCGGGAGCGGCTCCCGGCAGCGCCTGCTCCAGGCTGACCGGCCAGCCGCGGGCTATGAGGGCGGCGGCGAGGTTGCGGGCGTTGCGCCGGACGCGCTCCATGGTCAGTACGGCCACCTGCTCGGCCTCGGCGCGCCACGGGCCGTCCAGGTCAGCGACGTTCCCGAGGTCGCGCCACACGCCACGGTGGTCCCCATTCTCATACCGCGCAACGAGATCCCCCGCTTGCAATGGCCGGGCGACAGGCCGGGTCCGCGCCGCCCGCGCCGTTCCGGCAGCATTGAGCGCCGGGCCGGTCACGGCAGGATCGGCGTACTTGAGTACCTGGCGGGCCGGCCGGCCAAGGACTTTGTGGTCGCGAAGGTCGACGCACAGGTCAAGCCGGCGGCGGTCCTGCGACACCAAGTCGCGCAACGCGTCGGAGTGCCATTGCGGGCCCGACCGCGAGAACGACTGTGGTGACAGGAAGCCGAGAGCCCCGACGGCGGCCATCTGTCCGGCCAGGGTTGCCAGGCATTCGTCGGCGAACAGATGGCTGACGTTGTCCCAGGCCGTCCCCTCGTCGGTGAACATCACCTTCAGCGCCATGAACCGGCCGAGGTGATCGTGGTCGTGGATTCCTTGCCGCAGCACGTCGCGGGCCACGGCGGTCCCGATCCCGAACAGTGCGTGGGCTGCGTCCACCGCAACCGGGTCGACCGGGCATTCCTGCCACAACTTGATCAACGTCGGGACGGCCAGCTCATAGCGCAGCAGCCCGAGTGCGCGGACTTGTTCAGCCACCGCCCGCCCACCGGCAACGCTGCGGACCGCAGCGATACTCGCGTCCTGGTAAGCCTTCAATTCCGCTTCGGCTACAACCCAACGATCCGCCGCCCGATCCGGCGTGCGTCTGGCTGCTCAGCACCCCGGCCCGGCGGACTCGATCACGTCCTTGAGCGGCGGCGCTGGGACCGAGTTGGCGTCGTACCCCGGATTGTCCTTCGCCCACGCGATAGTCGTGCACTCCCCGGCGCCCTGACCCGCGGTCTGCTGGAACTCGGACAGCTCCGTCACGCAGTTGCCCAGGTCGACCTCTCCGATCTCGGAGGCGATGATCGAGGCCTGCGGGTCGTCGTCGCGCACGATCAGATCCTGGTTGTCGGGCAGGCTGCACGACGCGGCAGCCGACGGGGACGGCTTTGCGGCGGCACCTGTCGCGGTATCGGTGACCACGATCGTCTGGCTGCCCGCGTTCGACGTGCCGGGGCTGGACGAGCAGCCGGCCAGGGCGAGCGACGCGGCGGCGAGGGCGGTAAGCGCGAAAACGGGGCGACGAGTCATGCGCCGGACGCTAGCGACCCGCCGCGACCGCACGCGGACGGTTTGGCCGAGCCGTGGCCAGACCGTGATTGCGAAGGGCCGCCGGGATCTGCTTGATCAACCGTCGCCGCCTACCTGTCGATTACGTCCCGCACTCGACTCCGGGCGCGCCTCCGCTCAAGCAGTGGCCGCACGTAGGACACCACCGCGATCGCGACCGAGACGTAGAACAGCCAGTGCAGCCGGTTGTAGAGCTGCGATACCGAGGCGCACAGCATGAAGGGCACCGCCGTCGCCAGGTCGAGCGCGAGGTTGCGGGTGGTGGCTCGAGGACCGCCGCGTCGGCGCACCAGGAGGTAGCTCGCGGTGGGGCCGGCAATACCGATCGCGGCAAAGACACAGACGGCGAGGACTCTGCTGGACACCGCGACATGGTGTCACGCACCGGGCAGATGGTCGAGGGGAGCGCCCGCCCACAGGTCGCGGGCCTCGGCGGCTTATCAAAATCAGCAGTCGATCAATCTACATAATGCGCTTATGTTGCCTGATCAGGATGGATTTCGACCTCGCCAGTCGCCGCCCGAGCTGCGCGCCGTCCGGCAGTGAACCCGCGCCTGGCCGGCAGAGAACCGGGGTCGTGCAGCTCGCGTAGCCGCCCGGGCCCAGCCCGCTTACTCGCCTAGATCGCCGACAGGCGACTTCGTGGTCAGAACCCGCATGGCTGGGGTCCGCTGGCTTGCTAGCGTCTTTTCAGCTGCATCCGGACTCTGATATCTCTCACGCCGCCCCTGCCCTTGCGCCAGAGCCCTTAGGAGGTTCGGTGAAGCGTGTGCTCGTGCTCGTCTCGGTGTGCGCCCTCGCGCTGATCGCTGGAGCGCTCCCCGCCAATGCGTTCATCGGCGGGTTCGACAACAGCCACACCTCATGCACGACCTATCAGCAGCAGTACGCGAACGATCCGAGCAGCGGAAACTGGGTCGACTGCCTCACTGCCAGCACGCAGGTACTGCACTCCGGCACCACGAACTGCCCTGGTTCCTCGCAGTACTTCTCCGCTACCGACAACAGCGGAAACCCGATCGACTGGACATACTCCAACAACAATTACGCCTGCATCTCCGTCAGCTACATGCCCGTGACCACCGGCACGTTCTGCAGCTATTGGTTCTACGCGCCCAACGGCTACGCCACCGGGACGATTACTTTCGGCTACTGGGTAGCAGGCACCAAGTACACGTTCACGCTCAACGAGGCCCCGGTGTCTGGCTGGCAGAAGCTCTTCACGAACTACGACTCGAGCGGAGGCCAGTTCGTCGGCGAGTTCCCCGAGGGACTGCAGCCCGGAAAGATCCAGTGGTCAGACAACAACGGCCAAACCGCGGGCAGCTATGAGCCTCGATCCGCGTGTGCCACGAACGCAGAAGGGATCTCAGCGTGTAGGTAGATGAGCATCTTGGATGCGGTGCTGTACGAGAGATGAAGGTTTGGCCCTTCGGGGCCGCCCCTGCGGGGGGAGGCTCCAAACCGCCC
>NZ_JAGSOG010000251.1 GCF_018139695.1 Actinospica durhamensis | reverse complement strand
AGAGACAGCGTCGGCCCTCGCCGACCTCGACCAGGGCCAGGGCGTCGTCCAGCAGTTCGAGCACGGTGACGGCGACGGCGGTGTCCGCGCAGGTGATGCACGAGTCGTGCGCGCCGGACTGGCCGAGGCCGGGCTGGGCGGCCCGCGGCGGCGCGGCGGACCAGGAGCTCGAGCCGCCGAGCGAACCGCCGAGCGGGTCGTATGCGGGCTCGTACGCGGGCAGGTCGGCCGGCTCAGGGTCCTGCTGCGGCAGCGGCGCGGCGAAGGGCACCGAGCGGGTGCCGGGCAGCGGCGAGAGCGGCGGCTGGCTCAGCGGCGTCGGCGAGCCCTGATTCGGCACCGGCGGCGGCGGGACCTGGTAGTCCTCCGGCTCGCCCGCGTCGAAGATGGCGCCGGGGAAGAACTCGGTGGTGGGCGCGTCGTGGCCGAGCGGGTAGGACCCGCCGGCGCCCGCACCGCGCCCGGGCAGTGCGGTGTTCTGGCCGAAGACGGCCTCGGCGTAGCCCATCGAGCCGCCGGCCACCCAGGGCGAGTCGGCGGGGGCCGCGGGCTGCGGTGCGCGCGGCCCGGCGACACGCTCCGGCCTGACCCCGTTCTCGCCGCCGGCGGCGCGCTCGTACCCCTGCGCGTCCAGCTCGCGGCCGAACTCGTCGGTGCCGGTCATCGTGCCTCCTCGTTCCCTGTCCACCGTCGAACCGCGCTCTCGGTGAGCGCGCCTGTCTTGCCCCCCGGACGACCCGTGCGGACTGACGGATCCCCCGCCTCTGAGCGGCGGGGCGATCACGTACCCTACCGGGAACCCGGACCCGCCGTCATCGCGATGGCGAAGCGGCCGGGGCGCATCCGGGTCCCGTAGCAGGCCGTGCCCGGGTGGCGGGAGGCCGTCAACAGGCCGCGCGAGTGACGCACACCACCCTTCCGATGGACGTGGCGCACCGGGTTCGCGAGGGCGCGCTGAAACCCCGTCAGTACCACCGTGCGCGCCGGGACGAACCGTCGCGCACGCCCCGGAACCGGACATCGCCGGACACCGCGGCGCACCCGTCGCGGGCGCCCGACGCGGGGTCAGGAACGCTCGCTCCAGAGCACGAACACCGGGTCCTGCGCGGCGAAGCGGTGCGCGTCGCCCGGCAGCGAGACCAGCCGGGAGGACTGGATCAGCGCGCCGTCCACCCGGCGCCGGGAGCCGCCGGAGCCGCCCTCGCCGCGCAGCGCGCCCTTGATCTCGGCCACCCGGTCGATCGCGGTCATCGCCGCCACCACGATCCGCGGGTCGCGCCCGACTGCGGCGCGCACCACGTCCGCGCCGCCGCCGCCGAGGAAGACCGCGTCCGGCTGGGGCAGGTCGAGCAGCGCCTCCGGGGCCTGCCCGCGCACCACCCGGAGCCTCACCTGATGCATCGTCGCGTTGAGGTCGATCCGTTCGCAGGAGTCGGGGTCGCGCTCGACCGCGACCACGGCCGCGCCCAGCCGGGCGCACTCGATGCCGACCGAGCCGGATCCGGCGCCGACGTCCCAGACCAGGGTGCCGGGGCGCGGGGCGAGCCGGGCCAGCACCAGGGCCCTGGCCTCGGCCGCGAGCACCCGTCCCGAGCGGTAGACGAACGCGTTGTCCGGCGCGGCCCAGCCGCCGCCGGGTCCGGACCAGCCGGCCAGCGGTACCGGCAGCCCGCCGGCCGCGCCCGGCGCGAGCACCTGCGCCTCGTCCAGGCACAGCACCACGCAGGGGTCGCCCCAGATGTGCCGCTCGGCCGCCTCGTCCAGGCTGAGCCACTCCACCGACTCCTCGGGCTCGCCGAGCCGCTGCGCCACCACGAGGGTGCGCGCGGGCCCCGACTTGTCCGGGCCGAGCAGCTCCGCGGCCAGCTCGCGCGGGCCCGCGCCCTCGCCGGTGAGCACCGCGACCTTGGGGTAGGCGCGGCACAGGTTGGCCGCCGCGCGCAGGCTCGCCCCGTGGCCCGCGGTGAAGCCGCCGTCCTTGGCCGCACGGCCGCCGGTGCGCACCTTGCTCGGCTCACGGGAGGTGCCGTCGGTGCCGTCGGCGGGCGGGTCCACCGCCACCACCAGGGCGTCCTCCCAGGCCAGGCCGATCCGGCCGAAGGCGGTGGCGATGGAGGAGACGGCGGGGACGGTGCGCACCCGCAGGCCCTGCTCGCGCAGCGCGCGGACCACGCCGAAGTAGCCGGGGTCGCCGGAGGCCACCACCACGGCCGAGCCGTCGTGCAGGGCCAGCCGGGTCAGGGCCGGGCCGAGCCCGCCCATGTAGATCCGCCGCGCGCTCTCCGGCACCGGCAGGGCGTCGAGGTGGCGGATGTTGCCGACCACGAGGGTGGCCTGCTCCAGGGCGCGGCGGGCCGCGGGGCCGGGCGGGGAGCCGTCGAAACCGATGACGGTGACCGTCACCCGCGGCTTCGCGGCGCCCGACGGCGAAGCTCCCGACGGGCCGTTCTGGTGCGTACCCATAGCGGTCCGATCATCCCACGACCGCCGCTCGGGCTCCCTCGGGACGGGAATACGGCGATTCCCACACATCGATCGCCAAGCGGGACGGATCAGTCCGAAACGTGCGCATGTTCGTGATCGTGATGGTGCGGGTGGTCGTGGTGGTGCGGGTGCGTCGGGTCTTCGGGGTGGTCGTGCGGGTGCTGCGCCTGGCCGACCCGCGCCTCGAAGCCGGGCAGCGCGATCCGGTAGACGCACGCGTCGCAGTTCATCCCCGGCGCGGCGGGCCCGCGGCCGTCGGCCTCGAGGTAGCGCTCAAGCACGAGATCGGCCAGGGCGTCGCAGTCCCCGATGACGTCGGCGACCCGCACCGCCACGTCGTGCTCCTTCGCCCACGCGCCCGCCTGGGCGTGGACGCGGGTCGGCAGGACGCCGGGGAAGAGGAAGAACGGCAGCACCACGACCCGCCGCGCCCCGAGCGTGCGCAGCCGGTCGAGTCCGTCGGGGACGGCGGGGTGGGCCAGCGAGACGAACGCGGGTTCGACCTCGCGCACGCCCGCGTCCCGGCTGGTCTCCCACAGCAGCCGCGCCGCCCGGTACAGGTCGGCGTTGGCGTCGGGGTCGGTGGTGCCCCGGCCCACCAGCAGTACCGCGTCCGGCCGCTCGGCTCCCGCCGACGCCGCCGCGAGCCGCTCCCGCAGCAGGTCGAGCACGACCGGGTGCGGGCCGAGCGGGCGGCCGAGCCGGGTACGCAGCCCCGGGTGGCGGTCCCGCTCGCGGGCCAGCGCGGCCGGGATGTCGCCCTTGGCGTGCCCGGCGGCCAGCAGAATCAGCGGGACCGCCGTCAGGTTCCGGTGCCCGGCCTCGACCAGACCGGCCACCGCGTCCTTGAGCGGCGGCGGGGACAGCTCGATGAACCCGCCCGCCACGGCCGCGGGCGCGGCGCAACCGGCGCCCGCGCCCGCCGCCCGGGCGGCCACCCGCCGGACGAACGCCCGGAACTGCCCGGCGCCCTCGGCGTCGCGCGTCCCGTGCCCCACGATCAGCAGCGCGCTCGCGGACCCGGTCATCGACCCACCTCCTGGTACAGCAGGGCATTGAGCGCCGCGGCGGCCACGGCCGAGCCGCCCTTGCCGGAGCGGTTGCTCACGGCGGGCAGGCCGCTCTCGCGCAGCGCCTGCTTGGACTCGACCGCGCCGACGAACCCGACCGGCAGGCCGAGCACCAGCGACGGGCGGTAGCGTGCGGCGCCGTCGACGAGTTCGAACAAAGCCGTCGGAGCACATCCGATGACGTACACGGCGCCGGGCCCGGCCTCCTCGGCGGCCAGCCGCAGCGCCGCGGCCGAGCGGGTGATCCCGGCCTCGGCGGCGACCTCGGCCGCGCCCGGATCCGTGATCCGGCACAGGGTCTGACGGCGCGTGATCCCGGCCGCGACCATCGCCACGTCCGCCACCACCGGCACCCCGGCCCGCAGCGCGGCGACGGTGTGTTCGAGCACGGATTCGTCCGGCAGCACCAGGTCCGCGGCGTAGTCGAGGTCTGCGCTGGCGTGCACCACGCGCTCGAGCACGGCGCGCCCGAGCGGGGGCAGCGCGGCGGCGTCGGGGTGGCTCGCGGCCAACTCTCGGCGCAGGATCGCGTACGACTCCTGCTCGATCGGGTGGACGGTCCTGGTCACGTTCGGGCTCTCATCTCGATGGCATCCACGGGGCAGATCTCCTGGCACTGCCCGCAGCCGGTGCACGCGTCGGCGCGCACCAGCAGGCGTCCGCCGACCGGCCGGATCGCGTGCTCCGGGCAGGTCAGCAGGCAGCCGCCGCAGCCCTGGCAGGGGCCGATCTCGGCCAGCGGGGGCAGCGCGAAGGGCAGCGGCAGTACGGCGGGCGGCGCGGCGGGCGGGGTCATTCCTTCCACCGGTAGCCGCGCGGGGTGACGAAGCGTCCGGCCACGATCCGGGACTGGGAGCAGCCCACGATCACGGTCGTGTACATGTCCACCACGGCCGGGTCGAAGGCGGCGAGCGTGGCCAGCCCCTGGCTCTGGTCCGGCCGCCCGGCGTTGCGCACCCAGCCGACGGGGGTCTCGGCGGGCCGGTGCCCGGCCAGCAGGGCCAGCGCCTTCGGCAGCTGCCAGTCCCGCTTGGCCGAGCGCGGGTTGTAGAAGCTGACCACGAAGTCGCCCTCGGCCGCGGCCCGCACCCGGCGCTCGATCACCGGCCAGGGCGTGTGCAGGTCGGAGAGCGAGATCGCGCAGTGGTCGTGGCCGAGCGGGGCGCCGAGCACGTTCGAGGCCGCGGTGGCCGCGGTGATCCCGGGCACGCACACGACGTCGAGGCCTGCGGTGTCCGGGTCGTCCAGGGCCGGGGACGCCATCGCGTAGACGCCGGCGTCACCGGAGCCGATCAGCGCGACGCGGTGTCCGGCCCGGGCCAGCTCGACCGCGCTGCGGGCCCGGCGCTCCTCCGCGCCCAGGCCGCTGGCCTCCACCCGCACCCGCTCCGGCAGCAGGTCCCTGATCTGCTCGACGTACTGGTCGAGCCCGACGACCACCTCGGCCGTCCGCAGCTCCTCGAGGGCGCGCGGGGCGGTCAGGTCGCGGGCGCCGGGGCCGAGCCCGATGATCGCGAGCCGGCCGGCCTGCTCGGGCCGGGCCTGCTCGGGCCCCTGGTCGTGTACTGCCACGGCGGCGGTCGCCATCGGATTCTCCCTCGGTGATTTGGTCTTCTCGACCAGCAGTCGGCCCGGCGCCGCCGCGGGCGCGTGGCGGGCGGCGGCCTCGGCCACCGACGGCGTCCCGGCCGCGGCCCGCACGACCTCCGACGGGTTGGGCACCTCGACCTCGGCCAGCTCCGGCGCCGGGTGGACCAGCAGCGGCAGGCCGAGCAGCCGGGCCGCGGCCACGATGCCCGCCTCGTGCGCCTTCAGGTCCACGGTCGCCAGGGCCCTGACGTCCGCGCGGTCCAGCCCGCCGCGGGCCAGCGCCGCGTCCACGGTCTCGAGCACCTCGTCCACGCTCACGCCGCGCGAGGCACCGACGCCCACGACGAGGTGACGGGCCGGGCGCGGCAGCGGCGGAAGGGGCCTGATGCCCTCGGCGTCGCGGGCGTTGCTGATCACGGCCTGCGCGTCGAGCGCGGCGGCGACGCGGCGGGCGAGGTCGTTGGCGCCGTAGTGCCCGCCGAGCAGCGCGATCGCGAAGCGGCGCCCCTCGTCCACGCACACCACCGGCGGGTCCGTGGTCTTGTGCCCGAGCAGCGGCGCCAGGATCCGCACCGTCGCCCCGGTCGCCAGGAACGCGACCACCGCGTCGCAGTGCCCGAACGCGGCGCGCAGCGAGTTCGCCACCGTGCCCTCGTCGAAGACCTCGACCTCGTCCGGCCAGAGCGCGCCCAGGTACGCCGCCGCCTCGCGCCCCGAGTCGGTCGCCGCGATGCAGCCGATACGTTGTCCGGCGCGGCTCACAGCAGCTCCCCCCAGATCAGGAAGACGGGATTGAGCGCGGCCAGCCGGTGCGTGCCGTCGGGCAGCCGGGACAGCCGCGAGGCCTGGTGCAGCATCCCCTCCGCGGCGTAGCCGTGCCGGGCGAGCAGCGGCAGCGCCTCGGCCGCGCGCTCGAGCGAGGCGAAGGAGGCCACCAGCCGCGGCGGGCGGCGGTCGAGCACGGCCCGCAGGACCTCGATCCCGCCGCCGCCGAGGAACACCGCGTCCGGGGCGGGAAGGGTGTCGACGGACTCCGCCGCATCGCCCTCACATATATAGAGTCCTGTCTGCCCGTGCGCGGCCGCGTTGCGCCTGATGCGTTCGCAGGACTCTGCGTCGCGTTCGACCGCGAACACCGCCGCGCCGCGGCGCGCGCACTCCACGGCGACCGAGCCCGACCCGGCGCCGAGGTCCCAGACCAGGTCGCCGAAGCCGGGCGCGAGCCGGGAGACGATCAGCGCCCGGGTCTCCTGCTTGGTGATCTGCCCGTCGCGGTACTCGAAGGCCTCGTCCGGCAGCGGCGCGGGCGTCGCGGTCCCGCCGCCGGCCGGCCCGGCCAGCCAGCCCGCGCTCTCGCGCTGCGCCCCCATCGCGACGCAGAGCACCACGTGCGGCTCGGCCACCTCCGCCGCGGCCGCCGCGGCGAGGTCGAGCGCGCGGACCCGCTGCCGGTCAGAACCGAGGTTCTCCGCGACGTGCAGGACGCGGGCGCCGGGCTCGAGGCCCGCCTTGAGCAACGCGGCCGCGAGCTCGCGCGCGCCGGCCGCGGGGCCGGTGAGCACCGCGACCTTCGGGTGCGCCAGGCACGCGTTCACCGCGCGTCGCAGGCTCCTGGCCTGCTCGGCCGAGCCGTGTGCGGAGACCACGGCCGCGTCGTCCCAGTCCAGGCAGGCGGCCGCGAACGCGGCGGCGACCGAGGACACGGCCGGGATCACCCGCCCGATCTCGAGCCCCTCCGCCCGCAGCCGCCGCACCACGCCGAAGAACCCCGGGTCCCCCGACGCCAGCACGACCGCGTGCCCGCCGTGCGCCCGCAGCACCTCGACCGCGGACCCGAGCGCGCCGAGCCGGATCGTGCGCACGCCGGCCGGCACCGGCGCCGCGGCCAGATGCCGCGCCCCGCCCACCACCAGCGTCGCCGCCTCCAGAGCCGCGAGTGCCCGCGCGCCCAGCGGCGAACCGTCCCACCCGATGACCGTCAATCCCGAGCTCATGCCCAGCCTCCCGAATGTCCCCAGCCTCCCGAGTGTCCCCAGCGTCGGCTGGCCCCGGCCAGGCCCAGGCCGCTGAAGTCCACCAGAGCCACCCGGGCCTCGATCGCGCCGCCGCACTCCTCGCGAGCGAAGCGCTCGAGCACCCGCGCCACCCGCTCGCACAACGCGTCGCCGCACGGCCCGAGCACTCCGGCGGCTTCCCAGAGCTCGTATACGTGGCGCGCGGTATGAGCCTGCCGCACCGCGCCCGCCAATGTCGGATCCCCGGGGACCGCCGCCTCGGTGATCTCGCCGAGCACGTCGGTGTCGACCGCCGAGCGGGTGTAATGGGTCATCAGGATCCCGGAGGCGAGCTTGGTCAGCTTCCCGACCATGCCCACGAACGCCACCCGGCCCACCCCGTGCTCCACGCAACGGCGCACCGCGGCCCCGGTGAAGTCGCCGACCTCGACGAAGCTCACCTCGGACAGCCGCGGCAGCAGCGCCATCGCGCCCTTCTCGGTCCGGCCGCCGGTGCACAGCACGAGTGTCGCGTCCGCCGCGCCGCCGCCTTCGGACCCGTTCCCGGACCCCGCCGCCTGGGCGGCCAGTACACTCACCGCCTGCTCCACCGACGCCCGCCACGCCGCCGTGGAGAACGGCCGCACGATCCCGGTGGTGCCCAGGATCGAGATGCCGCCGAGGATCCCGAGCCGCCGGTTGGTGGTCTTACGCGCCATCAGCTCGCCCTCGGGCACGGAGATCACCACCCGTACCCCGCGCGCGTCGAGGTCCACGGCCTCCCCGACCGCGCGGGCGATCATCGCGCGCGGCACCGGGTTGATCGCCGGGCCGCCGACCTCGAGCCCGAGCCCCGGTTTGGTCACCACGCCCACGCCCACGCCGCCGTCGAGCTCCAGACCCGGTGCCTCGCGCCAGGTCGCGGTCGCGGTCAGGTGCGCGCCGTGGGTCACGTCCGGGTCGTCGCCCGCGTCCTTGACCACGACCGCCTCGGCCTTGGCCATGCCCGCGCGGGGCCCGGCGCCCGGCACGTCGCAGCGTTCGACCGCGAACCTGACCCGCTGCGCCCACGCGCCGTCCTTGCCCGGCAGCGCGATCTCCACCTCGTGCTGCGGGTCCCCGGTGGCGAGCGCGAGCGCGGCGGCCTTCGCGGCGGCGGTGGCGCACGAGCCGGTCGTCCAGCCCGTCCGCAGCGCCCGCCCGTCGCGCTGCTTCATGGTGCGCGGCAGGTCGGGCTCGCGCAGCCCGTCCGCGCTCATCGCGCCCGCAGCGCCCGGCGCGCCTGCGGATCGGCCCGGCGGTGCTCGTGGAAGTGCCCCGGGTGGTAGAGGTGCGAGCGGGTCCCGGACGCGGCCAGGGCCGGGCCGACCAGGAAGAGCGTGTGCTTCCACAGCCGGCGCGCCCGCACCTGCTCGGCCATCGTCCCCACGGTGCACTCGAGCAGTTCGCCGTCCGGCCAGGTGGCCCGGGACGCGACGATGACCGGGGTGTCCGCCTCGTACCCGCCCGCCAGCAGCTCCTCGGCCAGCTTGGCGCAGCGCGCCGCGGAGAGGAACACGGCCATGGTCGTGCCGTGCGCGGCGAAGGAGCGGATCGTCTCGCCCGAGGGCATCGGCGTCTTGCCGCCCTCGAGCCGGGTCAGGATCACCGACTGGGCCACCTCCGGCACGGTCAGCTCGCGCTGCGCGAGGGCCGCGACCGCCGAGAACGCCGAGACGCCCGGGACGACCTCCGTCTCCAGACCCAGCTCGCGCGCCCGCTCCAACTGCTCCTGGATGG
This sequence comes from Actinospica durhamensis, assembly GCF_018139695.1. Taxonomy (GTDB): domain Bacteria; phylum Actinomycetota; class Actinomycetes; order Streptomycetales; family Catenulisporaceae; genus Actinospica; species Actinospica durhamensis. The sequence goes on along the minus strand of NZ_JAGSOG010000251.1, from coordinate 3,769 downwards.
CGCCCCAGAGCGAGGGATCGCCGGAGTGCACCCGCGCGACCAGCAGTCCCTCGCGCGCGGCCCGCTCGTAGTACGGCAGCACGCCCTCGATCGGCAGCGCGGCCGAGTCCACGGTCAGCGCGTCCGGCCGGGCGTGCTCGAGGATCTCCGCCTGCACCAGGCTCGAGGCCCAGATCACGATGTCGGCCGCGCCGATCGCCCGCGCCCCGCGCAGGGTGATCAGGTCCGCGGCGCCCGGACCGGCACCGATGAAGGTGACCTTGCCGCGGGCTTTCTGTCCCTTCTGCGCGTCCTGCTCGTTCCGCTCGCTCACAGCGCCGCTCCTCTGCCGCCTCGCGCCGCCGGGATGATCAGGGTCGTGAAATAGGACGCGCGTGCCTCGTCCCACTCGCGCAAGGGCACTATCCGCTCCCCCGGCAGCCCGAGTTCGCTCCCCAGCACCGCGTCCGCGGACCGGCCGTGCGCGTCGGCCAGCTCCACCAGCTCCCGCATCGACCGGCCGCCCTTGTACACCACCACCGTGCCGCCGCCCGCGAGCGCCGCCGCGACCTCGGCCAGGCCGGCCGTCGCGGGCACCAGCGTCAGCGGCTCGCGCCCCTCGGCCAGCCGCACGACCGCCCGCGACGCAAGGTCCTGCATCGCGGTGATCCCGGCGACCGTCTCGATCCGTACGCCGGGGTCGAGCAGCGCCACGCTCTGCGCGAGGTATCCGAAGGTCGAGTAGACGTTGGGGTCGCCCAGGGTCACGAACGCGATCCGGGCCGCCCCCTGGTCGAAGGCGCCCACCACCGTGCGCGCCGCCGCGTCCCAGGCGGCCTCGCGCTGCTCGGTCACCCCGCCGCGGTCGTCGAGCGCGAACACCAGCCGGCGCGCTGTGAGCCGGGCCGCGGCGAGCACGACCTCCTCGGCCCGAGATAGCCGGTCAGGGTCCGTACACGGGGCGAAGACCACGTCGGCGCCGCGCAGCTCGCGCAGGGCCTTGAGCGTCAGCTGCTCCGGATCGCCCGGGCCGACACCGACGCCGATCAGGGTCCTGGTCACGGCCGTCACGCGGCGCCCACCGTCCCGGCCGCCGTCAGCCCGGCCGCCACCGCGACCAGGCGGCGCGGGATCTGCGGCGCGCCGGCCCAGTGCAGGTGCAGGTAGGAGGCGTGCACGCGGCGGACGGCGAAGCCCTCGGCGACCTTCTCGCCCTCGGATCCGCGCCAGAACCACGCGGGCGGCTCGGTGGACCCGGGCGTGAGCACCGTGCGATGGAACTCGTGCGCGTTCACCCGCGTGCCGGCCGGGCCGAGGATCGAGTCCGCACCGGCCACGGCCTCGCGGTAGCCGAGCGTCAGCCGGCTGCTCATCCGGGCCTCGGCGTCCACGACCCCGCACATCGGCACGCCGTCGAGCTGCTTCGCCAGGTACAGCAGGCCCGCGCACTCCGCGGCGATCGCCCCGCCCGACTCGGCGAAGCGCCGCACCGCGTCGACCAGAGCCTTGTTCTCAGCCAGCTGCGACGCGTAGAGCTCGGGGAAGCCGCCGCCGATGACCAGCGCCGACGTGCCCTCCGGCAGCGCCTCGTCGCGCAACGGGTCGAAGCCGACGACCTCGGCGCCGGCGGCGGTGAGCAGTTCGGCGTGCTCGGCGTAGGAGAAGGTGAACGCCGCGCCCCCGGCCACCGCGACCACGGGACGCCGCTCGGCCGGCACCGGTCCGCCGAGTTCGGCCAGCACCGACTCCGGCGACCACGCCTCCTCGGCCGTCACCGGGGCCGCGCTCCCCGCGATCCGCTCGATCCGGTCCACGTCGAGGTGCGTTTCGACCAACTCGGCCAGCGCCGCGACCGTGGCCAACGCGTCCGGCGCCCGCTCGGCCGCCGGGATCAGCCCGAGATGCCGGGACGGGGTCGCCGCCCCGTCGCTGCGATGCAGGACCCCGAGCAGCGGAACGCCGATTTCCTCCAGCGCCGACGCCAGGATCTCCCGGTGCCGGGGCGAGCCCACCCGGTTGAGCACGACCCCGGCCAGGCGCACCCGGCGGTCGAACCCGCGGAAGCCGTCGACCAGCGCGGCCACCGACCTGCCCTGCGCCGTCGCGTCCACCACCAGCACCACCGGCGCGCCGGTCAACGCGGCCACCTGGGCGCTCGAGGCCAGCTCGCCCCGGCCCACCGCGCCGTCGTAAAGGCCCATCACGCCCTCGATCACGGCGATGTCCGCGCCCGCCGCGCCGTACCCGAACAGGCCCACCGTCCGGCACTCGCCGATCAGGAACGGATCCAGGTTCCGGCCCGGGCGGCCCGCGGCCAGCGCGTGGTAGCCCGGATCGATGTAGTCGGGGCCCACCTTGAACGGCGCCACCCGCCGGCCGCGCCGCGCCAGCGCCGCGATCAGCCCGGTGGCCACGGTCGTCTTGCCGTGCCCGGAGGCGGGGGCGGCGATCAGCACCCGCGGCACGGTCGCCACCGTCACCATTCGATGCCCTTCTGGCCCTTGCGCCCGGCGTCCATCGGGTGCTTGACCTTGGTCATCTCGGTGACCAGATCCGCGTACTCGACCAGCGTGGGCGCCGCGTCGCGCCCGGTGATCACCACGTGTTGCGTCCCCGGCCGGGCCCGGAGCACCTCGACCACCTCGTCCACGTCCACCCAGCCCCAGGTCATCGGGTAGGTGAACTCGTCGAGCAGGTAGAGCCGGTAGGTCTCGGCCGCGAAGTCGCGCTTGATCTGCTCCCACCCGGCCCGGGCGTTGTCCGCCTGCAGCTCGGGGTCCGAATGGAGGTCCTGCTGGAGCCAGCTCCAGCCCTCGCCCATCTTGTGCCAGGCCACCGGCGCGCCCTGCCCGGTCTGCTCGTGCAGCGCCCCGAGCGCCTTGAACACCGGCTCCTCGCCGATCTTCCACTTGGCGCTCTTGACGAACTGGAACACCCCGATCGGCCACCCCGCGTTCCAGGCCCGCAGCGCCAGGCCGAAGGCCGCGGTCGTCTTGCCCTTGCCGTGGCCCGTGTGCACGACCGTCAGCGGCAGGGCGCGGCGCTGACGGGTGGTCAGCCCGTCGGCGGGGACGTGTTCTGGCTTGCCCTGGGGCATCGGGTCAGGCCGCCTTTCGCAGGGGCTCCGGGGTCGAGGAGGTGGCGCGCCGCACGGTGTGGTCCAGGGCGGCGGCGGAGAGCGAGGCCATCGGCACGTGCTCCCCCTCGAGCCCGCCGGCCAGCTCCGCGGCCAGCCCGAGCCGCACCGGACCGGTTTCGCAGTCCACGACGATCGAGGTCACGCCGGTGGCGGCGAGCAGTCCGGCGGCCCGGCGCGCGTCCGCCAGCGCCGAGGCGGACCCCGTCGCCCGACCGTCCGTCACCAGCACCACCAGCGCGCGCCGCCGCGGATCGCGCAGCCGCTCGCGCTGCACGACGGTGTGGCACAGGAGCAGTCCCGAGGCCAGCGGCGTACGCCCGCCGGTGGGCAGCGAGGCGAGCCGGGCGGCCGCGGCCTCGACCGAGCCGGTCGGCGGCAGCGCGAGCGTCGCGGACGAGCCGCGGAAGGTGATCAGCCCGACCTTGTCGCGGCGCTGATACGCGTCGAGCAGCAGCGAGAGCACCGCGCCCTTGACCGCGGCCATCCGCGAGCGCGCGGCCATCGACCCGGAGGCGTCCACGGCGAACAGCACCAGGTTGCCCTCCCGGTCCCGCCGCACCGCGGTGCGCAGATCAGAGGGCTGGAAGCTGATGCGCGGCGCGCCCTGCTCGGCATCCGCGTCGTACGCCGCCGCCTGCCGCCCCGCCGCCA
>NZ_JAGSOG010000250.1 GCF_018139695.1 Actinospica durhamensis | reverse complement strand
ACGGGGGGCCGATGACGGGCGACGGGCGACGGGCGACGGGCGACGGGCGACCAGCGACCAGCGACCAGCGACCAGCGACCAGCGACCGCAACGGGTACAGCGACGGTGAGGTGACAGGTCTGCGATAACTGGCGTGCGGTGGTGCGGGCCACGTGCCGGCGCGCAGCCCGCGGCCGTACACCCAGCATCGCGGGCTCGTGCATGGCCGCGGACATGCACGCGCTCCAGCAGCTGTCGCATTCCGTTCTGCAGGCGGCAGATCGTGCGCGCCCACGCGGCGTGCACGGGCGCGAGTCCAACCGCCGGGCTCGTGCACCAGCCAGCTTGCTGGGGAAGGCGAGCGTTGGTCCGCCGAGTCCGCTCACCTGGAAGCGCTCTGAGAAGGAGCGGGTCAGTGCGACTCGGTCCATTCGCCGGGCGGGAGACTCGTGCACGCCCACGCAGCGGGCGCGGGCGCGAGCCCAACAGCCGGGCTCGTGTATCAGGCAACTTGCTGGGAAAGCGAGCGTTGGTCCGCCAAGTGCGCTCACCAGGCAGCGCACTTGGAAGGAGCGGGCCAGTTCCGCTCGGTCCGTTCGCCGGGCGGGAGACTCGTGCACGCCCACGCAGCGGGCGCGAGTTCAACCGCCGGCTCGTTCACCAGTCAGCTTGCTGGGATAGCGAGCGTCGGTTGCCGAGTGCGCTCACCGGGCAGGTCGCTGGGCAGGAGGCGCGTTAGTGCTCTCGGTCCGTTTTCCAGCCGGTTCATACGGCGGGTGGGCGTTCGCTCACTATGACGTCGAGCGTCAGTGGTCTGGGAAGGCGTAGCCGAGGGCGATGCGGCAGTCCTTCACGGCTTGGCGGGCGACGCGGCGCAGGACGGGGACGTCGGGGCCGTGGCGCAGGACTTCGCGTGACATGGACGGGACGACGTTGGCCAGTGCGTCGCCGAAGACGGCGCGCAGGTCCTGCGGGGTCGCGCCCTGGGCACCGAGGCCGGGGGCGAGCAGGGCGCCGTTGAGGCTTGCGAGGTCGAACGGGATCGGGTCGGTGAGTGTGGCGCCGATGACTGCGCCGACGGGGCCCATCGGCACGGCCGTGCCGTTGCGCTCGGCGGCCTGGGCCAGGATTGCGGCGCCCACGGCCGTGCCGTCGGGAGTCACTGCGCGCTGTACTGAGGCGCCCTCGGGATTGGAGGTGAAGGCGAGCACGAAGACACCGCAACCATTGCGCTCGGCGGCGCCGAGGAACGGTTCGAGGGCACCGAAGCCCAGGTACGGCGAGACCGTCACGGCGTCGGCGAACAGCGGGGATGACGGGTCCAGGTACGCGTCCGCGTAAGCCTCGACCGTGGAGCCGATGTCGCCGCGCTTGGCGTCGAGGATCACCAGCGCTCCGGCGGCGCGCGCCTCGGCGATGGTGCGTTCGAGCACAGCGATGCCGGCTGAGCCGAAGCGCTCGAAGAACGAGGACTGCGGCTTGAGTACGGCGATGCGGTCGGCCAGCGCCTCGACCACGGTCAGGGCGAAGCGCTCGAGCCCGGCCACGGAGTCCGGCAGGCTCCACGCGCCGAGCAGCGCCGCGTGCGGGTCGATGCCGACACACAGCGGGCCACGAGTGTCCATGGCCTTGCGCAGCCGTGCGCCGAAGGTGTCCTCGGGGCGCGGCAGCGGGCCGGGCTGCGTGGTCGAGTGATGATCCGTCGTGGTCACTGCGTCCTCCCAAGGTTCCCAATGTTGTGGTGCGAGGTCACTGCGCTACCCCGGCGTGAGGTCGACACGGCCTGCGGGTGTGAGGTCGGTGCGGCATGCAGGCGGCGCGAGGCCCGGCGACCACCCGGCGTGAGGACGCCGCTGCCCACCGGATATGCGCCCACTGCGACCCGCAGGCGCGAGGCCCGGCGACCACCCGATGTGAGGTCACCGCAGTTCACCGCATATGTGCTCACTGCAGCCTGCAGGCGCGAGGTCCGGTGACCACCCGGCGTGAGGGCGCCGCTGCTCGCCGGATATGCATTCGTTGTAGCCTGCCGGCGTGAAATCCCGTGGCTGCCCTGCGGAAAGTCACCACTGTCCACCGGATGTGCGGTCGGTGAGACCCACGGGCGCGAGGTCACTGCGGCCTGCGGGCGTGAGGTCAGTGCGACGCGCAGGTGTGAGGCCGTTGCGACGTGCGGACGCGTGATCCCAGCGGCAGCCGGATGTGCGGCCACCGCCATCGTCGGCCGCATAGTCACTGCGAAGCCCCGGACGTACTATCCCCACGACCATCGTTACCACCACGGCCCTGATGGCCCTGATCAACCCCGTGCCCGTGCCCATGTTCGTGCCCGAGCCCGCGTCCCCGTCCCCGTCCCCGCCCACGACTCAGGCCGCGGTGGATTCGGCGGGCCCAGAAGGGGCCCTGGTAGATGAAGCCGGTGTAGCCCTGCAGCAGGGTTGCGCCGGCGTCGAGGAATTCCTGGGCGTCGGCTGCGGTGGTGATGCCGCCTACGCCGATGAGCGTCATCTCGGGGCCGACCCTGGTGCGCAGGGCGCGCAGTACTTCGAGGGCGCGGGGGCGCAGGACTGGGCCGGATAGGCCGCCTGCGCCGCGGGCTTCTACTTCGGGGCGGGGGGTGGCTAGGCCTTCGCGGGAGATGGTGGTGTTGGTGGCGATGATTCCGTCTAGGCCGATCTCTACGGCCAGGTCGGCTACTGCCGTCACGTCTTCGTCGGCTAGGTCGGGGGCGATCTTGACCAGGAGTGGGACGTGGCGGTCGGGGACTGCTTGGTTCGCTGCTTCCCTCACTGCGAGCAGCAGGGGCCTGAGCACCTCCACGGCCTGGAGGTTGCGCAGGCCGGGGGTGTTCGGGGAGGAGACGTTGACCGTCAGGTAGTCGGCGTACGGGGCGAGCGCGGTGGCGGAGTGCACGTAGTCTGCGATGGCCTCCTGCTCGGGGACCAGCTTCGTCTTGCCGATGTTCACGCCGACGATCACGGGGTCGGGGCGGCGCCGGCCTCGGAGCTTCTCGGCTCGGCGGGCGAGGCGGTCGGCTACGGCGTCGGCGCCGTCGTTGTTGAAGCCCATCCGGTTGATCAGGCAGCGATCCTGCGTCAGCCGGAACAGCCGGGGGGCTTCGTTGCCGGGCTGGGGCCTGCCGGTGACCGTGCCCACCTCGACGAAGGCGAAGCCGAGTGCGGCCAGGCCGTCGATGCCGACGGCGTTCTTGTCGAAGCCGGCGGCCAGGCCGAAGGGGCCGGGGAACTCCAGCCCCAGCGCCTTGACGGCGAGCGCCGGGTCGCGGGGGCCGAGGACGGACCGCAGTGCCGGGGCCGCGCCGGGGATCGCCGCGGTGGCCCGGATCGCGCCGAACCCGAGGTGGTGGGCGCGCTCCGGGTCCATCTTGGAGAACACGGCCCGGAAGAGGGCCTGATACAGCATCACACCGCTCCGTCGTGGTGCGCCTGCGGCGAGTCGGGGGTGATCTCGCCACCGTGCGAAGCGCCGCCGACCCCGCCATCACGGCGGCCGGGCTGCGAGGAATCGACGCCGATCGCGCCATCGCGGCCTGCCCGCGCCGAGCCGACGCCGGCCTCGCCGTCACGATGCGCCTGGAGGCGCTTGGCGTGCTCCTGCAGCGAGCCGACGCCGATTTCGCCGCGCAGCTGCGCCTCGATGCCCTGGACTGCGGCGGCGAGGCCCTGGACCGTGGTGATGCAGGGCTTGCCGGTCGAGACGGCCGCGGTGCGGATGTCGTAGCCGTCCAGACGGGGGCCGACGCCGTAGGGGGTGTTGATGATCAGGTCGACTTCGCCGGCCAGGATCCGCTGCACGATGGTGGGCTCACCCGCCGGTCCGGTGCCCTCGTACTGCTTGCGCACCTGCGTGGCGAGGATGCCGTTGCGGCGCAGCACTTCCGCGGTGCCCTCGGTGGCCAGGATCTCGAAGCCGAGGTCGGCGAGCACCTTGACCGGGAAGATCATGGAGCGCTTGTCCCGGTTGGCCACGGAGACGAACACCCGGCCCTTGGTCGGCAGTGCACCGTAGGCGCCGGCCTGGGACTTGGCGAACGCGGTGCCGAAGTCGGCGTCGATGCCCATGACCTCGCCGGTGGACTTCATCTCCGGGCCGAGCACCACGTCCACGCCTTGGCCGTCGGGGGTGCGGAAGCGCGACCACGGCATCACGGCCTCCTTGACCGCGATCGGCGCGTCCAGCGGCAGCGTGCCGCCGTCGCCGACGACCGGGAGCAGGCCCTCGGCGCGCAGGTCGGCGATCGTGGCGCCGAGGGAGATGCGGGCGGCCGCCTTGGCCAGCGGCACCGCCGTGGCCTTGGACACGAACGGGACGGTGCGCGAGGCGCGCGGGTTGGCCTCGAGGACGTAGAGGATGTCCCCGGCGAGCGCGAACTGGATGTTGATCAGCCCGCGTACTCCGACGCCGCGTGCGATCAGCTCGGTGGAGGCGCGCAGCCGCTTGATGTCGTGGCTGCCGAGGGTGATCGGCGGCAGCGCGCAGGCGGAGTCGCCGGAGTGGATGCCGGCCTCCTCGATGTGCTCCATGACGCCGCCGAGGTAGAGCTCCTCGCCGTCGAACAGGGCGTCGACGTCGATCTCGATGGCGTCGTCGAGGAAGCGGTCCACCAGCACCGGGTGCTCGGAGATCAGGCCGGCGTGGCGCTCGAGGTACGAGGCGAGCGAGGGCTCGTCGTACACGATCTCCATGCCGCGCCCGCCGAGCACGTAGCTCGGACGCACCAGCACCGGGTAGCCGATCTCGTCCGCGATGCCCTTGGCCTGGTGGAACGAGAACGCGGTGCCGTGCTTCGGGGCGTTGAGCCCGGCTTCTTCCAGCACCCGCCCGAACGCGCCGCGCTCCTCGGCGAGGTGGATGGCCTCGGGGCTGGTGCCCACGATCGGCACGCCCGCGTCCTTGAGCCGCTGCGCCAGGCCCAGCGGGGTCTGGCCGCCGAGCTGCACGATCACGCCCGCGACCGGTCCGGCCTGGGACTCGGCGTGGAAGACCTCGAGCACGTCCTCCAGGGTGAGCGGCTCGAAGTAGAGCCGGTCGGAGGTGTCGTAGTCGGTGGAGACGGTCTCCGGGTTGCAGTTGACCATGACGGTCTCGTAGCCGGCCTCGCGCAGCGCGAAGGAGGCGTGCACGCAGGAGTAGTCGAACTCCACGCCCTGGCCGATCCGGTTCGGGCCGGAGCCCAGGATCAGCACGGCGGGCCGCTCGCGCGGGGCGACCTCGGTCTCCTCGTCGTAGGAGGAGTAGTGGTACGGGGTGGCCGCGGCGAACTCGGCCGCGCAGGTGTCGACGGTCTTGTACACCGGCCGCACGCCCAGCGCGTGGCGCACCGCCCGCACGACGGCCTCGTCCATGCTGCGGATCTCGGCGATCTGCGTGTCCGAGAAGCCGTAGCGCTTGGCCCGGCGCAGCAGCGCCTCGGTGAGGTCCGGGGCGGCCGCGATTTCCTGCGCCACCTCGTGGATGAGCTGGAACTGGTCGATGAACCAGGGGTCGATCTTGGTGGCGTCGAAGACCTCTTCGAGGCTCGCGCCTGCGCGCAGGGCTTCCATGACGGTGTTGATCCGGCCGTCGGTGGGGATCGCGGACTTGGCCAGCAGGGCGGCCTTCTCGCCGGCGTCGGCCTGACCGGCGAAGGAGAACTCCGAGCCCTTCTTCTCCAGCGAGCGCAGCGCCTTCTGCAGCGCCTCGGGGAAGTTGCGTCCGATCGCCATCGCCTCGCCGACCGACTTCATGGTCGTGGTGAGCGACGCGTCGGCGAGCGGGAACTTCTCGAAGGCGAAGCGCGGGACCTTCACCACGACGTAGTCGAGGGTCGGCTCGAACGAGGCCGGGGTCTCGCGGGTGATGTCGTTCGGGATCTCGTCCAGGGTGTAGCCGACGGCCAGGCGCGCGGCGATCTTCGCGATCGGGAAGCCGGTGGCCTTGGACGCGAGCGCGGAGGAGCGCGAGACGCGCGGGTTCATCTCGATCACGATGATCCGGCCGTCGTCCGGGTTGACCGCGAACTGGATGTTGCAGCCGCCGGTGTCCACGCCCACGGCCCGGATGATGTCGATGCCGATGTCGCGCAGCCGCTGGTACTCGCGGTCGGTCAGCGTCATCGACGGGGCGACGGTGATCGAGTCGCCGGTGTGCACGCCCATCGGGTCGAGGTTCTCGATCGAGCAGACCACCACGACGTTGTCGGCGCGGTCCCGCATGAGTTCGAGCTCGTACTCCTTCCAGCCGAGGATGGACTCCTCCAGGAGCACCTCGGTGGTGGGCGAGAGCTGCAGGCCGGTGCCGGCGATGCGGCGCAGGTCCTTCTCGTCGTGCGCGAAGCCGGAGCCCGCGCCGCCCATGGTGAAGGACGGGCGCACCACGACGGGGTAGCCGCCGAGGCGCTCGACCGCGGCCAGGCAGTCGTCCATGGAGTGGCAGATCACCGAGCGGGCGGACTCGGCGCCCACCTGCGCGACGATGCCCTTGAACTTCTCCCGGTCCTCGCCGCGCTCGATCGCCTCGATATCGGCGCCGATGAGCTCGACCCCGTACTTCTCCAGCACACCGGCCTTGGCCAGCGAGACCGCGGTGTTGAGCGCGGTCTGCCCGCCGAGGGTGGGCAGCAGGGCGTCCGGGCGCTCCTTGGCGATGATCTTCTCGACGAACTCCGGGGTGATCGGCTCGACGTAGGTGGCGTCGGCGAATTCGGGGTCGGTCATGATGGTGGCCGGGTTCGAGTTCACCAGCACCACGCGCAGGCCCTCGGCCTTGAGTACGCGGCAGGCCTGGGTGCCCGAGTAGTCGAACTCGCAGGCCTGGCCGATGACGATCGGGCCAGAACCGATCACCAGTACCGACTTGAGATCTTCCCGCCGCGGCATCAGGCCCCGTCCTTCCGGTGCTCGTTGTGCGCCGGGTCGTTCCGGTGCTGGGTCATCAGGTCGGTGAAACGGTCGAACAGGTAGGCCGCGTCGTGCGGTCCTGCCGCCGCCTCGGGGTGGTACTGCACCGAGAACGCGGGCACGTCCAGGGCGCGCAGGCCCTCGACCACGCCGTCGTTGAGGTTGACGTGGCTGACCTCGACCCGGCCGTAGGGGGTCTCGGAGACGCGGTCGGCCGGGGCGTCCACGGCGAAGCCGTGGTTGTGCGCGGTGACCTCGACCTTGCCGGTCAGGCGGTCCTGCACGGGCTGGTTGATGCCGCGGTGGCCGTACTTGAGCTTGTAGGTGCCGAAGCCGAGGGCGCGGCCGAGGATCTGGTTGCCGAAGCAGATGCCGAACACCGGCGTGCGCCGCTCGAGCAGGCCCTGGACCAGCGCGACCGGTCCGTGCGCGGTGGCCGGGTCGCCCGGGCCGTTGGAGAAGAACACCCCGTCCGGGCGCAGTGCGAGCACCTGCTCGAGGGTGGCGTCTCCGGGCAGCACGTGCACCCGGATACCGCGCTCGGCCATCCGCTCGGGCGTCATGGTCTTGATACCGAGGTCGATCGCCGCGACGGTGAACTTGTGCGTGCCGACGGGCTCGATGACGTACGGCTCGGCCGTGGTGACCTCGCCCACGAAGTCGGCCCCGGCCATCTCCGGGCTGGCCAGCACCCGCTGCACCAGCGCGGACGGGTCGGCCTGGGCGGAGACCCCGGAGAAGATGCCCACCCGCATGGCCCCGCGCTCGCGCAGGTGGCGGGTCAGGGCGCGGGTGTCGATGCCGCTGATGCCGACGATGCCCTGGGTGCGCAGCTCCTCGTCGAGGCCGCGGCGCGAGCGCCAGTTGGAGGGGCGGCGGGCCGGGTCGCGCACGACGTAGCCGGACACCCAGATCCGGCCGGAGTCGGCGCCGGGGCGGCGGGACTCGGCGTCCTCGTCGTTCACGCCGGTGTTGCCGACGTGCGGGGAGGTCATCACCACGACCTGCCCGCAGTAGGACGGGTCGGTGAGCGTCTCCTGGTAGCCGGTCATGCCGGTGGAGAAGACGGCCTCGCCGTAGGTCTCGCCCACGGCGCCGTAGGCCTCGCCGCGGAAGCTGCGGCCGTCCTCGAGGACGAGTACGGCCTCCTCGCGGTGGTGCGGGGCGTGCGTCTCGCTGGTCACGCGGACGCTCCTTCCTTGCTCAGGGCGTTGATCGCGTCGACGAGCACTTCACGCTCGGCCTTGGCCCGCGGGTGGAAGCCGGTGTCCAGGGTCCGCTCCCCCAGCCGCCAGGTCACCAGGACGACGCCGGTGCCGCCGGTCACCTTCCCGGCGATGCCCGGGGCGAGTTCGGCGCTGACCAGGTCCGCGGCCGGGATGAACAGGTCGGGTGCGGCCTCGCGGGCGAAGAAGACTCCCTCGCCGGTGACCGAGACCCAGGCGTTGCTGCGTACGCCGAGCCCGTGCACGGCGATCCGGTCGAGCCAGTCGCCGTGGGTGGTGGTCGAGCCGTAGACGCCCTCGACGCCGGCGGCCGGGTCCAGCGGGCTCGGCGCGACGGAGGCGGGCGCGGGCAGGTCGGACTGGCGCGCGGCCCGGCGCTGGTAGCCGCGCCACATCAGCGCGCACAGCCCGCCGAACACCGCGAGCAGCAGCACGGTCAGTCCGAGGCGCGCGGCGAGCTGCGTCACCGGGGCACTGTGCTCACCCGAGGCGAGCACGGACGCGGACGCGGTGGTCAGAGCGCTCACCGATCCACCACCTTTCCGTCGAGCACCGTCGCCGTTCCGCGCAACAGGGTCGCGTGGACGGCGCCGGGCAGTTCGAGCCCAGCGAAGGGCGTGTTGCGCGAGCGCGAGTGCAGGCTCGCGGGCTCGATCACCCGGGCAGCGGCCGGGTCGAGCAGGGTGAGGTTGGCCGGTTCGCCCACCTCGAGCGGGCGGCCGTGCTCCTCGAGCTGGCCGATCCGGGCGGCGCGCACGGACATCCGGTCGGCCACGCCGGCCCAGTCCAGCAGGCCGGTGGCCACCATGGTCTGCTGCACCACGGACAGGGCCGTCTCCAGACCCAGCATGCCCATGGCCGCCACGGCCCACTCGCAGTCCTTGGCCTCGACCGGATGCGGGGCGTGGTCGGTGGCGACGACGTCGATGGCGCCGTCGGCCAGACCCGCGCGTACGGCCTCGACGTCGTCCTTGCTGCGCAGCGGCGGGTTGACCTTGTACACCGGGTCGTAGCCGCGCACCAGGTCCTCGGTCAGCAGCAGGTGGTGCGGGGTGACCTCGGCGGTGACCGGGTAGCCCTTGGACTTGGCCCAGCGCACGATCTCGACCGAGCCGGCCGTGGACAGGTGGCACACGTGCAGGCGGGAGCCGGTGTGCGCGGCGAGCAGGACGTCGCGCGCGATGATCGCCTCCTCGGCGACCGCGGGCCAGCCGCGCAGGCCGAGCACGTCGGACAGCTCGCCCTCGTTCATCTGCGCGCCCTCGGTCAGCCGCGGCTCCTGCGCGTGCTGCGCGACGACGCCGCCGAAAGCCTTGACGTACTCCAGCGCACGGCGCATCAGCGCGGCGTCCGAGACACAGTGGCCGTCGTCCGAGAAGATCCGGACCCGGGCCGCGCTCTCGGCCATCGCACCGAGCTCGGCCAGGCGCTCGCCGGCGATCCCGACGGTGACGGCGCCGACCGGCTGCACGTCGCAGTAACCGGCCTCGCGCCCGAGCCGCCAGACCTGCTCGACCACGCCCGCGGTGTCGGCCACCGGGTCGGTGTTGGCCATGGCGTGCACGGCGGTGAAGCCGCCGGCCGCGGCGGCGCGGCTGCCGGAGAGCACGGTCTCGGCGTCCTCGCGGCCGGGCTCGCGCAGGTGGGTGTGCAGGTCGACCAGGCCGGGCAGGGCGATCAGGCCGGCCGCGTCGATCACGGTGGCGTCCGGCGCGGGCGCCTCGGCGATCCGGCCCTCGCGCACGTACAGGTCGCGCGCCGGGCCGCCGAGCGGGCTCGCCCCCTTGATGGTCCAGTTCGTCATCGCCGCTCTCCTTCGTCCTCGGTGCCGATCGCCGGTTCGCTGCCGCCGAGCAGCAGATAGAGCACCGCCATGCGGACCGAGACGCCGTTGGCGACCTGCTCGGTGACGGTGGAACGGGCCGAGTCGGCCACTTCGGCGGAGATCTCAAGACCGCGGTTCATCGGTCCCGGGTGCATGACCACGGCGTGCTCGGGCAGTTGGGCCATGCGGTCGGCGTGCATCCCGTAGCGGCGCGAGTACTCGCGCTCGGTCGGGAAGAAGGCCTGGTCCATCCGCTCGCGCTGCACCCGCAGCATCATCACGGCGTCGCTCTTGGGCAGCACCGGGTCGAGCGCGTAGGAGGACGAGCAGGGCCAGCCCTCGACGCCGAACGGCATCAGCGTGGGCGGGGCCACCAGGGTGACCTCGGCGCCGAGCGTGGCGAGCAGCCGCACGTTGGAGCGGGCCACCCGGCTGTGCAGCACGTCGCCGACGACGGTCACGCGGCGTCCCTCGAGCCCGCCGAGGCGCGCGCGCAGGGTGTAGGCGTCGAGCAGGGCCTGGGTCGGGTGCTCGTGGGTGCCGTCGCCGGCGTTGACCACGGCGCTGCGGATCCAGCCGGCGTGGGCCAGCCGGTGCGCGCCGCCGGAGGCCCAGTGCCGCACGACCACGGCGTCGGCGCCCATGGCCTCGAGGGTGAGCGCGGTGTCCTTGAGCGACTCGCCCTTGGACACGCTCGAACCCTTGGCGGAGAAGTTGATCACGTCCGCGCTCAGCCGCTTGGCCGCGGTCTCGAAGGAGATCCGGGTGCGGGTGGAGTCCTCGTAGAAGAGGTTCACCACGGTGCGGCCGCGCAGCGTCGGCAGCTTCTTGATCGGACGGTCGGCCAGCCGGGCGAACTCGGCCGCGGTGTCCAGGATCAGCATGGCGTCCTCGGCCGAGAGGTCGGCGGTGGACAGCAGGTGCCTGCGGGGTCCGGCGCTCATCGGCCCGCCTCCCGCTCCGGCTTGGTGCCGAGCAGCACCGCGTCCTCGCGGTCGATCTCGGCCAGGCGGACCTGGACCGTTTCACGCTGCGCGGTGGGCAGGTTCTTGCCGACGTAGTCGGCGCGGATGGGCAGTTCCCGGTGGCCGCGGTCGACCAGGACGGCGAGCTGCACGGCGCGGGGCCGGCCGAGATCGGCCAGCGCGTCGAGCGCGGCGCGGATGGTGCGGCCGGAGAAGAGCACGTCGTCGACCAGCACCACGAGCTTGCCGTCCACGCCGCCGTCCGGGATCTCGGTGTGGCCCAGCGTGCGGGCGGGCCGCAGGCGCAGGTCGTCGCGGTACATGGTGACGTCGAGGGTGCCGTGCGGCAGCGTGCGCCCCTCGACCTCGGCGATCTGCCGGGCCAGGCGGGCGGCCAGGTGCGCGCCGCGGGTGGGGATGCCGAGCAGCACCGCGTCGTCGGCGCCCTGGGTTCGTTCGAGGATCTCGTGCGCTATGCGGGTCAACGCCCGCTGCACGGCGGCCGCGTCGAGCACGGCTCGCATGGGAGCCGGAGCGCGCAGCCCGGAGGCGGCGTTCTCGGCCGCGGTGGGTACGGTCACATCGGTCATGCCGAAGCAGACCCCCTTCCCTGCCTCACAGGACAGGACTTAAAGGACGTCGGACGCGCTCCACCCTATCAGGGCGAGTGATCACACGTGTCCACGGGTCAAAACCCCGTCAAGAGCGCCCCCCGATTGCGCCAAACGCCGGCGACCGGTACCCCACCGCACTGCCGAGGCACGTCGTGGACGACGGGTTTCAGCCAGGGAGGCGGGTGCGAGAGCACATTGATCGTGACATAAGCTGTCAGATATAGAAACGCCGGTCATCAGATGACCTGCTGCCTTGACGAAGGTAGGTTACTCTGCGTAACATCCGTCAAGGTCGCCGGGATGGCTGACCGCGAACCACCATGAGCCTTCGATGGGGAGATCCTATGTCTACCGAGTACGCCAAGGCGCTGGGCGCCCGGCTCCGCGCGATCAGGACCCAGCAGGGTCTTTCGCTGCACGGTGTCGAGCAGAAGTCCCAGGGTCGCTGGAAGGCTGTCGTCGTCGGCTCCTACGAGCGCGGCGACCGCGCCGTGACGGTGCAGCGTCTGGCCGAGCTGGCGCACTTCTACGGTGTGCCGGTGCACGAGCTCCTGCCGGGCGGCAGCCCCAACGCCGCGGCCGAGCTGCCGCCGAAGCTCATGCTCAACCTTGAGGTGCTGCAGAACCTGGGCGAGGACAAGGCCGCCCCGCTGCTGCGCTACGTCGCCGCCATCCAGAGCCAGCGCGGCGACTACAACGGCCGGGTGCTCTCCATCCGCCAGGACGACCTGCGCACGCTCTCGGTCATCTTCGACCTGCAGCCGTCCGTGCTGGTCGACCTGCTGATCGAATGGGGCGTGCTCGACCCCGACGCCCGCCGTGCGGTCAACTTCGACACCGACTTCTCCGACTCGGACCTCGACGAGGAAGAGCTGCTGGACGAGGACGAGGACTAAGCCGAGGGAACACCCCAGGCTCTGCACAGCCCCAGAAGGGCGTGATCCCCCGCAGCCGGCGCGAAGCCGGCAGCGGGGGATCACGCGTTTGTGGGGCTTGTTTATACGGCCTGCCTGTGGGGCCTGACGCTGTTCCCGGATGTCCGCATGTGGGGCCCGACGCTGTTTCCGTATGTCCGCATAAACGCCTGTAGGCCCCTGACCATTGCTGGTCGGGGGCCTACGGGTTTCACGGTGAGTGCGGCGGCGTCCTACTCTCCCACCAGGTCTCCCTGGCAGTACCATCGGCGCTGGCGGGCTTAGCTTCCG
>NZ_JAGSOG010000024.1 GCF_018139695.1 Actinospica durhamensis | reverse complement strand
GTGACGAGGCGGACTTGTTCGCGGGGGGCGGCTAAGCCGGTGGTGGCCAGGGTGGTGCGCAGTTGCTGCTCGACGGCGGGGAAGACGTCGCGGAGCAGGCCGCCGAAGATGACTACTTCGGGGTTGAAGATGTTCACGACGTTGCCCACGCCGATGCCGAGCCACTCCCCTACGTGGCGCATGGCGGCGAGGGCTCTGGGGTCGCCTCCGGCTGCCGCTGCGACCACGGCGGATACTGTGGACCTGGGGCCGTCGGGGTGGCCTGCGGCGTCGAGGATGGCCTTCTCGCCGATCTCGGTTTCCCAGCAGCCCCTTGCCCCGCACCGGCACAGCCTGCCTGCTGGATTGACCACGGTGTGGCCGATTTCGCCGCCGTAGCCGCCGGCGCCGCGCAGGGGTTTGCCGCCGACGATGATGCCGGCGCCCACGCCCACTTCGCCGGTGAGGTAGACGGCGTCGTCGGAGCCTGAGGCGGCTCCGCGGACGGTTTCGGCCAGGGCGCCGAGGTCCGCGTCGTTCGCCACGGCGATCTTGGCGCGGACGCCGTGGGCGCCGAGCATGTCGGCGAGCATGGTGCCCAGGGGCTCGTCCACCCAGCCGAGGTTGGGGGCGTAGCGGACCTGGCCGTCGTTCTCGCGCACCAGCGCCGCGATGGCCACACCCACCCCGACACACACTGAGCCGGGCTCGGCCCGGCCCAGCATCTCCGCGGTGAACCTGGCCAGGTGCGCGGTCACGTCCTCCAGGGCGTAGTCACCGCGCAGGCGATGCAGTTCCCTGCGGTCGAGGATCGATCCGCCCAGGCCGACCCTCGCCGCGATCAGGTAGTCCACGCCGATGTCGTAGGCGAACACGTACACCCGCTCCGGGCGCGGACACACCACCAGCGACGGCCGACCCGCTCCCGAGCCGGCCGACCTGGCCGGGACCTGCTCCCGGACCAGGCCGACCTGGGTCAGATCCGCCGTGAGGGCTCCGATGGTGGAGCGGTTGAGCTGCATCACGGTGGTCAGCTCGGCCCGGGAGGTGGGCCCGTGCACGTGGACGTAGCGCAGCAGGGTCGAGACGTTGTGCCGGCGCACCTCGTCCTGCGTCGACCCCGCCGTTCCGGCTGCGGTCATCGTGCCTGTATCCGTTCCTGTCGAGGTCGACGCGTTCGATCCGTCCGCCCTGGCGCGGTACCCACTCAGCCCTGGGTCGAGCCCGCCTTGCGGGAGATGGCGTCGAAGCCGGCCGCGAGCAGCAGCACGAGGCCGGTGACGACCTCCTGCCAGCCGGGGGCGTTGGTGCCGGTGATCAGGTCGCCCATGCCCCAGGAGATGATCTCCACGACCAGGCCGCCGACCACCGCGTCGATGATCCGGCCGCGTCCGCCGAACAGCGAGGTGCCGCCGATGACGGCCGCGCCCACGGCGAGCAGCAGGGTGTTGCCGCCGCCCGCGTTGTTGGCCACACCGGCCGAGACGGACAGCGAGATCAGGCCGGACAGGGCCGCCATGAACGAGCAGATGACGAACACGGAGGTGCGGATCGCGTTCACCCGGATACCGGCGCGGCGGGCCGCCTCCTCGTTGCCGCCGACGGCGAACACGTGCCGGCCGTAACGGGTGCGGTTGAGCAGGTAGGTGCCGCCGAACAGCAGGACCAGGACGACCGGGACGATCCACGGCACGCCCTCGGACGTCAGGGTGCCGTAGAAGCTGCTGCGGGCGACGCCGACGATGCGGTTGTAGCCCATGTAGTAGATGAACCCGGCGCCCAGCACCGCCAGCGCGGCCACCTTGGCCATCGCGATCGAGTACGGCTCGACCGCGAGGTTCTCGGCCATGCGCTTGCTCACGCCGCGCAGCTTGACCGCGGCGTATCCGACCACGACGATCGCGAGCATGGCCCAGCCGGCCCAGATCGGCATGTAGTCGTTGGTGCTCGCGCTGGTCAGGGCGAGCAGCGTCTTCTGGCTGTCCGGCAGCAGGATCGAGCCGCTGTTGCCGACCATGATGATGGTCACGCCCTGGAAGGAGAGGAACGCGGCCAGGGTGATGACGAAGGAGGGGATGCCGACCCTCGCCCGCAGCCAGCCGATGATCATGCCGATGATCGCGCCCAGCAGGGCGGCGAGCAGGACCGCGAGCACCCAGTTCATCTGGTGGCGGACCATCTCCACCGCGGCGAGCACCGCGCACACGCCGCCGGCGGTGCCCGCGGACAGGTCGATCTCGCCGAGCAGCAGGACGAAGATCAGGCCCATCGCCATGACGATGGTGGGTGCGCCGTAGACGACCATGTTCTCGACGTTGTACGCATCGAGGAAGCCGCCCTTGAGAATGGAGAAGAAGATCGCGAGTACGACGAGGCCGATGATGCCCGGGATCGAGCCCATCTCGCCGCCGCGTACCCGGCGTATGTAGTCGAGCGCGTAGTCGCGCGCACCGCCGCCCGGGTTCTGCGGCCGGCTGTGGTCGGCCCGGGGCTGGGTGAGGGAATCGCTGCTCATGCCGTGGCTCCGTTTCCGACGCCGACCGCGGAGCCGGTCAGACCGAGGTCGCCGGAGCGGCCCGCGGTGATCAGCTCGACGATCTGGGTGTGGTTGACCTCGCTCCGCTGGACCTGTGCGGCCATCTGGCCCAGGTAGAGCACCGCGATGTTGTCGGCGACCTGGAGCACGTCGTTCATGTTGTGCGAGATCAGGATGACCGCGAGGCCCTGGTCGGCCAGGCGCCGGACCAGGTCGAGCACCTGCGCGGTCTGCGCCACGCCGAGCGCGGCGGTGGGCTCGTCGAGGATGACGAGCTCCGAGTTCCACAGCACGGCCTTGGCGATCGCCACAGTCTGGCGCTGACCGCCGGACAGGCTCGCCACCTTCTGGCGTACCGACTTGACCGTACGCACGGACAGCGAGGCCAGGGTCTGGCTCGCCATGCGCTCCATCTTGTTCTCGTCCAGGGCGCGGCGGCCGTCCACCTCCTCGCGGCCGAGGAACATGTTCTGGACGATGTCGAGGTTCTCGCACAGGGCGAGGTCCTGGTAGACGATCTCGATGCCGAGTGCCGAGGCGGCGCGGGGCGTGTGCACGTGCACCTGCTGGCCCTTGTACAGATACTCGCCGCTGTCGATCGAGTAGGTGCCACCGATGCACTTGACCAGGGTGGACTTACCCGCGCCGTTGTCTCCGACGAGCGCGGTCACCTCGCCCGGATAGGCGGTGAAGTCCACGCTTCGTAGTACGTGCACCGGGCCGAAGGACTTTTCGATGCCGCGCAGCCGCAGGATCGGCTCGGCAGCGCGACCGGGAACTGCGTCCACGCTCACGTCGGTCAACTCCTTGGTATAGCTGGATGTCGCGGCGTACCGCTGTCAGGGTGATTCCCGCTCCCGGCGGGCCCAGGCGGGAGCCTGCCGGGAGCGGGAAGATCAGAACTCTGTATCAGTCAGTCGGTACGCGGATCAGCTACCGGTGTAGGTGTAGGCGATACCGTTGGCGTTGCAGAGCTTCGCGATCGCGGCCGAGGCGCCACAGACCGAGGCGGCGGTCTCATAGCCGTCGGTGACCGGCTTGGCCACGTTGGCCTTGGTGATCACGATCGGGGTGGCGAGGAACGCGGGGACCTTGGAGCCGTCGGACGGGTCGGTCACCGTGGTCGGCGCGGACGGCTTCTGGCCGGCCAGGATCTCCGAGGCCAACTTGATCGCGACGTCGGCCTCACCGGCAACCGGCTTGTAGATCGAGAAGCACTGGGTGCCGGCCATGATGTTGTCCAGGCCGCCCGGGGTGGCGTCCTGCCCGGACACCGCCACCTGGCCCGCCAGGCCCTGCTGCTTCAGGATGTTGATGACCGACTGCGCCATCGTGTCGTTGGCCACCATCACGGCGCCGATCTTGCTGCCGTACTTGCCCAGCTGCTGGGCGAAGACGGTCGCGGCGGTCGCGGCGCTCCACTGGCCGGTCTGCTCGTCGAGCTTGGTCCAGCCGGACTGGGTGCTGAGCACGCTGTTGTAGCCCTGGGCGAACAGGGTGGCGTTGTTGTCGGTGGGGGCACCGTCGATCTCGGTGTAGTCCACCGAGCTCTTGCCGGCCACCTGCGAGCACTGGGTCAGGGCGGTGCCCTGGTCCTTGCCCACCTGGACGTTGTCGAAGGACACGTAGTAGGCGGCGCCGCCGCCCTGGGTCAGCCGGTCGTAGTCGATCGGCACGACGCCCTTGGACTTGGCCAGCTTCTCGATCTCGGCGCCGGAGGCGGCGTCGAGGTCGACCTCGAGGATGACGCCGGCGCCCCAGCTGATCAGCTGCTGGGCCTGCTGCTCCTGCGTGTTGTCCTGGCCGTTGGCGTTGAGGACCTCACACTGCAGCTTGTAGACGTTGCACTCCTTCTGCAGCTCGTTCGGGTCGGCCGAGACCCACCGTGGCGAGGAGGAGGTGTCCGGAAGCAGGATGCCGACCTTGTTGTTCGTCGCGGCGGCCGTGGAAGTGGGCGATCCGGACGACTTCGAGCTCGAACAACCGGCCAGCGCGGTGGTGGCCATCGTGGCGACGGCCACGGCGGCGAGGATTCGCTTGCGCATCATTGCGCTGATTCCCTTTCTCGGATACCGGCGCGGCGATGCGCCCGGTGCGGAGTGGAGCGGGATGGAGCGAGGGCTTTCGCGGCGACGCCGCGGAATGTTGCGACCCGCAACGTATTGCGCGTCGACCCCTTTGGGAAGGGCTCGTTCGCGAACGCCGGGGGTCCCCGGTAACGAGCGGGAAACGTTGATCATGGTTCGAAGATCGAGTTCTACAATGCGTGGAATGACAACGTTGTCCGGTCACACCCAGGTCGAATGCGGTGGCGAACGGGTGACACCCGCGATGACCGGCGGTGACGAGAAGTTCATGTCGGGGGCCACAACAAACCCGGGCGCCGCGAGCCGGTGTCGAGCGGTGCTGCGCGGAGATCAGAACCCGCACATTTCCGTGACCAAACCGTTAGGCGGTCCGGCGCCGTGCGGAGCCGTTCACCGCAGCGGCAGCAACGGGTAGCCCGCGCCCAGCGCCTGCCCCGGATCGGCGCCCAGGACCGAGGTGAGCAGCGACGCGTAGACCGACCGGAAATCGACGGTGTGCTTCAGATCGCCCTGGTCCAGGTCGGTAAGCGAGGGTTGTTCGCCCAGGAATCCCCCGCGCACCCCGCCTCCGAGCACGAACATCGGACCTGCGGTGCCGTGATCCGTGCCCTCGTTCGCGTTCGCGGCCACCCGGCGTCCGAACTCGGTGTACGCGGCCAGTACGACATCTGATGCTCGCGGCGTGGCGTCGATTCGTTGCCAGAACGAAGAAACCGCGTCGCTGAATTCACCGAGGAGCGCACTCTGCGTGCTTTTCTCGGCCGCGTGGGTGTCGAATCCGCCGAGGCTGACGGCGTAAACCCGCGTGGGCACGGACGATTCGATGCAGGAGGCAACAATGTCGAGCTGCGCCGCGAGGCCGCCCGAGCCGGTGGCCGCGGTGGCCGTCACTCCGCCGAGGGCACCCGCGACGGTGAACAGATCGGAGGTGTCGCGGGCGGCGTACGCGGCGTAGGGGCAGTCCTGGCTCGATTCCCGGCCCAGCGCGCGCAGTCCGGTGCCCAGGTGGCCCTTCGGGAGCCGGAACCGGCCGAGCGGCAGGGTGGATCCGGCGGTGCGGGTTCCGGCGAGCAGCGGCGGGAGGGTGGCGCCGACGGACACGGCCCGCAGCGCGCGCAGTTCGTCGTCCGGCTGCGCGTCGAGCCAGCGGCCGAGCCAGCCCGAGGTCTGCGGATCGGCCGGGGAAGCGGTCTGCCAGATGTCCATGGAGACGAAGTGGCTGTGGTTCGGGTTCGGATACCCGACGCCGCGCACGATGGCGAGCCGGCCCTGCTGCCAGAGCCCGTGCAGGCCGGTCATGGACGGGTTCAGGCCGAGGCCGTCGCCGAGGTCGAGCACCTCGGACTCGGTGTAGGCCAGGCCGGGGCGGGCGGACTGGTAGGCGGAGTCGGCGGCCGGGACGACGGTGTTGAGCCCGTCGTTGCCGCCGTAGAGGGTCACCAGCACCAGGATCCCGCTGCCGGCGGGCAGCGGCGCGACGGCGGCCGCGTGGCGCAGGTCGTGCCAGGCGAGCGCGCCCGCACCGGCCGCGAGCGCACCGGCGCCGGTGACGCCGGAGGCGAGCAGGAACCTGCGACGGGTCAGTGCGTCCATCGGCGTCTCCTCGGGGCTGGCTCGGATCAGGGCTTCAGTTGACCAGGTACTCGGGGCTGAGCAGGGCGAGCTCGACCAGGTCGGGCGGGGCGCCGACGACGTCGGACAGGGCGGCCGTGGTGCGCGCGGAGAACGCGTCGAGGCCGAGGAGGTGGGCGGCCGCCTCGATGCGCGCGGAGGGCGCGGCGTCGGCGACCGCGGAGATGTCGCCGGTCGTCGCGGCCCAGTGCGCGAGATCGATCCGGGCCTGGGCGGCGGCCGTGGTGAGCCAGAGCTGTCCGGACGGCCAGCCGCCCACGTTCGGCGGGGAGAACGGGACCTGTCCCAGGCCGTTGAGAACCTGGCGCAGCAGCCGGGAGTCCGCGGCGGTGCCGTCGGAGGGCGGGCTGACGCGCAGGGCCCTGAGCACGCCGACGACGTATTCGACCGGCTGCTTGACCAGGGCGTAGCGAGTGGCGGGGCCGGTGAACGCGGGGTCGGTGAACAGGGCGCGGGCCAGCGCGGTCAGGTCGGAGCCGTCATTCGAGGCGGCGCCCGCGCTCGAGCGGTACGCGGCGATCAGGTTCTGCCGGGTGGAGGCCGGGATCGCGGCGTCGGAGCCGAAGCGGAGCCAGTGCCGGGCGGCGAGGAACGCGGCGTTGGCCGGCTGGGCGAGCAACAGGTCCGTGAACGAGTCGAGGTCGTAGGACGCGGTGCGGCCCAGGATCGTCTCAGGCCCCTGGGCGTGCGCGCCGGGCGCGAACAGGGCGGTGCCGTCGGCGCGCGCGAGCCGCCAGCCGGTGAGCGCGAGCGCGGCCTGGCGCACGTCGGTCTCGGTGTAGTCGCCGACGCCGAGGCTGAACAGTTCCATGGACTCGCGGGCGAGGTTCTCGTTGGGCGCGTTCGCCGTGCTGCCCTCGGCGTCGAGCCAGAGCATCATCGCCGGGTCGGTGAACACGGCCCGCATCAGGGTGTGGAAGGGGCCGCCGCCGAGGGTGCGCAGGGTCTGGTTCTGGCGCAGCATCAGCCCGGCGTAGCGGACCTTCTGGATCGAGGTGGCGAAGTGCCCGTGCCAGAAGTACGTGCGCTTCTCGATCCAGGGCCGGCGCACGGCCGTCATCCGGGCCAGCCACCAGGCGATCAGGTCGTACGCCGGCTCGGTGGTGGGCTTGCCGGAGTAGGTACCTGGCAGCTGCGGCGGGGCCGTCGCCGCGACGCCGGGGTCCGCGGTGGGATCGGCCGCGTCGGCGAACAGCGCCTCGACCGTCGCCTGGTACCCGGCCGGGAGCGCGGCGTCGATCTCCGCACCGCTCGCGCCGAAGCCGGTGCGGCGCAACAGATGCCCGATCAGGGCGCGGTCCGCGTCACTCGTCACGGTTCTGATGTACCAGCGGCGCGGTAAGGGGGCGGTAAGGGGTTCGTCAGGGTACGAAAAACGCGCCGGGCCCGGCAAGGTTAGACCAGGCCCGACGCGGAGATACAAGCATTAGGTAAGGCTTACCTTGCCGATGACTTCCCTTGGGGGCCCGGGACCTGCCCGCCGCCACGGTCGGGTGGCGGCGGAGTCCAGGCCGGGTGGGTCAACGGCGCGCGCCCGTGTCTACCGCCTGGGTCGGCGGAGGCACGGGCGCGTTGCCGGTTCTCACAAATCGCGCGTTACGCGTCCTTGAGCAGGTTGCGCAGCACGTACTGCATGATGCCGCCGTTGCGGTAGTAGTCGGCCTCTCCCGGCGTGTCGATGCGCACGACCGCGTCGAACTCGACCTCGCCCGCCTTGACCTTGACCGTCTTCGGCGTGGCGCCCTCGTTCAGGGCGGTGACGCCGGTGATGGAGAACTCCTCCTCACCGGTCAGGCCGAGCGAGTGGGCGGACTGGCCGGCCGGGTACTGCAGCGGCAGCACGCCCATGCCGATCAGGTTGCTGCGGTGGATCCGCTCGTAGGACTCGGCGATCACGGCCCTGACGCCGAGCAGCGCGGTGCCCTTGGCGGCCCAGTCGCGCGAGGAGCCGGAGCCGTACTCCTTGCCCGCCAGCACGACCAGCGGCACGCCCGCCTCGGCGTAGGCCACGGAGGCGTCGTAGATCGTGCTCTGCTCGCCGGTCAGCAGGTTCTTGGTGAACCCGCCCTCGACCCCGTCCAGCAGCTGGTTGCGCAGCCGGATGTTGGCGAAGGTGCCGCGGATCATGACCTCGTGGTTGCCCCGGCGCGAGCCGTAGGAGTTGAAGTCGCGCCGCGCCACGCCGTGCTCGGCCAGGTAGCTGCCCGCGGGCGAGTCGGGCTTGATCGAGCCGGCCGGGGAGATGTGGTCGGTGGTGACCGAGTCCCCGAGCTTGGCCAGCACCCGGGCCGCGGCGATGTCCACGACCGGGGCCGGGGTGGCCGGCATGTCCTCGAAGTACGGGGGCTTGCGCACGTAGGTCGAGTCGGCGTCCCACTCGAAGACGTTGCCGGTCGGGGTCGACAGCGAACGCCAGCGCTCGTCGCCGGCGAACACGTCCGCGTAGTCCTTGGCGAACATCTCGGAGGAGATCGCGGTGCCGATGACCTCCTGCACCTCGGCCGGGGCGGGCCAGATGTCGCGCAGGAACACGTCGTTGCCGTCGGTGTCCTGGCCCAGCGCGTCGTTCTCGAAGTCGAAGTCCATCGAGCCGGCGATGGCGTAGGCGATCACCAGCGGCGGCGAGGCGAGGTAGTTCATCTTCACGTCCGGGTTGATCCGGCCCTCGAAGTTGCGGTTGCCCGAGAGCACCGCGACCACCGCGAGGTCGGCCTCGTTGACCGCGGCCGAGACGTGCTCGGGCAGCGGGCCGCTGTTGCCGATGCAGGTGACGCAGCCGTAGCCGACCAGGTTGAAGCCCAGCTTGTCCAGGTACGGGGTGAGCCCGGCCCGGTCGTAGTAGTCGGTGACGACCTTGGATCCGGGGGCGAGCGTGGTCTTGACCCACGGCTTCGCCTTCAGGCCCTTCTCCACCGCCTTCTTGGCCAGCAGGGCGGCGCCGAGCATGACCGAGGGGTTGGAGGTGTTGGTGCAGGAGGTGATCGAGGCGATCACGACCGCGCCGTGGTCGATCTCGAACTCACTGCCGTCGGGCGCGATGACCTTCGTGCGCTTGGTGACGCTGCGCGGCGAGCCGTTCGCGGCGGGCGAGTCGGAGGCCGGGAAGGACTCCTTGCCGGCCTCGTCCACGACGGTCGCGTAGTCACGCACCGCGCTGCGGAAGGCGGACTTGGCGCCGGAGAGCACCACCCGGTCCTGCGGGCGCTTCGGGCCGGCGATGGAGGGCACGACGGTGCCGAGGTCGAGCTCGATGTACTCGGAGTACTTCGGCTCGTGGGTCGGCTCGTGCCACAGGCCCTGCTCCTTGGCGTAGGCCTCGACCAGCGCGAGCTGCTGGTCGGTGCGGCCGGTCAGGCGCAGGTAGCTCACGGTCTCCTGGTCGATCGGGAAGATCGCGCAGGTGGAGCCGAACTCCGGGGACATGTTGCCGATGGTGGCGCGGTTGGCCAGCGGCACGGCGGTGACGCCCTGGCCGTAGAACTCCACGAACTTGCCCACCACGCCGTGCTTGCGCAGCATCTCGGTGATGGTGAGCACGAGGTCGGTGGCGGTGGCGCCGGCCGGCAGCTCGCCGGTCAGCTTGAAGCCGACCACCCGCGGAATCAGCATGCTGACGGGCTGGCCGAGCAGCGCGGCCTCGGCCTCGATGCCGCCGACGCCCCAGCCGAGCACGCCGAGGCCGTTGACCATGGTGGTGTGCGAGTCGGTGCCGACCACGGTGTCCGGGTAGGCCTGGCCGGCGCGGGCCATCACGCCCCGGGCCAGGTGCTCGATGTTGACCTGGTGCACGATGCCGGTGCCGGGCGGGACGACCTTGAACTCGTCGAAGGCGGTCTGGCCCCAGCGCAGGAAGCGGTAGCGCTCCTGGTTGCGCTCGTATTCGATGTCGACGTTCTTGGTGAACGAGTCCGGCGTGCCGAAGACGTCGGCGATGACCGAGTGGTCGATCACGAGTTCGGCCGGGGCGAGCGGGTTGACCTTGGCCGCGTCGCCGCCGAGGGCCACCACGGCCTCGCGCATGGTGGCGAGGTCGACGATGCAGGGCACACCGGTGAAGTCCTGCATGATCACTCGTGCGGGCGTGAACTGGATCTCGGTGTCCGGCTCGGCCTGCGGATCCCAGCTCGCCAGGGCACGGATATGGCCCTCGGTGATGTTGGCCCCGTCCTCGGTGCGCAGCAGGTTCTCCAGCAGCACCTTGAGCGAGTAGGGCAGATTCTCGGCGCCGGCTACGGCGTCGAGGCGGAAGATCTCGTACGTCTCATCGCCTACGCGCAGATCGGCGCGCGCTCCGAGGCTGTTGGTGGACACCGCGGGTCTCCTCTGTCTGGCGTACTGCTTATCTCGACATCAAGATACCCCATGAAGGCCAGGGGACCGAACCAGGGCGTGCGGCGGCGCTCGACATCTGGCCGAAACACACCGCCTCGATCATGATGGAAGAGGTTCGCACCCCCGGCCAGAGGACCGCGCCCGGCCATACGGCATAGTGCGGACCGAGGTGTCGCCGATTTCACGAGAGCAGGAGGCCGCGGCCGTGACCTTCACCGAGAGCCTGTCCACCCACTTTCCGGACGCTCTGCCCACCAACCAGTTCGTCAGCGGCTCGCAGCGCGCGCTGGCCAGGGTCGGCGTGCATCGCGGCGGAGCGCTGCCGATGATCGCGACCTGCCGGGACGAACTCGCCTTCGCGCTGACCGCGGAGCTGCAGCGGGCCTGGGGCGGGGCGTTCAACATGGCCGGTCTCGCCGGGTTGTTCACATTGGGCCGTACGGGGGTCATCGCGGCCCGCGGGCACGCCCCGCTGGTCGAGGGCCGGCGCACCTTCCTGGTCTTCGGCCTCGCGCACATCGGCGTGGACGAGGACGGCGAACTCGGCCGGGTGCAACGCCCCGGGGTGCCCGGCAAGTCGCACACCTGCGGCGCGCTGCTCGCCCTGGCCGACGAACTGCGCGGCGACGACGTGCACACCTCGGACTACCCGTACCTGGACCCGTACGACCCGGAGCAGTCGCGGCTGCGCGACCGGATCGCCCCGCGGGTGCCCGACGGCAACGCCGACATCCTCACCATCACCCGGGTCGCGCGGAACCTGATCGACCAGGACACCTCGGCCGTGATCGAGCTGCTGCGCGAGGACGAGGTGCCCGCGGATGTGGCGGTGTTCACCGGAATCCACATCCACGGCCCGCGCGGAGCCGAGTACGTCGAACCCGGACTCGCGCAGTTCGACCGGGCCGGCGGAGACGCGGAGAAGCTCGACCTGCTGTTCTGAACGGAGTCTGCAACGCACTCTGGAACGTGCTCTGGAACGCGACCCGAGCCGGATCTGAACGGATCTCGGAAAAGATCGCAAACGTTCCGGCGGGATCCGGCGCACAACAGGGCTCGAATATGCCCGGGCCGTGCGCCGGATCGCATTGCCGGGCTTTCACCCCGGCTATCGCGAAACGAATGTCAGGCCTGGGGCAGCCGGGCGTGCCAGTCCCGGCGCACCGAGACCATCCGCAGCCCCATCGTGAGCGCGGCGGCCAGGAACGCGATGGGCGTGGCGGCCGGGTCGTAGCGGTCGGTCGCGGCCACGACCAGTGAGCCGACCAGTGCGGGCACGGCGTACAGCTCGCGCCGCAGCACCGTGGGCACCTCGTTGACCAGCACGTCGCGCACGACGCCGCCGCCGACCGCGGTGACCACGCCCATCAGCGCCGCCGGCACCAGGGCGAGGCCGTAGTCCAGCGCCTTGGCCGTGCCGGAGACGGCGAAGCAGCCGAGGGTGGCCGAGTCCGCCACCAGATAGGCCGTGCCCAGCGGCACCCGCCCGCGCAGTGACTCGAACACCCGCAGATCCCGGCCGAGCACGCGCGGATGCTGGCCGAGCAGCACCAGGCCGGCGGCGAGCGCGGCCGCGGTGAGGTAGCGCCAGTCCGTGAGCATGGCCACCGGAACGGCGCCGATCATCAGGTCCCGGATAACCCCGCCGCCGAGTCCGGTCACCGCGGCCAGCACCACCACGCCCACGAGATCAAGGTTCTTACGCACACCGGTCAACGCGCCGGCCGAGGACGCGGTGAGTACGCCGAGCAGGTCGAAGACGATCGGCAGATGCGGGGCGAGGGCGGGACGCATACCTCAATGATCCCAACTCGACTCACCCCAACACCAATTTATCCGTTGTGCGTTGACCGGCTCACTGGTGTTGACTTCGCTCCGGGATGTACGGTGTTGGGCCTCCGCGAGGACGACGCGCACTGATACCGTGGAACCCAGCGCCCGACCGGGCGCTGCCGGAAAAGGTTTCCGGATCCGCCTGGGGGATAGGTACAAATGGCGAAGGGCAACAGCTGCGCGCGCAGCCGATCCGCGGGCCACGTCGCCCGATCGGGTAGCGCTCGTGTCACGGCGTTGCGCCGAACGGGCGTGGTCTCTTCCCTCAGGCCGCGCGACGACGTCACACTCAGTACAGGAGCGCGCTCGGCCAAGCCCGCCAGGGGCACCACACAGGAGGTCCCATGACCGAACTGCGAGTGATGGCGGTCACCGGCGACGGTGATCGTCTGGTGCTGCGTGCTCCCGACGGCCAGGAGTTCTTCCTCGCGATCGACGACCGCCTGCGCGCCGCGGTGCGCGGGGATCGGGCGCGCCTGGGCCAGATCGAGATAGAGCTGGACGCGCAGCTGCGCCCGCGCGACATCCAGGCCCGCATCCGCGCGGGCCAGACCGCGGAGCAGGTCGCGGACGCGGCCGGCATCCCACTCGAACGGGTGCGTCGGTTCGAGGGACCGGTGCTCGCCGAGCGCGCCTTCATGGCCGAGCGGGCGCAGAACACGCAGGTGCGCCGCTCCGGCGAGACGCACGGCCCCAAGCTCGGCGACGTGGTGCGTGAGCGGCTTTCCCTGCGCGACCCGGATATCGACTCGGTGCAATGGGATTCGTGGCGCAAGGACGACAGCGTCTGGACGGTCCGGATGTCCTTCCGGATCGGCGGCCTGCCCTACGAGGCGACCTGGAGCTTCGACCCGCCGCGGCGCCTGGTGCACCCGGTGGACGACGAGGCCCGGCTGCTCTCCAGCGACGCCGCGCCGGACAGCGCCTTCCCCTTCGCCGCGCGCTCCTCGGCCGCGGCCACCGGCGGCACCCGCTCCGCGCAGGTGACCTCGCTGCAGTCCTGGCACGGCCGTCCCGCGGCCGGTCAGGGTTCTGTGACGCCGCTGCCGATGCGCCCGCACACCGCCGCCCGCCCGGCCGCCGCCGCGGCCGCGGGCACCGACCTGGACCTCGAGCGCGACCGCGAGCGCGAGGCTCCGGCCGCGCAGGCCCCGGCCCAGCCGGCCGCCCGTCCGGCCGCGGGCACCGCCGCCTCCGGGGCCGGCTCGGCCTACTCGGACGCGCTGTTCGGCCCGGTCGGTCCGCACAAGGAGCGGCTGCGCGGGGACACCGACCAGCAGGCCGTGAACGACGGGGTCTCCCCCGGCCGCCGTGCCACCGTGCCGAGCTGGGACGAGATCGTCTTCGGCACCCGCCGGCGCAAGGCCGACTGACCGCGCACCGGCCGCACCGGCGTGGGCCCGAGGTCCCGTCGGGCTTGTCCGTGCCCTGATGCCGCAGATGCCGCAGTGGTTGACGCGGTGTCACATCCGTCGCTATGACGTACGGGGGCGCGCCGCACCCGCGCGCTCCCCGTAACCACCTCTTTTCCCGCGCATCGCGTTCCGAGCCGTGTCAGTACACGTGAAATTCACCTGAGAGCCACCTGAGAGCCGTCTCGGACTCCCCGCTGTGTCCTGCGCCGGTACGAGGCTACGGATCCGTAGGCTTCGATTTCCGAATGCCCACTCGAGACATACGGAGGGGTAAACACCCGTGATCCACCCCAAGACCATGCGGCGCACGGCGATCACCGCCGCCGCTGCGGCGGGCGCACTCGGCCTGTCGCTCGCGGTCGCGCAGCCGAGCTTCGGCAGTCAGAACCCGGGCACGATCGCCCCGCAGTCAGGCGGCAGCGTGGTGCTCACCGGCGCGACCGGCGGCACCGCCACCCCGATCAAGCACGTGGTGGTCATCTTCGACGAGAACGTCTCGTTCGACCACTACTTCGGCACCTACCCGGTCGCGGCGAACACGGACGGCACCACCTTCAAGGCCAAGGCGAACACACCGAGCGTCAATGGCCTGACGACCTCGCTGCTGACCGACAACCCGAACGGCTCCAACCCGACCCGGCTGAGCTCCTCCCAGGCGCTCACCTGCGACCAGGACCACTCGGACACCCCGGAGCAGCAGGCCTACGACTACGGTCTGGCCGACAAGTTCCCGCAGTACACCGGTGTGGCCACCTGCGCGTCGCCGGACCAGGGCGTGCCCGGCCTGGTCATGGACTACTACGACGGCAACACGGTCACCGCGCTGTGGAACTACGCGCAGAACTACTCGATGAGCGACGACAACTACGACACCACCTACGGTCCGTCCACCCCGGGCGCGATCAACCTGGTGTCGGGTCAGACCTACGGCGGTGAGGTCGTCAACTCCGCCGGCACCCCGGTCGCCAACTCCTCCGTGGTCGCCTCGCCGAACTCCAGCGAACTCGGCACCGACGTCGCCGACATGGACCCCTACTTCGACGACTGCTCGAAGGTGGGCAACCGGCTGGAGATGACCGGCCAGAACGTCGGCGACCTGCTCAACCAGAAGAACGTCAGCTGGGGCTGGTTCCAGGGCGGCTTCGGTGCCACCACCGCCGCCACCTCCACCACCCCGGCCGTGTGCGGCGCGACGGACACCAACATCGGCGGCGAGACCGTCGCCGACTACAGCGCGCACCACGACCCGTTCCAGTACTACGCCTCGACGGCCAACGTGCACCACACCGCCCCGGCCTCCGAGGCCGAGGTCGGCCACAGCGGCCACGCGAACCACCAGTACGACCTGTCCTACTACTACCAGTCGATCAAGGACGGCAACCTGCCGTCGGTCTCCTTCGTGAAGGCGGCCGAGTACCAGGACGGCCACGCCGGCTACTCGGACCCGACCGACGAGCAGACCGGCCTGGTCAACGAGATCAACGCGATCGAGACCTCGCCGTACTGGAAGGACACCGCGATCGTCATCACCTATGACGACTCCGACGGCTGGTACGACCACCAGGCCCCGCCGAACGTGAACTCCTCGTCCGACCCGGCCGTGGACGCGCTCGACGGCACCGGCCAGTGCGGCTCGAGCGCGCGCACGCCGCTGGCCGGCGAGCAGGACCGCTGCGGCTACGGCCCGCGCATCCCGCTGCTGGTGATCTCGCCCTACGCCAAGTCCAACTACGTCAACCACTCGGTGACCGACCAGACCTCGGTCCTGTCGTTCATCGAGCAGAACTGGAAGACGGGCACGATCACCGGATCGCTGGCCGCCGACGCCGGATCGCTGGACTCGTTCTTCGACTTCAACAAGCACAACGCCGACCGCGTGGTGCTCGACCCGAAGACGGGCGCGGTCCTCAAGGACTAGTCTCGGCGTAAACGCATTACCCTGATTCAAAGGCTCGCCCCCCGCGCTCCGATCTGCGCGGGGGGCGAGTGCTTTCGGCGCGGCCGCTACGCGAACATGCCAGAGCCGTAGTAGTCCGCGGCGTTCTTGACGCCCGGCAGCGCGAAGAAGTAGCCGCCGCCGGTGGGCGAGATGTAGTCGACCAGCGGCTCGTCGATCAGCCGGGTCTGCACCGCCTCGAACTGGCGCAGCACGTCCTGCTGGTAGCAGCAGAAGGCCAGGCCCACGTTCAGGTTCCCGTTCACGTCGAAGCCGCGCTCGTAGTTGTAGCCGCGGCGCAGGATCTGCGAGTCGTAGCTGGACTTGGTGCGCGGGTTGGCCAGCCGGATGTGCGCGTCGAGCGGGATGACGTTGCCCATCGGGTCGTTCGCGTACTCGGGGGTGTCGAACTCGGCCGTGCCGCTCAGCGGCGCACCGGTGTCGCGGCGGCGCCCGATCATCAGCTCCTGCTCGCTCAGCGAGACCCGGTCCCAGAACTCCACCAGCATCCGGATGACCCGGATCACCTGGTAGGAGCCGCCGTCGGCCCAGGACTGCTCGCCGCGCAGGCCGCCGTGCGCCCAGATCAGCGCGTCGGTCGTGGTCTCGTCGGTGACGTCCGGGTTGGCGATGCCGTCCTTGAAGCCGAGCTGGTTGCGCTGGGTGCCGGAGGGGCGCGGCACGGACTGGAAGCCGTCGATCTTCCACATCCCCTGCATCCCGCCGCGGGTGTGCTTGGCGATGTCGCGCAGCGCGTGCATCACCGTGTCCTGATGGTCGGCGCAGATCTGCAGCGAGATGTCGCCGTGCAGCTCGGTGGAGCCGACCATGTCGTCGTTCGGGAAGACCGTCATCGGGGTCAGCCGCACCGGCTTCTTGCCGGCCAGGCCGTAGCGCTCGTCGAAGAGCGAGGAGCCGACGCCGACGGTGATGGTCAGGCCGTCCGCGGGCACCGCGGGGCCGAGCGTGTCGCTGTCCGAGGGCGGCTGGGCCAGACCCAGGTCGGCCGGGGTGCCGCCGGCGGTCAGGAAGCGGGCCCGGGTGGTCAGCGTCCGGAACAGCTCGACCAGGTCGGCCCGGTTCTGCGCGGTGGCGTTGAAGGAGACGAAGGTGGCGAAGTTCTGCGGCTTGGTCAGGATGCCGGCCTGGTGCTCGCCGTGGAACGCGAGGACGCGGCCGGAGCCGGTGGTGCCCGAGTCCCCGTCGTCGGCGAAGGCGACCGTGGCCCCGGCCACCGCGCCGCCCGCCACGGCGACGCCCGCGGCGCCCACCGCGGCCCCGCGCAGGAAGGAGCGGCGGCGCAGCGCGGCCTGCAGCGCCGAGGGATCCACCCCGGCGCCGGAGTAGGGGCAGCTGCCGGCGGCCGCAGCGGCGTCCGGCGCGTCCGGCGTCGCGTCCGGGGCGGCGGACTCGGGCGCGGCGGACCCGGACTCTGACTCGGGCTCGGGGGCGGAGGCGTTCGTGGTCACTGGCGTGTCCGTGTTCTCGGTCGCGGGTTCGGGGGCGGGCTCGGAGTGGGAATCCGGCTGGTGGTCCATCAGGCGGCGGTCCGTTCTTCCAGCAGATCGGGCACGACGGAGAGGCTTTCGAGCAGCTGGCCGAGGTCGGCGTCGACCTTCTGCCGCTGCGCGGTGGTCAGCGAGGCGAGGGAGTCCGGCACGGCGCAGGTGCCGGTGCACGGTCCGGCGTGCAGGGCGGTGAGGTCCTGCTGCACCGTGGCCAGGCCCGCGTCGATCGCGCTCAGCAGCGAGGGGTCGCGGGACTGGATCAGGTCGCTGATGGTCGACAGGACCTGCTGGGTGCCCTGGGTGTTGGCGTAGAGCGTGGCCAGGGTGGTGCCGCTGCCGTAGTCCTGGATCCCGGTGAGCTGGAACTGCAGCGCGTTCTCCAGGATCTCGTGGGTGCGCAGCGGCAGGTCGTTGGCCGGGGTGGTCTGGCCCGGGAAGGCCTTGATCAGACCCTTGATGTCGGTGACGAGGGTGTCGCCGAGCGGGCCGAGCACCGTGGCGGACTGCCCGTGCCACAGGCCGTACTCGATCCGGAAGAAGCCGGTCCAGTCCTTGGTCGCGGTCCCCTGGGCCAGGCCGCTGGCCGAGCCGTTGATCTCCGCGTCGAAGTCGTCGAAGGTGCCGTAGGCGGCGCCGAGGCGCTCGTAGTCCAGGTGCGCCGGCAGCCAGTCCGTCCTGGCCTGGGCCAGGTTCCCGGCCTTGAGGTCGGCGTCGAGGCGCTCGGCGGCGGCCAGCAGCGTCGGCAGGCTGTCCTGGATGTAGCCGCGGTACTGGTAGACCGGGGTCTCCATGTCCTGCTCGGTGACCGGGGCCACGCCCGCCGCCGCCGGGCCCGCGCCGCTGACGTGATACGTCGTCGAGTTGAGCACGGTGCCGTCCACGAAGGAGCAGCGGAAGACGTACGCGCCGGTGCCGAGGCTCACGTTCATCGTCTCGGTGGAGCCGGGGGTGACGTCCGGGTCCTCGCCGTAGACGGCGTTGCTGGTCGGGTTGATCAGGTACACCTCGGCGGTGTTGGCGCCGTTGTTCCTGACCACGAAGCTCTGCGAGCCGCTGGCGGGGCTGGACCAGCCGGTGCCGCAGGCCTTCTCGGTGATGGCGATGTCGGTGGCGGAGGCGGAGTTCGAGGTGCCCATCACCGAGATGGCGCCCACGGCGGCCACCACGGGCACGGTCACGACGGAGGTGTACACGGCCCAACGCGGCATCCGCCGGCTCGGCGACGCGGCCTGGGAGGCGGCCTCGGCCTTGCGGGCCAGCCGGGCGGCCACCGCGGCCTCCTCGGCGGCGTGGCGGTCCTGGCCGGGCGCGGCGGACGCCGGCGCCGCGGCGCGGCGCACCCCGATCACGAACAGCGTCATGGTGGGCACAAGGTAGAGCACGTAGCCGCTCACCTGGAGCCAGGTCATCACCGGAGTGAGGTTGAGCGTGCCGGCGATCAGGGTGGCGTACCAGGAGCCGGCGTCGATGCCGTGCAGGTTCACCGCGTGGGCGGCGTAGCCCGGCACGAGGTTGCCCTCCTGCAGGTCCCCGAGGCCGTAGGCGAACACGCCGGCCGCGATCACGATCAGCACCATGCCGGTGGCGGTGAAGAACTTGGTCAGGTTGATCTTCAGGACCCGGCGGTACAGGCCCCAGCACAGCAGCACCGCGAGCACGATGCCGAGCGAGGCGCCGAGCGCCGGGCCCTTGGCCGTGCCGGCGGACTTGGCCGTGGTCCACAGGAACAGCGAGGTCTCCAGGCCCTCCCGGCCCACCGCGAGGAACGCCGTGAGCACCAGCACCCGCCCGCCGCGCGCGAGCGCCTCGGTCACCCGGGCCTTGAGGTCCCCGGACATGGCCCGCGCGTTGCGCCGCATCCAGAACACCATGGTGGTCACGAAGCACACCGCGAGCAGCGAGAGCACCCCGCCGAAGGCGTCCTGGCCGCCGGCCGGGAGGCTGGCCGAGGTGAAGGTGAGCACCGCGGCGAAGGACAGGCTCAGCGCCAGCGCCGCGGCCACACCGGCCCACACGGCCCCGACGCGGTCCTTGGCTCCGGCCCGAACTAGAGTGGCGATCAGGATGGAGACGACCAGTCCGCCCTCGAGGCCCTCGCGCAGGCCGATCAGGAAACTGGGAAACACGGTGTTCCACATGGGCGGTGGATCACTCCTGTCCTTCAATGCGCGGGGGCATGGCGAGTTATCTTAGGAAAGCCTTACCTTATTCATACACCCTCGAGTCTGACAACAGACGACCGCCCGGTGAATTTCCGGCCCGCACCCCCCGGGAAGCCGGACATACCGGGACGAAAATTCGGGCCGAAAAAAACTTTCCCCGCGATGTATCAGGGGGCCCGTCCCGATGCTCTTATGGATGACCGGATCGGGAAGGGGAGAGCCCGATCCGGTCGACCTGGAGGGGAAAGACCCGGAAAGACCGGGAGGTTCCTGGGGAGGGAGCCCGGTGGGGGTCCGTGGTGGGGGAGACACCGTACCCGCCCGGTGGCCGTGTGGGGGGAGACCTGCGGCCGCCGGGCGGTCGGACGGCGTCTGCCGGAAGCGCGATCCCGTCCGGACATCAGGACGTCACGGGGGTACGGCCTGCGCTCCGGGCGGGATTCGC
Organism: Actinospica durhamensis; assembly: GCF_018139695.1. GTDB lineage: Bacteria > Actinomycetota > Actinomycetes > Streptomycetales > Catenulisporaceae > Actinospica > Actinospica durhamensis. The sequence continues at coordinate 36,609 of NZ_JAGSOG010000024.1, read as the reverse complement.
CCGACGCGGTGCCACAGACGGCTGTGTTAGTACCGGCGTGACCTAGGGAGGAAGTTGTGCGCTCGAACCACAAGGCCCGGATGGACCGGCTGATCGCCCGTCACCCAGATCTCGTGTACGCCGACGGTGCCATGCACCGCCGGGACCAGTTGCTGGTTCCCGCCGACCAGGCCGAAGCGGCCGGGCAGGCGGGCTCCGCGTTCATCGAGCGCGTCGAGGCCTTCGGCGAGATCGGGGTGCACCGGATCCGGTTACGCCCGGAGTCGCGGGTCAACGTGCCCGAATTCGCCGCCCAGCTGCGCGAACGGCACAATCTGAGCGCCACCCCCAACCACATTCTGCGCGGCGAGCCCGAGTACGAGGGCGGCCCCTACAACAGCCCGGCCCCGCACGCCTCGGTCCCGGCGCCGGTATCGACCGGCGAGGGCCGCGTGGTCACCGTCGCGGTGCTGGACACCGGCATCACCCCGCACCCCTGGTTCACCGGAACCGAGTGGTGGCCCGAGGTGACGCCCGAGCAGCTCGACCCGGTCGCCGAGGGCTGCGACTACGAACTCGACGCGCAGTCCGGCCACGGCACCTTCGTGGCCGGCGTGCTGCTGCACAAGGCCCCGAACGCGCGGCTGTGGATCGAACGCGTCCTCGACGATATCGGGGTCTGCGACGAGCTCGGCCTGCTGCACGGCCTGCACCGGGTGCACAAGCGGGAGAAGGCCACCGGGGCGCGGGTCGACATCGTCAACCTCTCGCTCGGCGGCTACGCCCACGCCGACCACCCCTCCCCCGTCGTCGCCGAGGCGCTGCGCCGGTTCGGCGTGCAGACGGTCTTCGTGACCGCGGCCGGCAACAACGGCACCGACCGCCCGTTCTGGCCCGCGGCGCTCAAGGACTGTGTCGCGGTCGGCGCGCGCGCCTCGTTCTCCGACCACGGCTGGTGGGTCGACGCCCACGCGCCCGCGGTGGACGTGGCCGGCCCGTTCCCGACCCGCAACGGCTCGGGTGACATCGAACCCGGATACGCGACCTGGAGCGGCACCTCGTTCGCCGCCCCCCAGGTGGCCGGCGCGATCGCCAGGCTGGCCAACGAGAAGGACATCAGTGCACGTGAGGCGGCCGAGCTGTTGCTGAACACGGCGGACCGGAGCGCCGACCCCGAACTCGGGGTGGAGATCGGGTAACGGTCGGTATGACGCCGAGGCGTGATCTCGCTAGTGTTTCCCACGCGTCCGATACGCGATCGGACGCGTGGGAGCGTGAGACATGCCGTCATTCAGCCCGGAGAGCGCGCAGACCGGTAACGCGCAACCCGGCAACGCGCAGCTGCTGGCCGCCGCCGCCCGCGGGGACCAGACTGCCTGGAACTCGCTCGTGGCACGCTACGGTCGACTGGTGTGGTCGGTGGCCCGCGGCTTCCAGCTCTCACCCGCCGACACCGCGGACCTCAGCCAGACCGCCTGGCTGCGGCTCGTGGAGAACCTGGATTCGATCACCGAACCCGATCGGCTCGGCTCGTGGCTGGCGACCACCACTCGCCGTGAGGCGATACGCCTGCTGCACCGACGCAATCGGGAGATCCCGGCCGAGGAGAACGAGGAACGGTCCGACGAGGGCGCGGACGGCCCCGAGGAACGGCTCCTGGTCGACGACGAGTACCGGCAGCTTCGCGTCGCGATGGCCCAACTGCCGGAACGCTGCCGCAACCTGCTGCGGGTGCTGGCGGCGGACAGCGGGGCGAGTTACGCCCAGCTGTCGGCCGCGGTGGGCCTGCCCATCGGCTCCATCGGGCCGACACGGGCCCGGTGCCTGGAGAAGTTGCGAGCCCAGATGTCCTGAACCCGTGCAACGACGGGGAAGCTTGAGGGGGACGAGGAGATGCCCGGTCACGGATACGCCGACGAGGAGTACGACGACGTACGCCTGCTCGCCGCGTTGAACGACTTGTACGACCACGACGACCCGGTGCCCGAGGGGGTGCTCGAGGCCGCCAGGGACGCGTTCCTGTGGCGCGACTTCGAGGCCGAACTCGCGCGCCTGCTCGAGGAGAATCCGCTGGTGGGACAGCCGACCAGGGCTGCCGGGGACCAGCGCCTGCTCACCTTCGAGGCCGAACACCTCACCTTCGTGGTGGAGGCGACGGAGCTGGCGCACGGACGCAAGCTCGTCGGCCAGGTGGTCCCGGCCGGCCCGCAGGAGCTGTGGCTGGAGAGCGCGAACGGTGTGCGCACCTCGGCCGCCGTGGACGCGCTCGGCCGCTTCTCGCTGGCCCAGCTGCCCGCCGGACTAGCCCGGCTGCGATGTGAGCTGCCAGACGGCACCTGCGTCGTGACTGAATGGGGCGCCATCTGAGAAGCTGACTCAATGACGAAGTCCGCCGCGGCCGCTCCCCCTGCCGACGGCGCGATGCGGCTTTCCGAGGCCGAATCGCTCCTCGATCTCGTCCACACCGATGTGATGCTCGCGCGCACCCGCGCCGAGGCCCTGCTCGCGCCCGGCGTCGGGGACGAGGCGGAGGTGGTGGCGCTGCGGGTGGTGGGCCTGAGCCTGCGGTTCTCCGATCCGCAGCGCGCGAGCGAACAGCTGCGGCAGTCGGCCGCGCTGGCGGGACGGCTGCGCCTGCCGGTGCGCGTCGCCCAGGCCCGCACCTCGCACGTGCCCGTGCTGTCCCAACTCGGCCGGACCCAGGCCGCCCTGCGCGAGGCGGTGCTGGCGGAGGCCGCGCTGCTCGGACCGCGCGACGAGCTGGATCTGGCCCGCCTGCGCGTGAACCACGGACTCGTCCTGCACCGCATCGGCCGCCCGACCGAGGCGCTGACCTGTTTCGGCGCGGCCGAACCGGTCCTGCGCCGGCACGGGGACGTGCGCTGGGAGGTGTTGCTGCGCAACCTGCGCGGCACCCTGCTGGCCTACCGGGGACGGCCGGACGAGGCGATCGAGGACCTGCGCCGCGGCGTCGCCCTGGCCCAGGAGGGCGGGCTCGACGTCATCCTGTGCAGCCTGCAGCAGAATCTCGGCTTCGCCCTGATGCACGTCGGCCGGATCCCGGAGGCGCTGGAACAGATAGCCAGGGCCCTGACCCAGGCCGAGGCGCTCGGGCGCCGGCTCGACAGCGCGCTGGCCGACCGCGCGGAGGTGCTGCTCGCGGCCGGGCTGGCCAGCGAGGCCCTGGAGAACGCGGAGCGGGCCATCACCGGGCACGAATCCACCGGCCGCGCCTACGACGCCGCGGAGTCGCGTCTGGTGGGCGCGCGGGCCGCGTTGGCCGCGGGCGAGTCGGCTCGCGCATCCGAGCTTTCCGCCGCGGCCCGCGAGGCGTTCACCCGGCAGCGCCGGCACGCCTGGGCCACGCTGGCCTGGCAGATGGAGCTCGCGGCCCGGTTCTCCGAGGGCGAGCGCACCCCCGAACTGCTGCGGGACCTGACCCACTGCGTCGCCCGGCTGGAGCGGGCCGGCTGGCTGATCACCCCGCAGCGGGCCAGGCTGCAGGCGGCGCACACGGCCGCGGCGCTGGGCCGGCGGGCGCAGGCGGAGCGGCTGTACGCGCAGATCGCGGCGGAGCGGTTCGGCGGCCTTTCGAACGTCAGGATCCTGGCTTGGGAGGCGGAGGGCGCGCGGCTGCTGCTGCGCGGGGACCGTTCCGGCGCCGGGCGCGCGATGACCAGGGGCCTGAACGTGCTGGCTCAGTACGCGAACACGCTCGGCGCCACCGACCTGCGCGCGGGCGCGGCCTCGCTGGGCACCGACCTGGCCACCGCGGGCCTGCGGCTGAGCGTGGACGGCGGTTCCGCCCGCAGCCTGCTGATCCGCACCGAGCAGTGGCGGGCCGCGTCGATGCGCCGCGCCCCGGTCCGTCCCCGCCAGTCCGGCCGGCTGGCCGAGCTGCTCGGCCGGCTGCGCACGGTCACCAGCCAGGTGAGCGAGGAGGGCCTGGACGGCAAGGACATCAGGCCCCTGCAACGGGAGCGGGGCCGGCTCGAGCAGGAGATCAAGGACCTGGCCCGGCACGCCCCGGGCACGCACGAGGCCCCGGAGTCGCCGCTCGACCTGCGCAAGTTGGCCGACCGGCTCGGCGGCCGGGCGCTGGTGGAGTACGTCCGGCTGGAGGACGACCTGCACGCCGTGGTGCTCGCGGACGGCCGGTGCACCCGTACCCGGATCGGTTCGTACCAGGCGGTGCTGACCGAGCTGGACCAGCTCAGGTTCGCCATGGTCCGGATCGCCTCGAAGCACGGCTCGCCGGCGCTGCTGCGCGGGGCCATGGACGTCTACGACCACGCCAGGACCCGGCTCGACCACGTGCTGCTCGGCGGCCTCGGCCGGGACATCTCAGGGCACGAGCTCGTGCTGGTGCCGACCGGCTCGCTGCACGCGCTGGCCTGGGCCGCGCTGCCCTCGCTGGACAGCAGGGTCCTGACGGTGGCTCCGTCCGCGCGCAGCTGGCTGTCCGCCGAGGAGGTGCCCGAGCGCCCCGGCCACGTCGCGCTCGCCCACGGCCCCGGTCTGCCCCACGCGCAGGCCGAGATCGGCACGCTGGCCGGCCTCTACCCGGAGGCGACCGCGCTGCAGGGCGCATGGGCCGGAGCCGAGGCGGTGGCCGAGTCCTGGGACGGCGCGCGCCTCGCCCACCTGGCCGCGCACGGCCGCTTCCGCCGGGACAACCCGCTCTTCTCCAACCTCGAGCTCGCCGACGGCCCGCTGACCGTGTACGACCTCGAATCGCTGCGCCGGGCGCCGCGCGTGCTGATCCTGAGCGCGTGCGACGCGGCGCTGTCCGGTATCAAGCCGGGTGACGAGCTGATGGGCGTGGCCAGCGCACTGCTGGCGCAGGGCTGCAAGACGCTGATCGCCTCGGTGGCCCCGGTCGCCGACGAGCACACCAGAACCCTGATGCTCGACGTGCACGCCGCCCTCGGCCGCGGCCTGCGCCCGGCCCAGGCCCTCGCCGACGCCCAGGCCGCCCAGGCCAAGGCCGGCGCCCCCGCCTTCATCTGCCTCGGCGCGGGGTGAGCACTGGTTGAACAGGGCAGGCCGCCGTCACAGCAGTTGCAGCGCCCTTACAGCAGCGGGCCGCGCTCCGCGTCCTCGCTGATCGAGGTGAAGTCGGACGGCTCGAGGTGAGAACTGGGACAGGTCGGTTGAGCAGGGCGGGCCGCCGTCACAGCAGCCGCAGCGCCCTTACAGCAGCGGGCCGCGCTCCGCGTCCTCGCCGACCGAGGTGAAGTCGGACGGCTTGACATGGGAGCTGGGACAGGTCGGTTGAGCAGGGCGGGCCGCCGTCACAGCAGCCGCAGCGCTCTTACAGCAGCGGGCCGCGCTCCGCGTCCTCGCTGATCGAGGTGAAGTCGGACGGCTCGAGGTGGGACAGGTCGGTCAGTTCGCCCAGGCCGCCGAGGTCGCCGCACTCGTCGCCGTCCGGGGACGGGCCGGGACCTGGGTCCTGGTGCGCGCCGGGCTCGCGGCGGGTGGCGCCGGCGGCCGCGGCGTAGCCGTCGAGGTAGCCGCGGGCGCGCTCGAGCTTGGGGAAGCCGCGCAGCAGGGCCCAGAAGCCGGCGCCGTGGTTGGGCTCGATCAGGTGCGCGAGCTCGTGCAGCAGCACGTAGTCGATGACGTAGTCGGGCATGCCGCGCAGCCGGTCGGAGAGCCGGATCGAGGCGTCCACCGGTGTGCACGAGCCCCAGCGCGCGCCCTGGTTGGTCACCCAGCGCACGGAGGTCGGCACGGCCCTGCCGCCGAGGTAGCGCGCGGACAGGTCGGCGGCGCGGCGGGCGAGTTCGGCCTCGCCCGGCTTGGTGCGCCGCTCCCGGGAGGCGAGCCGGTCGAGCATGGCCCGCACCCAGCGCTCCTCTTCCCGCGCGGACATCTGCGCCGGGATGAGCACCACGGTCCGGTCTCCCTGCCGGTACGCGGACACCGTGCGGCGGCGGCGCGCGGAACGGCGCACCTCCACCGCGTCCGCGTCATCCACGCCGCGACGGGCAGGGTTCGACTCGGCAGGCATGCAACCCAACGTAGCGGTTCGGAGCGGATTTGGGGCACCGCCTGAGCCAAAGACTTACGAAAACTTGTGCGGCCGGACTCCACCGGACGGGGGATTTCGAAGATTTTCTTCTTTCACAAGGTGACAACGGCCACAACGAGGTTATCCACCGCTGCATCCACATGAAATGCCCGGAGGATCCACATACTTGGGGGGATTGTCCCAAGGTTATCCCCAGGGTTATCCACAGCCGTTCGGCTGGCGCAATTGACTCCGCCGGGGCCTCGGCCGTACCGTCGTCAGCTGAATGCGGGGCTCTCGGAAAACAGCTCGGCCGCCGCGGTGGGCGATCACCGACGGGTCGAGACGTGCGCCTGGGGGCCCCGCAGTGCATTTCCCCGCGGGACGCGGCAGTGCCTTTCCCCGCGGCGCGCGCGGATCGCGCTTTCCGGTGGGTTTCGCCACACTCGCCCACACTCGCCCGCCAATGCGGCCACCCCCGTCACACGGGTTCCCACGTGCCCGCGCGGTCTACCCCCGCCACCCCTTCCCGCCTGCGCTCTTGCGCACACCCGCCCTCCGCTGACCGAGCGGTCGTACAACTCACCCGAACGTGCCAAGACGCGCGGGAGAGCCCGCTTCCGCACGTCCGCGATGCGGGATGAGGCTCCGCTCTCGCGTATGGTGACTCTCGTCCGGGCCCCGAGCGGGGAGCGGGCGCACCAACTGCGAGAAGCACAGGAGGGCCACCATGGCCGAGACATACACGGGTGAGGCGTACTGCGTGAAGTGCAAGGAGAAGCGGCACTTCACCGGCGAGGTCAAGGTCAGCGAGTCGGGCCGGCGCATGGCTCAGGGCACCTGCCCGACCTGCGGCACCAAGGTCAACCGGATCCTGGGCAAGGCCTGATCCGTCGGATGCCGCAGTTCGCGCACCAGCTTTCTCGGCGCGGGCGGGCCGGTCACCCGGGCTTCGACCCGGTCGACCTGCCCGCCCGCGTCCGCGTCTGAGCCCCGGTGCGACCGGTCCTGAAGCCCGGCGTCACCCGGGTCTGGCTCGATCCGGGGCGGCTGCGCCTGGGCCTTGGCTCAGGACGGGAGCGGGTCTACCGGCTCGAACCCCCGCTGCGCCGGCTGCTCGAGGCGTGTGACGGCACCCGCGACCTCGAGGCGCTGCTGGGCTACGGGGAGCGGCTCGGACTCGCCCGCGACCGGGCGCTCGCGCTGATCGACCGGTTCGCGCTGGACGGGGTGCTCGACGACGCGGCCCTGAGCACGCCGGAGCTGGCCCGGATGGGCGTGGCCGAGCGCGGCAGGCTCGGGCCGCTGGTCGCGGCGCTCGGCCTGCGCCATCCGCTGCCGGGCGGCGGGGCCCGCGCGCTGGAGCGGCGGGTGCAGCGGCAGGTGGCCGTGCACGGACTCGGGCTGGTCGGCGCGCAGGTGGCCCGGCAGCTGGCCGCGGCCGGGATCGGGGTGGTGCGGCCGGTGGACCCGGCCCCGGTCGAGCCCGCGGACACCGCGCCCGGCGCGCTGGCCCCGGCGGAAGTGGGCCAGCGGCGCCAGGACGCGGTCGGGCGCGCGATCCTCGCCTTCACCCCCTCGGTGCGCACGGCGCCCTCGCACCACCACCGTCCGCCGGATCTGGCCGTGATCGCACCGGCCGAACAGGACCCGGCCGAGCTGATCGAGGAACTGGCCGGACAGTCCATCCCCTACCTGTTGATCCGAATGGGTGAAGACGAGGCGATGGTCGGTCCGCTGGTCCTGCCCGGCCGCACGCCGTGCGCGCGCTGCGCCGAGGAGCAGCTGGCCGAGTCGGAGCCGGACGCCGCGCGGGCCTTCGCGCAGCCGCCCGGCCCGCCGCCGAACGGGCACGTCCCGCCCCGTGACGCCGCGTTGGCCCTGCTCGCCGCGGCATACGGAGTACTGCACGCGCTGGCCTTCCTGGACGGGCCCGATCCGGGGGTGCTCGGCTCGGTGCTGCGCTTCAGCGCCGGCGATCCGACCGCCCGGCGCATCCCCGTCGCGGCACACCGAAACTGCCGTTGCGGAGCCTCCCCTGGCGTCCTTGTCGGCATCGACCTGCTTGAATAGGCCGTATGAGTGATTTGCCGCGCAATGCCGTCGCTCGCACCGCCAAGCTGGCGACGCTGCCGATAGGGCTGGCCGGACGCGCCACGCTGGGTCTGGGTAAGCGAGTGGTCGGCGCCCCGGCCGCGGCCGTCGCCAACGAGGTACAGCAGCGCACCGCCGAACAGCTCTTCCGCGTCCTCGGGGAGCTCAAGGGCGGGGCCATGAAGGTCGGCCAGGCGCTGTCCGTGTTCGAGGCCGCGCTGCCGGAGGAACTGGCCGGGCCGTACCGCGGCGCGCTGACCAAGCTGCAGGAGAGCGCCCCGTCGCTGCCCGCCTCGACCGTGCACAAGGTGATGGCCGAGTCCTTCGGCGCGGACTGGCGCGAGCTGTTCATCTCCTTCTCCGACGCCCCGGCCGCGGCCGCCTCGATCGGCCAGGTGCACCGGGCCGTGTGGGCGGACGGGCGCGACGTGGCGGTCAAGGTGCAGTACCCGGGCGCGGGCAAGGCGCTGGTGAGCGACCTCAACCAGCTCGGCCGCATCTCCCGGCTGTTCACCGTGCTGGTGCCCGGCGTGGACATCAAGCCGCTGATCACCGAGCTGAAGGAGCGGGTGGCCGAGGAGCTCGACTACGCGGCCGAGGCGGAAAACCAGCGCCGCTACGCCGAGGGCTACGCCAAGGACCCGGACATCGTCATCCCCGACGTGGTGGCCCAGCAGGGCACCGTGCTGGTGACCGAGTGGCTCGAGGGCACGCCGCTTTCCAAGATCATCGCCGAGGGCGGCGCGGACCAGCGCAACCGGGCCGGACAGCTGCTGCTCGGCTTCCTCTACTCCGGTCCCGAGCGGGTCGGACTGCTGCACGGCGACCCGCACCCGGGCAACTTCCGGCTGCTGCCCCCGTCCCCGGCCGCGGACCAGAACGCGGCCGGCGAGCAGGGGCCGTGGCGCCTCGGCGTGCTCGACTTCGGCGCGGTCAACCGGCTGCCGGACGGAATGCCGCCGGCCATCGGGACCGCCGTGCGGTTCGCGCTGCAGGACGACGCGGAGAAGGTGGCCGAGATCCTGGCCGCCGAGGGCTTCGTGCGCCCGGGCGTGCGGATGGAGCCGCAGGAGGCGCTGGACTACCTCGCCCCGCTGCTCGACCCGCTGCGCGAGGAGACCTTCACCTACAGCCGGGCCTGGCTGCGCGACCAGGGCGCGCACCTGTCCAACCGGGGCAATCCGGCCGCCTCGGTGGGCCGCCGGTTCAACCTGCCGCCGGCCTACATGCTCATCCACCGGGTGAGCCTGGGCGCGCTCGGCATCCTGTGCCAGCTCGGCTCCACCTTCGCCGTGCGCGAGGTGCTCGGCCCCTGCCTGCCCGGCTTCGAAGAGTCCTGAAAACCCGGCCTGCCCGGCCCGGATCCGGAGCGTGCGCTCCAGGCCCGGGACCGGGCAGGGGGTGTTGGTGCTCGAAGTTCACGTACTCGCCGGGACCCGGCGCGGCGTCAGGCCGCGCCGGATCACGCCCGACTAGCCGAGCAGGCGGCCGGCCAGCGAACGGCGCGCGCGCAGCGCCGCGCGCCTGAGGCGTTGAGCCTCCGCTTGTCGTAACCGCTCTTGGTGCATGTCCTTGGCGATGTTCGCGTAGTGCGGCTGGTAGTGCATGGTGAGGGAGCTCCCTGCGGTGGGTTCGATGAGGTCTCGGCGTTCGGCGCGGGCGCCGCGATTCGGAAGGATCAGCGTCTGGGACATCGGTCTCTCGGTTTCCTGTATCTCGAAGTAGGGACGGGGGAGGATGCGTCGGGTGTGGCTCAGGCCACGACGGCGACGTCGACCTTGCGCGGACGGCCGCGCGGCCGCTTGCGGGCGACGATCACGCCCTGGACGAACAGTTCACCGCCCCACACGCCCCACGGCTCCTTGCGCTCGAGGGCGCCCTGGAGGCATGCGTCGCGGACGGGGCAGTCGGTACAAACCGCCTTGGCGAGCTCGACGTCGGCCGGGGACTCGGCGAAGAAGAGCTCGGGCTCGACGCTGCGGCAGGGCAGGTCGTCGAGGGCGGAGGTGGGTTCGAAGACGGTCAGCTGCATCGCTGGCTCCTTCTGAGGGCTCGGGACTACGGCGGGGCTGGTCGTGCGCTCGGTCTGCTCCTGGTCGGGGCGCTCGATCATCACGGTGTCGGTGTCCTTGTCGTGTCGTTGGCCCGCGCCTTGCCCGATCTCCGGCATGTGCCGGGGAACGAATGAGGCCGCGGATCCCGGTTATCGGGTTCCGCGGCCTGGAGGGCTACTGCGCTGACGTGGTGTCAGTGCGGTGGTCTCCAGGTACGGGTTTCCCGACGGCTGGTCAGGTAGTACTGGTCCTGCGGGTCCTGCTCGATGGTGCGGGTGGGGGCTCCGATGCCGGCCTGGGCGGCGGTGGCGATTCCGAGTCCGAATCCGGTCATCTGCCGGTGCCATCCGCCCTTGCCGCCCGCCAGACGCTCGCTCGCCACCGGACGCACTGCGGCCACGGAACCGAAGCCGGCCGGAACGGCGGCGACGGACGGGGCGGCAGCGACCGACCGGAATGAGACGGGTGCCATGACGAGAGCCGAGGGCGCGAAGGCGCGCGGGCGCGGGCAGGCGGCGAGGATCGCGGCCTGCTCATCAGTGACCTGATTACGCGTCAGCATTTGATTTCTCTCGCCTCCTGTCTTCACTAGGCCGGTTCCGGGGGCGAACCGGAATCGACGCTGTTTCGCGGGACCGACCCGTCCCGCGGTTGCGAGTCAGAGGCTAGAACCTCGTCCTGCAGACTCGCAAACGATTTTTGACCTGCGGTGTTGTGGAAAGCCCCCGGTTTGCTTTGCGCATCCGCGGTTTGGATGCTCCCCACACCAGTACCCACGGTTTCCCTTCAGGTACGGTGACCATCCTGTCATGGGCACTGGGTCATGTCACCCCCTGCACGCGATTTTCCTGGGCCCGCGCCGGACACGATCCGGTAAAGCGCCCCCTGGACTCCGGTACACGCCAGTCCTATCGTCATCCCGACGATCTCGCCGAGGTCGACCCAAGAGGTGAATACCAGGGGTGGGTGAGCGATGAGCAGGCGTGAAACGGGCGCGGCCGAGGAACCCGAGGACCTGCTGTGCCTCGAGGAGCGGCCCGAGTCCGACGAGTACGAGGTCGATGGGGTCGAGTGGCTCGAGGACGAGGCCGAACTCGCCTCCCGGGGTTCCGCCCTGCCCGCGCCGACCACGCGCAACCGCCTGGCCTCGCTGCTGCTGGTCGGCGCGGTGCTCGCGGCCACGGCACTCGGCGCGAACCGTGTCTACCACCGGGATCTGACGGCCCAGACGGTGGCCGAGGCCTCGACCGACACCCTGGTCCTGGCGGCCCCGGCGCACGGCGGGGTGAGCCTGCCCGGCCTCGTCGAGGGCGTGAAGGGTGCGCGGTACGCGACGGGCACGGGCTCGGCGACGCAGCAGCCTGGCGAGCCCCGTGCCGCGGTCGCGGTCGCGCTGGTCAACCGCAGCCCGGGTCCGGTCACGCTGCTGCCGGGCGCGGTCCTGCTCGGGGTGGGCCTGAGCGGTTCGAGCCTCGGCGGGAGCTCGGCGCTCGTGCTCGCGCCGGGTCAGTCCACCGTGCTGCGCGGGTTCGTGACCGCCGACTGCGCCGCCGGCCGGCCGGAGCGCGACGCGGTGGCCGAGACCAGCCTGATGATCAGCGCACGTACGTCCGGCGGCGGGCTGGGCGTGGGCACGGTCTCCCTCGGCTCGGCCGGCGGCTCGGTGCGCGACCGCATCTGCCTCGCGCTCGGCGAGGGCTGAGGCCCGCCCGGGCTCCGTGTCATCGCGCCCGCCGTCGGGCACAATGTCAGTGACCTGATCGAATCCGGCGTGGAGGTGGGTGGGTTGTCCGGGACGGAGCCGGTCGAGTTCCTCGAGCCCGACGAGGGCGAGGAGGTCGACTGGCTGGAGGAGGATCCGCTCGGAGCGGCGCCGTCGCGGCTGACCCTGACGACCCGGCACCGGGCCGCGGTCTCGCTGCTGACGCTGGCCGCGCTGCTGGCGGCGGGGGTGGGCACGGCCGACCGGGTCTACCGGCACGACCAGGCGCTCGAGCTGGCCGCGAGCGCGCTGGTGCTGACCCAGCCGGCCGGCGCGGCCGGGGTGAGCCTGCCCACGATCGCGGTCCTCGGCGTCGGGACCTCGTGGACCTGGCGGCCGGACACCGACGTGCAGATCACGCTGGTCAACCGCGGCCCCGACCCGGTGACGCTGCTGCCCGGCGACACGCTGGCGAGCCTGAGCCAGATCGACGGCGTGGCCCGGCTCGACCCGGTGGGCACCGCGACGCTGCAGCCGGGCCAGACCGGCCGGCTCGAGGGCGTGGCCGTGGCGCAGTGCAACGAGGACGACCCGAACGCGCTGCTCACCCTCACCGTCCGGGCGCGCACGGCGAGCGGCTCGGTGGGCCTGACCTCGCTGGAGCTCAGCCACTCCGCGACCGAGGGCACGCTGGCCGAACAGGCCTGCCAGGCCGAGGCGCCGAAGATGGCCGCGTGGACCCCGGCCGCGAGCACGGACGCCCGGGCGCACACCTTCACCCTGAGCATGTCCGTCACCTCGCAGGCCGACGTTCCGCTGACCTTGGGCTCCGGGCAGGAGTACTACAACGTCTACCCGGCCGGGACCTTCATGGGCAGTGACGTCTCGCCCTCGCTGCCCGGCATCGTGCTCGACGCGCCGATCTACAGCGGCGACGAGAGCGACACGGCTCAGCTCGCCCCGGGCCGGCGGCTGACGGCGTCCTACACCGTGCACGTCGCCCGCTGCCCGGCGACGGGGCCGATACCGGATCAGGGTTGGAAGGTGGAGCTGTTCACGCAGCTCTCGGTGGACGCCAGCTTCGCCTCGACCCGCCAGTACACCGTGGACCTCAGCTCCCTGGTGGCCGCGGCGTGCGGACTGCCCGACTGAGGGCGGCGCGATGGACGAGCCGCAGGAGGAAGCCGAGTTCCTCGAGTCACGCGCGGACGGGCCTCGGGGACCGTTCGGCATCCGATTCGACGCGTGGATAGGCGCGTACTCGGGCGAGCGGTGGCGGCGGCCGGCCGCGTTCGTCCTCGTGCTCGGGCTGTGTGTGGGCGCGACGGCCCTCGCGGGGGTCGGCGCGTATCGGCGGGACCTGGCCGCCGATCGGGCCGCAGCCGCGCTGATCCTGCGTCAGGAGACGATCGGCGACCCGGTGAGCCTGCCCGACGCCGCGTCACTCGGCCCCGTCGGCAGCTGGAGCGCGGAGCCGAGCGCGACCGCCGAGGTCGACCTGGTCAATCTGGGCCCTGACGCGGTCACCCTGCTGCCGGGCGACGTGCTGCGCGGCCCGGGCGTGACCGCGGGCAGCCTGTCCCCCGGCGGCTCCGGGCGGCTGAGCCCCGGTCAGATCGCCCGGCTGGTCGGCACCGTGTGGGTGGACTGCCGTCAGACGCCCGCGACCACATCGCCGTCGCCGCCGGTGACGACGCTGCTGGTCCGGGCCAGGCTCGCGAACAGCCGGGTCGGCACCACGCCGATCGGGCTGAACGCCGGCGGCGAGTCCGTGCGCGACCAGATCTGCCTGCGGCAGGGCGAGGCGGTGGTGTCCGCGAGCTTCCCCCAGTCCGCCGACCCGGCGCACCACACGTTCACGCTCGCGCTGACGGCTCGTTCGCTCGCCGACACTCCGCTGCAGTACACCTTGACCTTGCGCTACGCGCCCTCGGCAGCACTGTCTCAGGGGGCTAAGCTGGGAGGACCGGACCCGGTCGGGAGCGTGAGCGGGGCGCTCGCACCCGGCGGCACACTGTCCGGGGGTTTCGTCGTTCCGGTGACGCACTGCCCGATCGCCCTGCTCGAGGAGAACGCGGACGTGGATCTTCAACTCACCGCGCTGGACGCCGGTAAGCCGGTGCTGCTGCGCGCGGATTCCTTCGACCTGTCCACGCTCCTCGCCGCGGCCTGCGGCCGGATCCGCTAGGCGCCCCGCCGTGACCGCACAGTTCGACGACGGAGTGGAATTCCTCGACCTGGACGAGGACGGGGACGCGATCGACTGGCTCGAGGAGTCGGCCGGCGAGGACGGGGTGCAGGGCGGGCGCGATCCGCGCCGGCTGCCCCCGCACGCCGCGCGCGGCCGGCTGCTGGCCTCGGTCCTCTCGCTCGCCTTGATGCTCGGCTCGCTCGGCGCCGCCGGGAGCACCGCGTACCACCGGCACCAGACCGACGTGCGGGTGGCGGACACGCTCAAGCTCACCGCGGCCTCCGCGGCGCCGTTCATCCCGAACCTGACCCAGCTGGCCTTCGTCACGACCTGGCACGCGCATCCGACCGAGCAGGTGCTGGTGCCGGTGGTGAACAAGGGCCCGGACACCGTCACCCTGATGGACGGCGAGCTGACCGAGGCGGGGCTGGCCGGGGTCACCGCGTTCAAGCCGGTCGGGAACGCGGCCGTCCCGCCCGGGGGCACCGGGGAACTGGCCGGCGTGGTGACGGCGGACTGCACCACCGAACTGGACTCCGCGCTCCTGGTGCTCACGGCCGAACCGAATCAGACCTCGCCGAGCGGCGGCTTCCAGATCACCGGCCCGGGCCAGCTCGGCGGCCTGTCCGTGGTCTCCCCCGGCGGCGACGGATCCCAGACCGGCACCGGCGGCAGCCAGTTCGACTTCGGCGGCACCGCGCCGCAGAGCACACGGGTGCACCTGGGCGCTCTGGTGGTACGCGCCCGCGCCGCGGGCGGCCGGGTCGGCGATGAGACGATCTATCCGGAGACCGGCCTGAACACCACGGCCGCCCGGATCTGCACGCAGCAGGGCGAGAACGTCGCGAACGTCGCGGGCCCGCGGGCCACGGCCGACCCGGCCACGCACGTCATCACGGTGAGCCTGACCGCGACCTCGGTCGCCGACGTCGCGCTGGACTACCACGCGGACGCCGAGTTCAGCACGATCCCGGAGGCGCCCGGCCTCGTGCTGCCGGACACGCTCAGCGCCACCGCGCCGGTCTCCGGCACGGTGACGCCCGGCGGCAAGGTCACGCTCGGCTTCCAGGTGCAGATCACGCACTGCCCCGGTTCGAGCACCCCGGCGGACGAGAACATCCTGTTCAACCTGATGTTCCTGCTCGACGGCCGGCTCGTGTCGATGCAGAGTTACACCTCGTCCGTGCAGCCGCTCATCTCCAAGGCCTGCGGCCTCGGCTGAGCGGGCGCGCGGCTCGGGCTATCGGTCCTGCGTGTCGTCCTGCGCGGGCTCCTCGGATTCGGGCGGCAGCTGCGACTCCTCGCCCGCATCGCCGCCCGTATCGCCGCTCGGGCTGCTCGAGCCGCTCGGGGATCCGAGGATGGTCAGCACCTCGGCGGCGTATCGGTCGAGCTTGGCCGTGCCCACCCCGGGGATCCGGGCCAGCGCGCCGCGGTCGGCCGGCCTGCCCTCGGCGATCGCGGTGAGAGTGGCGTCGGTGAAGACGCAGTAGGCGGGCAGCGACTGGGCCGTGGCCTGCTCCGCCCGCCACTCGCGCAGCCGCTGGTAGAGGGCCTGGTCCAGGTCTGACGGACAGTCGGCGCAGCGTCCGAGCTTGCGGTCCACCGCCTCGATCAGGGCCTTGCCGCACACCCGGCAGCGCACCGGGCCCGAGCGCTTGGACTTGACCTGCTCCTGCCCGGGCCGGCCGGAACCGCGCCGCAGCACTCCGCCGCCGGCGCTCTCGGCCCGCGCCTGCTGCGCCTCCTTGACCGCGTCGAGGAACCGGGAGGGCCGACGCGAGGCCCGGCCGCCCGGTGCGCGGGCCAGCGCCCAGGACAGCGCCAGGTGCTCGCGGGCCCGGGTGACCCCGACGTACAGCAGCCGGCGCTCCTCCTCGACCTGCTCGTCCGTCTCCGCGTAGGTGATCGGGAGCAGACCCTCCGTCAGGCCGACCAGGTGCACCGCGTCCCACTCGAGGCCCTTGGCCGAGTGCAGCGAGGCGAGCGTGACGCCGTCGACCACGGGCGCGTGCTGCAGCGCGGCCCGCTCCTCGAGTTCGTGCACGAACTCGGGCAGGCCCGCCCGCGGATGCGTGTTCTGGTACTCCTCGGCCAGGGCGGCCAGCGCGGCCAGCGACTCCCAGACCTCGCGGGCCCGGCCGGAGCCGGCCGGAGCGGTGGGCGTCCAGCCGTTGCCGGAGAGCACCGCCCGCACGGCCGCGGCCAGGCCGCCCGACTCCCCGTCGGCGCCCGCGCCGAGCTGCACCCCGGTCGACTCCGCGCCCTCGGATCCGCGCGCGGCGCCGCGCATGAACAGCACCGACTGGCGCACCTCGGGCCGGTCGAAGAAGCGCTCGATCCCGCGCACCACGTAGGGCAGGCCGCGGTCGGCCAGCGCCTGCTCGTAGACCTCGGACTGCGCGTTGATCCGGAACAGCACCGCGATCTCGGCCGGGCGCACCCCGGAATCGATCAGCCCCTTGATGCTCTCGGCCACGCCCTCGGCCTCGGCCGCCTCGTCCGGGAACTCGGTGTAGCGCACGGCCGGGCCGGGCGGGCGCTGGGCCACCAGCTCGAGCCTGGCCCGCGCCGCGCGGCGCCCGGACGGGGTGTCCTGCGGGATCGCGCCGAGCAGCGCGTTGGCCACGCCCACCACCTGCGGGGTGGAGCGGTAGTCGCGCACCAGCCGGATCACGGTCGCGTCGGCGTGGCGCTCCGGGAAGCCCAACAGGTACTCGGGGCTCGCGCCGGTGAAGGAGTAGATGGTCTGGCTTGCGTCGCCCACCACGCACAGCGACTCGCGCTGGCCGAGCCACTGCTCGAGCAGCCGCTGCTGGAGCGGGTTGACGTCCTGGTACTCGTCCACCACGAAGTGCCGGTACTGCGAGCGCACCCGGTCGACGATCTCCGGCCGGGACTCGAGCACGCCGATGGTCAGCAGCAGCACGTCCTCGAAGTCGATGAAGCCGCGTTCCCGCTTGTGCTGTTCGTAGGCCGCGTAGACCCGGCTGACCTCGGTCGGCTCGCGCGGCGGCACCCGCTGCGCCTTGGCCACCGCGGCGGCGTAGTCGTCCGGCGCGGTCTGGGTGGACTTGCACCACTCGATCTCGGAGGCCAGGTCGCGCAGCGCGGTGCGGTCGGTCTTGATCCGGCAGGCCGAGGCGGCCTCGGCCACCAGCGGGATCTTGGACTCGGCGATCCGCGGCGGCGGGCCGCCGACCGTCTGCGGCCAGAAGTACTGCAGCTGCCGCAGCGCGGCGGAGTGGAACGTGCGCGCCTGCACCGCGCCGGCCCCGAGGCCGCGCAGCCGCCCGCGCATCTCCCCCGCCGCGCGGGCGGTGAAGGTGACGGCGAGCACCTGGGAGGGCTGGTAGACCCCCGCGGCCACCCCGTACGCGATGCGGTGGGTGATCGCCCTGGTCTTGCCGGTCCCGGCGCCCGCGAGTACGCAGACCGGACCGTGCAGCGCGCGCGCGACCTCGCGCTGCTCACGGTCCAGTCCGGACAGCAGCTCGTCGGGATCAGTCATGCCCCGATTCTTCCAGGCGGGTCCGACAGTCGTGGGCGTACGGGAAGAATCGCGCCACACACGCCGTTGTATCCTGCGGCTTTCCCGACCCGGCGAGGAGTGTGTCCCGAAGATGACGGCCCAGATCACCATGTACTCGACCCCTTGGTGCGGCTACTGCAAGCGGCTCAAGAGCCAGCTCAGCCGCGAGGGCATCGAGTTCGCCGAGATCGACATCGAGCAGAAGCCCGAGGCGGCCGACTACGTGATGAGCGTCAACGGTGGCAACCAGACCGTCCCGACGGTCGTGGTGGTCGGCGCGGGCGGCAAGCAGTCGGTCATGACCAACCCGTCGCTGGCGCAGGTCAAGGCCGCCGCGGCCTGAGCACCGGGCGGTCGCCCGGCAAAGTTTCTCGACCTAAAGTCTCTTGATGTCGAGATGAATACCCGGCAGACTTCTGCCCCGGGCATTCATCTCGACATCAAGAGACTTTAGGGGAGGCGGGCGCATGAGCCGCACGCGCGACGGGCTGTGGACGCAACTGCGCAACCCGCCCGGGGGCACGGTCGCGCGGCGCATGCTCACCGCGCAGTTCATCGACCGCACCGGCTCCGGCGTGTGGAACTCGGCCGCGGTGCTCTACTTCACCGTCGAGGCCGGTCTCGACGCCCAGCGCGTCGGGGTGATGCTCGGCCTCGCCGCCGCGGTCGGCGTGTTCGGATCGCCGGTCGCCGGACGGCTGGCCGCGCACATCCCCGCGCGCACGGTGCTGATCGGCGCCCACCTGCTGCGGCTGTGCGCGCTGCTGGTCATCCTCTCCAGCACCTCCTTCGCCGTGCTGCTCCCGGCCGTCGCGGTCACGCTCTTCGGCGACCGGGCCGCGCGGATGCTCGAGATGCTCTTCGCCGCCGAGGTCGCCGGGCCCGACCGGGCCACCTACCAGGGCCTGTTCCGCAGTGTCGCCAACGCCGCGTACGCGCTCGGCGCCGGCATCGCCGCGCTCGCCCTGACCGTCGGCACCCGTGACGCCTATCGCGTGCTGATCCTCCTCGACGCGCTCTCCTTCGTCGCCGCCGCCGTGCAGGTGCGCCGGATCCCCGCCTCGGTCGTGCCCGCGGCCGCCAAGCGCGCGAGCGCCGGCGCCTCAGGGCTCGAAGCCCCGGCCGCCACCTCGCCCTGGCGGGACCGCGGCTATCTCCGATTCGTCTTCCTCGACGTCTTCATGTCCCTCGACGACTCGATCCTCAACGTCGGCCTGCCGCTGTGGCTGCTCACCCGCACGTCCGCGCCGCACGCGCTCGTCCCCGTCTTCCTGATCGTCAACACCGTGCTCGTGGTCGTACTGCAGATGCGCGTCTCGGCCGCCACCCGCGGGCCGCGCGAGGCGACCACCGCGGTCCGGCGCTACGGCGTGGCACTGCTCGCCTGCTGCGGCACGCTCGCGCTGGCACCGTTCTGCGGGCCCTGGCTCAGTTCGCTACTGCTGATCGCGGCGGCGCTGCTGGTGACGCTCGCCGAACTCATGCGCTCGGTCAGCTCCTGGGAACTGGCCGTCTCCCTCGCCCCGAGTTCGGCCCGCGCGGCCTACCTCGGCGTGGCCGGAATGTCGCAGTCCACGCAGAAGAGCCTCGGCCCGCTGGTGCTGACCGGCGCCGTCCTGACCACCGGGCCGGTCGGCTGGCTCGCGCTCGGCACCGTCGTGCTCGGGGCCTGCGGCATGCAGCGTCGCGGATGTCTGCGGCGCCTCGAACACGTCGAACGCGCCGTGCACGTCAGTACCCTGCCGACCCCGGTAGACGTGACGGCCTGACCGCTCGCGGAACTCTCCGTGGACAGGGCAAGACGTAGAGCCGTCCAGTGTGCTTAACTCTGTGCTCACGCCAGGTCGCACCTCAATGTCCGAACCCTTCAGAAGTCGCGGCCTGACACCGGCACCTCGCGCGATGACCCGCGCACGCCTGGAACCACCAGCACCAAAGCACCGCACACGCACCACGCACATCGTCGTACGTACCGCTTGTGGGCAATGGGATGGAAACTCGTGGCCAGTGTCGAATACGTGGAGGCTTCCCACCGTTATCCGGGCAACCGCAAGCCCGCCGTGGACAAGCTGAACCTGTCCGTGGAATCGGGCGAGTTCATGGTGCTGCTCGGAGCCAGCGGCAGCGGTAAGACCACGGCGCTGCGGATGCTCGCCGGGCTCGAGACGGTGGAATCGGGCTCGATACACATCGACGGCAGAGACGTGACCGATCTGGAACCGGGCGAGCGCGACATCGCCATGGTCTTCCAGAGTTACGCGCTCTACCCGCAGATGACCGTGGCCGAGAACCTCGGGTTCCGGCTCACCCTGACCGGCGCCCCGCACTCCGCCGTGGCCCGCCGGGTCCGCCGGATGGCCGCGCAGCTCGACCTCACCCCGACCCTCGAACGCCTCCCGCGCACGCTCTCCGGCGGCGAGCAGCAGCGCGTCGCGATGGGCCGGGCCATGATGCGCGAGCCGCAGGTCTACCTGATGGACGAGCCGCTCGGCGCGCTCGACGCCAAGCTGCGGGCCGAGGTGCGCGGGCAGATCTCGAACCTGCAGCGGCGTCTGGGCACCACGATGCTGTACGTGACGCACGATCAGACCGAGGCCATGACCATGGGCGATCGGATCGCGGTGCTGCGCGACGGCATCCTGCTCCAGTGCGACTCCCCGCGGGTGCTGTATGACAACCCGTCGAACGCCTACGTGGCCGGCTTCGTCGGCTCCCCGCCGATGAACCTGCTCTCGGCCCGGGTCGAGCACGACTGGGCGCTGCTCGGCGACGTGGA
This sequence comes from Actinospica durhamensis, assembly GCF_018139695.1. GTDB lineage: Bacteria > Actinomycetota > Actinomycetes > Streptomycetales > Catenulisporaceae > Actinospica > Actinospica durhamensis. The sequence goes on along the minus strand of NZ_JAGSOG010000024.1, from coordinate 16,265 downwards.
CGTGGTGGAGCTGCCGATCGGCCGGCGGATGGTCTCCGAGCTGGCCGGACCCGAGGTCACGGTGGGCTTCCGCCCGGACAAGGTCAGGCTGGCCCCGCCCGGCAAGGGCCTGTTCGCGCACGTGGAGCAGGTGGAGAACCTGGGCTACGTCACCTACGCGCACTGCAACGCGGGCCTGGGCGACCGCCGCCGCGACGTGATCGTACGCTGCGAACCCGGCCGGGCCCCGAATCCGGGCACGGCGGTGGGCATCTCGGTGGACCCGAGCGAGATCCACTACTTCGAGCCGACCACCGGCCGCAGGCTCTACGCCACCCGCTGACCCCGCGTCGGCCCCGGATCCCGTCGCGGGGCGCGCCGTCGGACACCCGTGGGCCGGTGTCCGCCGCAGCGCCCCGCGACGAAAATCCGGCGCGTGCTCACTCTCCGGGCGGGGTCACCCAGTCCGCGCCGAACCAGTGCTCGATCAGCGAGCGGGCGATGGAGATCCGGCCCGAGGGCACCACCTCGCCGGCCGCGATGGCCGCGGCGAGCTCGGCGCGGCTGAACCAGCGCACCTCCTGCAGCTCGTCCCCGTCCGCGCGCACCGCCTCCGGGTCGTCGACCACCGCGCGGAAGCCCAGCATCAGGCTGCACGGGAACGGCCAGGGCTGGCTGCCGAGGTACTCGACCTCGGTGACGGTCAGCCCCGCCTCCTCGTGCACCTCGCGGGCGACGGCCGCCTCGAGCGACTCGCCCGGCTCGACGAAGCCGGCCAGCACGGAGAAGCGGTGCGGGTCCCAGGCCGACTGGCGGCCGAGCAGCAGCCGGTCCTCCCGGTCCGTCACCGCCATGATCACCGCGGGGTCGGTGCGCGGGTAGTGCTCGGTGCCGCACTGGGCACAGCGGCGCACGTGGCCGGCCGCGGCCGGCTGGGTGCGGTGGCCGCAGCGCGAGCAGAAGCGGTGACTGCGGTGCCAGTACTCCAGCGCCACGGCGTGGGTGAGCAGGCCGGCGTCGCGATCGGAGAGCAGCAGGCCGACCTCGCGCAGCGAGCCCGGGCGCGCGTCGCCGTCCTGACGGCCCGGCAGAGCCTCGGCGGGCACGGCGAAATAGGCCACGCCGCGCTCGTCCCGGCCGAGGAAGAAGCGCTCGCCCTCCGGCGCGTCCAGCGAGGGCAGCAGCACCAGCCGGGCCAGCGGGCCCTCGTCGCCGGCGGGGTCGAGCTCGTCGACCACCAGTGCCCGGCCCTCGCTCACCACGAGCACCTGCGTGTCCGGGTTCGACCAGGCCGCGGCCAGGGCCGGTTCGTCGAGCCGCAGCTCTGCCTGCCGGTCCACACTGGACCGGGCCAACGCCAGCCGGCCCAACGGCCCGGTCAGCACATCGCGCGGATCCGCCATGCCGCCTCCCCCTGGTCTTGTCATGCGTCCATTGTTCACGTCTCGCCCATCCCGGGCCCGCACCCATCACGATCTTGGGCCCGACGAGACAACTACCGGCGACGCCGGTTTGTTCCCGACACGCCGGATTGTGCCCGGGCCGGGCGGTTCGGATGCGCGGACCGCCCGGCCCGGGTGCGGACTCAGCCCAGGCCGTGCTCGGCCAGGTCGGCCCACAGGTGGGCGGCCGCCTCCGCGCCCTTGAGCAGCAGGTCCATGTCGACCTTCTCGTTCGGCCCGTGCCAGCCGTCGTCCGGCAGCGAGATGCCGAGGAACACCACCGGCGCGCCGAGCACGTCCTGCAGGTCGGCCTCGGGGCCCGAACCGCCCTCGCGGGTGTAGAGGATCTCCCGCGGCGTGGCCGGGTCCTCGGCGAACGCGCGGCCCAGCGCCCGGCTGACCGACTGCAGCGCCGGGTGGTCAAGCGGGGTCAGGCAGGGGCGCACGCCCTCGCCCTCGAAGCGCACCGCCGCGGTGATCCCGGCCGGCACCCGCTCGGCGATCCACATCTCGAAGGCCTTGGCCACCTCGGTCGGCTCCTGCCCGGCCACCAGCCGGAACGAGAGCTTCGCGTGCGCCTCGGAGGGCACGATCGTCTTCCCGCCGGGGCCGGTGTGGCCGCCGTAGATCCCGTTGATCTCGGCGGTCGGCCGGGCCCAGACCCGCTCCAGGGTGGAGTAGCCGGCCTCGCCCACGGCCGCGGTGGACTTGGCGTTGCCGAGCCACTCCTGCTCGTCGAACGGCAGCTTGGCGATCAGCTCGCGGTCGGTCTCCGACAGCTCCACGATGCCGTCGTAGAAGCCCGCGAGGGTCACCTTGCGCTCGGCGTCGTGCAGCTGCGCGAGCACCCGCACCAGCTCGGTGATCGGGTTCGGGATCGCGCCGCCGAACGAGCCGGAGTGCACGTCCCCGTGCGGGCCGGTGAAGTCCACCTCGGCCGCGATCAGGCCCCGCATGCCGGTGCACGAGGTCGGGGTGTCCTTGGCCCACATGCCGGTGTCCGAGACCACGACCACGTCGCAGGCCAGCCGGTCGGCGTGCTCGCGCAGCAGGGCGGCGAAGTGCGGCGAGCCGCTCTCCTCCTCGCCCTCCACGATCAGCTTGAGGTTGACCGCGGGGGCGGTGCGGCCGGTGGCGGCCAGGTGCGCCTTCAGGCCAAGGGTGTGGAAGAAGATCTGGCCCTTGTCGTCCGCGGCGCCGCGCGCGTAGATCCGCCCGTCGCGCTCGGTCGGCTCGAACGGGCCGGTCTGCCACAGTTCGAGCGGGGTGACCGGCTGTACGTCGTGGTGTCCGTAGACGGCCACGGTGGGCGCGTCCGGGTCGCCGGAGGGCCACTCGGCGAAGACGCTGGGCAGCCCGGCGCCGCCGCCGGTCTCCCAGACCTCGACGACGGGGAAGCCGTCGGCGCGAAGCTTCGCGGCCAGCCACTCGGCGCTGGCGCGTACGTCCGCGACCCGGTCGGGGTCGCTGGAGATGGACGGGATGCGCAGCCAATCCTTCAGGTCCTCGAAGAACTCGCCCGCGTTGTCCGTTACATATTCCCGGATCTGAGCCATGGGCCACAGCGTAACGGGTGCGGCCCCGGCCACCGTGCTACCGGGCACGGCGGACGGGGCCGCGGCAGGCGCGCGTTGACGTGCGGCTACTGCCGGTAGGTGGACAGGAACCTGGCCAGGCCCTCTATGGCCGCCTCGAGGTCGTCCACCCGCGGCAGGGTGACGATGCGGAAGTGGTCCGGCTCCGGCCAGTTGAACGCGGTGCCGTGCATGACCAGCGTCTTCTCCGCGTTGAGCAGGTCCATCACGAAGCGCTCGTCGTTCTCGATCCGGTAGACCTTGGGGTCCAGACGCGGGAAGGCGTAGATCGCGCCCATCGGCCGGGTGCACGAGACGCCGGGGATCTCGTTGAGCATGCGCCAGGTCAGCTCGCGCTGCTCGTAGAGGCGGCCGCCGGGCTCGACCAGCTGGTCGATCGACTGGAAGCCGCCGAGCGCGGCCTGGATCGCGTGCTGCACCGGCACGTTCGGGCCCAGGCGCAGGTTGGCCAGCACCTCGAGGCCCTCGAGGAAGTCGCGGGCGTGCTCCTTGGGGCCGCTGATGACCATCCAGCCCATCCGGTAGCCGGCCGAGCGGTAGATCTTGGACAGGCCGTTGAAGGTGATGCAGACCAGGTCCGGGCAGGACAGGGCGGTGGGCCGGTGGGTCGCGGCGTCGTACAGGATCCGGTCGTAGATCTCGTCCGACAGGACCATCAGCTGGTTGCGCCGGGCGATCTCCACCAGCGCGTCGACGACCTCGGGCGAGTAGACCGCGCCGGTCGGGTTGTTCGGGTTGATGATGACGATCGCCTTGGTGCGGTCGCTCACCTTGGCCTCTATGTCGGCCAGGTCCGGCGCCCAGCCGGCCTGCTCGTCACAGCGGTAGTGCACCGGCCGGCCCCCGGCCAGCGCGGTCGCCCCGGTCCACAGCGGGTAGTCCGGCGCGGGCACCAGCACCTCGTCGCCTTGGTCGAGCAGCCCGTTGAGCACCATCGCGATCAGCTCGGAGACGCCGTTGCCGATATAGACGTCCTCGATGTCCACGATCGGCAGGCCGCGGGTCTGGTAGGACTGCGCCACCGCCCGCCGCGCCGAGGGCAGCCCCTTGGAGTCGCCGTACCCGTGCGATCCCGGCAGGTTCCGGATGATGTCGCGGATCAGCTCGTCCGGCGACTCGAAGCCGAACGGGGCCGGGTTGCCGATGTTCAGCTTGAGGATCGAGTGCCCCTGGGCCTCGAGCTCCTTAGCTCGCACAAGCACCGGGCCGCGCAGGTCGTACTGGACCTCGGACAGCTTTCGCGACTGCTTGAACTCCATCGGGCACCCTTCGCTCGTGACGGTGATCTCGTCCGGCTTGTGCGTCGTTTCTACCAGGTATCCGGCTTTTCCCGCAGCGGGATTCCACCGTTGGGGACGGGCGGGCACCCGTGCGTGCTCAGGCGGTCACGGCGCAGCGCGCAGGATCTTCTCCAGCGCCGCGCGGCCGGGCAGCGAGCGGGGGCGGGCCACCTCGCCGGTGCGCACGTAGAGGAACGCGGCGCTGACCCGCTCGATCGGGACGCCGGCCAGCTCGGCCCAGGCCAGGCGGTAGATCGCGAGCTGGAGCGGGTCGGCGCCGTGGCCGTGGCCGGTCTTCCAGTCGACCACCTCGTAGTCGAGCGGGTGCTTGGTGCGGCGGCGGCCGAAGGGGCGCTCGGGGTCGAGCCGGTAGACGGCGTCGATCCGGCCGCGCACGATCCGGCCGCCGAGCACGAGCTGGAACGGGGCCTCGACCCGAAGCGGCGGGCGCTCGGCGTACTCGGTGCGCAGGAACGACGCCTTGAGCTCGTCGAGGTCCTCGCCGAACGCCGGGTCCGGTCGCACGTCCTCGTCGCCGAACAGGTCGAGCTCGGCCTCGTCGAACAGGGAGAGCTGGCCGAAGCGGTCCTCCACCCAGGCGTGGAACTCGGTGCCGCGGCGGGCCTGGGGCACCGGCGGGCGGGGCATGGGGCGAAACAGCCGCTCGGCGAACGCGTCGCGGTCCCTGACGTACTCGAGCAGCCGGGTGGCGGAAAGGGACGCGGGCATCCGCACCTCCCGGCGCACCTCCTGGGCCCGGCGCAGTTCCTCGAGCAGTGCGTCGAGGTCGGTGTCCCAGCCCTCGACGACGCGCCGCTGGCGCGGGTCCTCGATCGGCTCGTCCGCGGGCCGGGCCTGCTCCGGCAGCCGCATCAGGCCCCTGACGGCGGCCGCGGCGCCGAGCCGGGCGGCGCGGGCGGCCGAATCGGGCGGGGCCGGCCACTCGGCCTCGGCCTGGGCCTCGCGCAGCGGATTGGCCGCGCCCTCCTCGGGTGGCGCGGCCCAGGTCTCGACCCGGCCGAACTCGATGTCGGCCAGCAGGCGTTCGCGCAGCTCGGCGAGGGTCTCGTTGGCCTCGCGCGGCTTGCGCTGGGTCTTGCCCCAGCCGTGGCCGGAGACCAGCAGCAGCGACTTGGCCCGGGTGAGCGCGACGTACTCGACCCGCTGGTCCTCGTAGCCGGCGTGCTCGCGCATGAGCAGGTCGAAGCGCTTGGCCGCGGCGGTGTTCGGCTCGGGGCCGAGCTCCGGCAGCCAGTCGCCGTCGCCGCGCAGCTCGTGCGGGAGCTTGCCGGCGTTGGCCGTGTACTTGTCGGTGCGCACCGGGGCGGCGTTCTGGTGCGGGAGCGCGACCACCTCCCACTCCAGGCCCTTGGCCTTGTGCATCGTCAGGATCTTGACGGTCTTCTGCTCGGCCGGGGGCAGGTCCACGTCCAGGCCGCGCTCGTGCGCCGCGGCCGCCTTGAGGAACGCGCGGAAGGCGGTGACCGAGGACTCGCCCTCCAGGTCGGTGAATCCGCCGGCCACGGCCAGGAACGCGCCCACGGTCTCGGCGCAGCGCTGGCGGTAAGCCGCCGAGCTGGCCGCGATCTCCACCTCGAGCCCGGTCTCCTGCAGGATCCGGTGCAGCACGTCGACCACCGGCTCGGCCAGCGAGCGTCGCAGCCTCCTGATCTCGACGGCGCAGCGTTCGAACCTGGCCAGCGCGGCCTGGCTGAACGGCAGCTGCCCGCCCGGGTCGGCCAGCGCGTCGGCGAGCGAGACCACGTCGGTCGGATCGGCGCCGAGCACCGCCTCGTCCAGCCCGGCCCGGCGCTCCTCGCCGGGATCGCGCACCAGGTCGCGGGCCCGGCGGCCGAGCAGGGCCAGGTCGCGCGGGCCGATGCGCCAGCGCGGGCCGGTCAGCAGCCGCACCAGCGACGCGTTGGCGGTCGGGTCGTCGAGCACGTCGAGCACGGCGACCAGGTCGGCGATCTCCGGCAGGTGCAGCAGTCCGGAGAGCCCCACCACCTCGACCGGTACGCCGCGCCCGTGCAGCTCGGCGTAGATGTCCGGGATCTGGTTCCCGGCCCGCACCAGCACCGCGATCGCGGACCAGTCCCCGCGCACCTGGTCGTACAGGCCCTGGATCCGCTCGCCGAGCCAGGCCAGCTCCTCCGGCTGGGTCTCCAGGAACGCCGCCTCCGCGCGGCCGCGGCCCTGTTTGTCCGCGCTGGCCCGCAGCTCCCGTACGGCGGAGTGCAGTTCGCGCAGGCCGCCGGAGCGCTCGTTGGCGAAGGCGAGCAGGCGGCTGCCGCTGCGCCGGTTCTCGGACAGCGCGTACTGCGCGGCCGGGGCCCCGCTGCGGCGCGGGAAGTGCTCGGGGAACAGGTCGATGTTGGAGGGAGAGGCACCGCGCCAGCCGTAGATGGACTGGCACGGGTCGCCCACCGCGGTGACCGCGTGGCCGCCGCCGAACAGCCCGGCCAGCATCCGCCGCTGTGCCACCGACGTGTCCTGATACTCGTCGAGCAGCACCACCCGGTACTTCTCCCGCTCGATCTGCCCGACCTGCGGCACCTGCTCGGCCAGCCGGGTGCCCAGCGCCATCTGGTCGCCGAAGTCGACGAAGTCCCCGTGCCGTTTGAGCGCGCGGTAGTCCTCCACCAGGCCGAGCAGCTCGGCCCGCTCCAGCGCGACCCGGGCGATGCGCCAGTAGTCGGCGTACCCGCGCGGCGCCCGGCCGCCCTCGCGCAGGCCCTCGGACTCGGCCCGGGCCGTGAACGCGGCGGTCCATCCGCGCAGCCGGTCCGGCTCGACCACGTGCTCGGCCAGCTCCGCGTCGAGGTCGATCACCTTCCGGGCCAGATTGGCCACCGAGCCGCGCAGGAAGTCGAACGGACCCTCGGCATGGCGCACCGCGCGCGCGGCCAGGGTGTAGCGGTTGGCGTCGGCGAGCAGCCGGGCCGAGGGTTCCAGGCCGAGGCGCAGGCCGTGCTCCTTGATCAGGGCGTCGGCGTACGCGTGGTACGTGGCGATCACCGGCTCGCCCTCGTCCTCGGCGTCGTCGGACGGGTACGCCTCGGGATCGAACGGCCCCGCGTCTCCACTGAGCCGGGCCAGGCCCGCGGCCACGCGCTCGCGCAGCTCCCCGGCCGCCTTGTTGGTGAAGGTCAGGCCAAGCACCTCGGCCGGGCCGACCGCGCCGGTGCCCACCAGCCAGACCACCCGCGCGGCCATCACGGCGGTCTTGCCGGAACCCGCGCCGGCCACGATCACCCCGGGGTCGAGCGGCGCGGTGATCGCCTCGATCTGTTCCTCGGTGTACGGGATGCCGAGCAGGTCGCGCAGGTCGTCCGGCCGGTGCAGCGCCGGGCTCAAAGCGGCAACTCCCGGCCCTCGGGCTGGCGCGGGCAGGCGCGGCGCAGGGAGCAGTGCAGGCAGGACTTCTGCTGGTCGCCGCCCGCGTGGAAGCGCTCGGTCAGCACCGTCCCGGCCACCTCGGCCAGCAGCTTCGGCGCCCAGCCCGGGTCCTGCTGCTCGGCCAGCGCCTGCTGACGGCGCACGACCGGGGCGTCCCCGGCGCTCTCCTCGCGCGGATAGACCAGCTCGGCCCCGGCGACCTCGCCCATCCCGGCCGCCTCTGCGGCCATCTGATACACCGCCAGCTGAGCGCTGTGCTCGGCCTCGCCCGGGGTCTTGGCGCTGCGGCCGGTCTTGAAGTCGACCAGGTGCACCCGCCCGTCGGCGTCCGCCTCGATCCGGTCGATGAACCCGTGCAGCCGCACGTCCGCGCCGCCGACCCGGATCGTGGTGTCGAAGCCCTGCTCGGCCGAGACCGGCTTGCGCCCGTCCTGGCGGCCCTCGTGCCAGACCAGGAAGCGCTCGATGGCGCGGCGCGCGGCCCGGCGCTCCTGCTCGGACTGCCAGCGGGCCTCGAAAGGCAGCCGGTCCCAGACCCGGTCCAGCCGGTCCATCAACACGTCCACGTCCGCCGGGGCGGTGCCGGTGGCGACCTCCTCGGCCAGCGCGTGGAAGACCAGGCCGAAGCCCTGCGCCTGGGTGGAGGCCTCCTGCGCGGAGGCCTGCCGCTCCAGGAACCAGCGCAGCGGGCAGGCCTCGAGCGCCTCGACCGCGCTGGCCGAGAGCGGGACCGGCAGGTCGGGGCGCACCACCGGGGTGGGGTTGTCGGTGCGCGCGTAGAGCCCCCACCAGCGGCCGGGGTCGGCGGCGGGCGCGAGCGGGGCGCCGTCCGCGTTCTCGGCCGCGGCCAGCCTGGCCAGCCGCAGCACGGCGGCCTGGCGCAGCTCCTCGCTGATCGTGCCGGGCGGCGCGGTGGCGGCCCGGCGCAGTTCGGCCAGCAGCGCGGAGAGGTTCAGCGGCCGGTGGCGCACCACGCCGCCGGCCTCCACCGCCTCGGGGCCGACGAGCTCGCGCAGGAACCGGGACGGGGTCTCGCCCTCCTCGCCCTCGCCCTGCACCGCGGTGACCACGAGCCGTTCCCTGGCGCGGGTGACCGCGACGTAGAACAGCCGGCGCTCCTCGGCCAGCAACGCCGCGGTGGTCAGCGGCTCGGTCAGCCCGTCCGGGCCGATCCGGTCGGCGTCGAGCAGCGAGCCGCGGCGGCGCAGGTCCGGCCACAGGCCCTCCTGCACGCCGGCCACCACGACCAGCCGCCACTGCAGGCCCTTGGCCGCGTGAGCCGTCATCAGATGCACCGCGCCGCCGCGCTCGGCCCGCTCGGCCAGCGTGTCGGCCGCTATGTCCTGCGCCTGCAGACCGCTGATGAAGTCGGTGATGCCGGCGTGCCCGGTGCGCTCCTGGGCCCGGGCCGCCTGCGCGAACAGCGCCATCACCGCGTCGAGGTCCCGGTCGGCCAGCCGTCCGCCCGCGCCGCCGCGGTCCACCGCCCGGCGCAGCCGGCCGGGCCAGCGCGAGGGCGCCGCCTCGGTGCCGTGCCACAGGATCCACAGCGCGTCCTCGACCACCCCGCCGCGGGCCAGCACGTCCGCGGCGGCCCGCAGCAGCAGGGCCAGGTCGCGCGCCGCGCCGCCCACCGCCGGGTCGAGCGCGGCCAGCACGGCCGGATCGGCGACGGCCTCGCGGATCAGCTGCTCGGCCGGGCGCGGCAGGGCGGCCGCGGTCCCGTCCTCGCGCACCGCGGCCGCGGCCTCCTCGGCCCGCAGCACCCGGCCGAGCCGGCGCAGGTCGCCGCTGTCGAGCCCGGCCAGCGGTCCGGTCAGCAGGGCGCGGGCGTGCTCGGGGGTGAGCGCGGCCGGCTCGGCGGCGCAGCGCAGCGCGAGCAGCAGCGTCGCCACCGCGGGCTCCCGGGCCAGCGGGACGTCCCCGGCGTGCGTCTGCACCGGCACGTTCCCGATCGCCAGCGCCCGGCGCAGCCCGATCAGCTGGGCGCCGGTGCGGGCGAGCACGGCCATCTCCTCCCAGGCCACGCCGTCCTCGAGGTGGGCGCGGCGGAGCAGGTCGGCGACGGCGGACTGCTCGAGCGACGCGGCCGGATACGTGATCGCGCGCACCTCGCCGCGCTCGGGTGCCTCGGGCGCCGCGCGCAGCTCCCGGTGCGCGCGCACGGACTCGGCGGGCAGCCGGCCGATCGTCATCCGGCGGGTGAGCCGGCGGGACGCGGCCAGCAGCGTCGGCCCGGCCCGGCGGCTGGTGTCGAGCACGACGATGCCGGCCGGCCGGCCCGCACGGGTGCGGAAGGTGTCGGGGAACTCCAGGATGCCGCCGAGGTCCGCACCGCGGAATCCGTAGACGGACTGGTCCGGATCCCCCACCACGACCAGCTCGCCGCCCCCGCCGGCGAGCGCCCGCAGCAGCCTGACCTGCGCCGGATCGGTGTCCTGGTATTCGTCCACGAAGACCACGCGGTAGGCCGAACGCAGCTCTTCGCGCACCGGCTCGCTCTCGGCCAGCAGTACCGCGCGATGCACCAGTTCGGCGTAGTCCAGCACGCCGCGGGCGTCGGCCACGTCCAGATACTCGCGGTAGAAGCGGGCCGCGGCCCGCCAGTCGTCCCGGTCCGCGTGCTCGGCGAACGCGCGCAGCCGGTCCGGGCCCACGCCCTGTTCACGGGCCCGCAGCAGCACCGCGCGCAACTCCTCGGCGAAGCCGCGGGTGCCCAGCGCCGCGCGCAGCGAGGCCGGCCAGCGGGCGGAGTCGGCCGCGGCGCGCGGGCCGTCCCAGCCCACCGCCGCGTCCACGGTGCCGCGCACCAGCTCGCGGATCACCACGTCCTGCTCGGGACCGGACAACAGCCGCAGCGGCTCGGCCTGCAGCGCCGGATCGCGGTACCGGCCGAGCAGGGCGAAGCAGAAGGAGTGGAACGTGGTCGCGCCGGGCACGCCCGTGGTCTCGCCGAGCCGGCCCGCTATCCGGTCGCGCAGCTCGGCGGCCGCGGCCCGGCTGAAGGTGAGCACCAGGATCTGCTCGGGGCGCACCGCCCGCGGCCCGGACAGCCGCGCGAGCACCGCCTCCACCAGCGTGGTGGTCTTGCCGGTGCCCGGGCCGGCCAGCACCAGCAGCGGCCCGCCCCGGTGCTCGACCACCCGCCGCTGCGCCGGGTCGAGCAGCGGCGCCCGCCCGGACGCGCTCGGCGGCGCGACCAGGGTGTAGGCGGCGGTCTGCGGCAACGGGGGTCCTCGGGGCGGTCACGGGCGACGGGTCAGGTCACCATGACAGCACACGCCACCGACAGGCGCGCAATTTTCCGCGACTTGCACCGTTACCTTGGTTTGAGAGATCGAATGTCCGATATCTGAGCTTATGCCGACCCGTCCCAGCGGCACCGGGGGAGTCGAACCCGCTCCCCGACAAGGTCGAAGGGGGTACCCTCGGCGAGGTAGTGCGCTGCGGCCTCGCCCCGGAGGTTCTCGGGCAAGCGTCCTGAGGCGTTGACCACGCGCCACCACGGCACCGTCGAGCCGTACCCGGACATGGCCGCGCCCACCTGGCGCGCGGTGCCCTGTTCGAGGAACTCGGCGATGTCGCCGTACGTCATGACCTTGGCGGGCGGGATGCGCCGGACCAGGGCGAGCACGCGCTCGACGTACGGCGCGACGTGCGGCCGGGAGGTGGAACCGGTCATGGTTTTCAACCTCTGGGTGGATGAAGGGGCGGACAGGGGCGGGCACGATGGAGCCCGGAGCGCGGTAATCCCCGGGTGTACCCCGGGCTGCACAGTAGCGAGCGTGTAGGCGACTATGGAGCGACGGCGCGCGGCCGCCGTCATGGTAAAACCCGAAAAGGACACAGTGGACGTCATGGACACCGAGGAGCGGGACGCGGCTTCGGCTGCGGCCTCGGCCGTCACGGACTCCGCCCCAGGCCCACGGCCGGGGGGAGGGTCGCACAAGACGGGCGGCGACGCGGTGACGGTGGACGAACCACCGGAGCCGCGCCGGATACGGCGGCAGCCCGACCTGATGCGGCTGCTGTTCGAGGGCCTGCTCATGGTCGTGATGCTGTTCCTGGGCAAGGTCGGGGTGCAGACCACCTCCGGCCTCGAGTCCGACATCCACAACGGGGTGCAGCTCGCGCCGCCGTTCCTGCTCGGCGGCATCACGGTCATCACCAACATCACCACCGCGGTGATCCCGGTCGGCCTCGCGGTCGAGCGGCTCGCCCGGCGCGACAGCCGGCGGGTGGCCGACGCGGTGATCGCGGCCGCGCTCGCCTACGGCGTGACCTTCCTGCTCAACGTGTGGATCCGCTCCTCGTACGCGCCGAACTGGCTGCTGACCGAGCTCACCCGGCACGTGAACTCCGGCACCACCTCGCCGCTGCACATCTATCTCGCCACCCTGATCGCGTTCCTGACCGTCCTGGGCTTCAACGACCGCCCGACCCTGCGCACCTTCACCTGGGTGTGCATCTGGATCTACGCCGTCGCCACCCTGATGAGCGGGGACAGCGCGCTGGTCGGGCTGATCGTGACCTTCCTGCTCGGCCGGGCCGTGGCCTTCGCCTGGCGCTACGCCTGGGGCGTGGTCAACGAGCGGCCCACCGGCCAGGTCGTGGTGCGGGCGCTGCGCGAGACCGGGGCGGTGCCGGTGGCCTGCCGCTGGCAGGGCGAGCACGACGACGTACGGCGCTACGAGGTGCGCTGCAAGGACGGCACCTTCCTGGACGTGACCGTGCTGGACCGGGACCGGCAGGCGGTGGGCCTGCTCTACCGGATCTACCGGCGCATCCGGCTGCGCGGCCCGGCACAGCGGCGCAATCTGTACTCGCTGCGGCGCACCGTGGACCAGGAGGCGCTGATCTCCTACGCGCTGCGCGACGCGGGCATCAACACCCCGCGGCTGGTGGCGGTGCGCGAACTGAACGCGGACGCGGCGCTGCTGGCGTACGAGCGGGTGCAGGCCTGCCCGCTGGACCAGCTGCCCAAGGAGAAGGTGACCGACGCGCTGCTGGTCCGGGTCTGGGAGACGGTGGCCGCGCTCGGCCGGGCCCAGATGGCGCACCGCCGCCTGGCCCTGGACTCGATCCAGGTGGACCAGCACGGCCAGATCTGGCTGACCGAGCTGCGCAACGGCGAGATCGCCGCGGCGGACCTGCAGCAGCTGCTCGACATCACCGACACCATGACCGCGCTCGCGCTCAAGGCGGGCCCGGAGCGCACGGTCGCGACCGGGGCGCAGGTGCTCGGGGACGAGCGGATCGGCTCGGCGCTGCCAATGCTCCAGCCGGTCGTGCTCACCCGCTCCACCCGCAACGCCATGCGCAAGTCCAAGCACCTGCTCCAGCGGCTGCGCGAACAGATCCTGGAGCGGCGCCCGCACGCGGAGAACCTGGAGCCGGTCAAGCTCGAGCGGCTGAGCCCGCGGACGCTGTTCACGGTGGCGGCCGGCTGCTTCGCCGTCTACGTGCTGCTCTTCCAGCTCTCCTCGGCCAGCTCGCAGAGCGGCAAGAACCTGTGGCAGCTGTTCAGCGAGGCCTCACCCTGGTGGCTGCTGGTGGCGGTGCTCGCCTCGGCGCTGACGTACGTGGCCGCCGCGATGGTGCTGACCGGCTTCATCCCGGAGAAGCTGCCGGTGGTGCACAACCTGCTGGTGCAGGTGGCCGCCGGCTTCGTCTCCCTGGTCGCCCCGGCCGCGGTGGGCGGGGTGGCGCTCAACACCCGCTACATGCAGAAGCGCGGCATCCCGACCGGCGCGGCGGTCAGCGCGGTCGGCGCGTCCCAGGCCGTGGCCTTCGTCATCCACATCGCGCTGATCGCGATCTTCAGCTTCATCGCGGGCCAGAACGTGGGCAAGTCCGACTCCTCCACGCTGGTCATCGCGATCCTGCTGGCCATCGCGATCCTGATCATGGTGACGATGGCGGTCCCGGCGCTGCGCCACTTCGCCAGGCGCCGGCTCGCCCCGTTCTTCGAGGGCTCGCTCCCGCGGCTGCTCGACGTGGCACAGAACCCGCGCAAGCTGACCATCGCGCTCGGCGGCACGGTGGCGCTCTCGCTGTTCAACGCGCTGTGCCTGTGGGCCTCGGTGCACGCGATGACGCCCGCGTCCAAGTCCCCGCACGAGATCAGCTACGCCACCGCGGCGGTGGTGTTCCTGACCGCGCAGACCGCGGGCTCCTTCATCCCGGTGCCCTCGGGCGTGGGCACGGTGGAGATCGCGATGACCGGCGCGCTGCGGCTGGTGGGCGTGGACAACGAGACCGCGGTGACCTCGGTGCTGGTCTACCGGATGCTGCGCACCTATCTGCCCTGCATCCCCGGCTACCTTACTTTCACCCACCTGCAACGCAAGGGTCTACTTTAGCCGTCCTCAGCGCTCTGAGCTGGGTGGACGGTGGGCGCCGGGGCGTGCGCCCGGCTCGAAACCCGGCTCATTCGGACGGTGGGACAGACGGCTTTACGCCATTGGCTTGACCCGTTCCGGCGGTTGCCTAGCGTGACTGGGGCAAGGCGAATTCGACCCACGAATCCGACCTAGGGGAGAACCGGAATCATGCGTATCCTCCGTGTGTGCTGCGCGGCTGTCGCCGCGGCGGCCCTGTCCATGGGCGCGGCCTCGGCCGCGTCCGCCGCCACCGCCCCCGCGGCCACCGCCGCCTCGGCGGCGCACGCCGTCTCCGCGCCCGTCCACGCGCACCCCGCCGAGGGCACGGCCGCGACCACCACCACGACCGTGCTCGACCTGACCAAGGCCTCCGGGTCCTGGTCGCGCACCTACACCGTCGGCACCGACGCCGCCACCGGCGCGGCGGTGATCCACCCGGACACCGGCACCGGCTGCCACAGCTGGGACCTGGGCCTGTTCGACGTCTGCATCGAGGTGTTCGGCAGCGGCCTGAACGTCACCGAGGTGCAGGGCTGGGCCGACACCCTCGACGCCGGCTGGGTCATCGTGTACGACACCGACGACACCCTCAATGGCCTGATCCCCGCCGCGATCGACTTCGTGGACTACAAGTTCGGCTCCGGCGGGCGCAACTTCCCCAACGACGACAGCATGTGCGCGCACTCCGACTACGCCGGGCAGACCGCCTGTCTGCTGATCCACACGTAACGGGTCCGCGGGCAACGGCTCCGCGCATGCGGAAAGGCCCGCGGCACGACGGGAGGGTCGTGCCGCGGGCCTTGACGCACCGCGGGGTACGCGCGGGATCAGTAGATCGGCTTGCTCGGCTCGATCTGGTTGACCCAGGAGACGATGCCGCCGCCGAGGTGCACGGCGTCGGTGAACCCGGCCGCCTTGACCAGCGCGAGCACCTCGGCCGAGCGCACGCCCGACTTGCAGTGCAGCACGATCTTCTTGTCCTGCGGCAGCTTGGTGAGCGCGTCGCCCATCAGGAACTCGTTCTTCGGGATGAGCGTGGCCTGCTCGATGTTGACGATCTCGTACTCGGCCGGCTCGCGCACGTCGATGATCTCGAGGGTCTGGCCCTCGTCGATCCACGCCTTGAGCGTGCGCGGGGTGATGGTCGAGTCCTTGACCGCCTCCTGCGCCTCCTCGGAGACCGCGCCGCAGAACGCCTCGTAGTCGATCAGCTCGGTGACCGTCGGGTTCTTGCCGCACACCGCGCACTCCGGGTCCTTGCGGACCTTGACCGTGCGGTAGCTCATCTCCAGGGCGTCGTAGATCATCAGCCGGCCGACCAGCGACTCGCCGACCCCGGTGAGCACCTTGATCGCCTCGGTGACCTGGATCGAGCCGATGGAGGCGCACAGCACGCCGAGGACGCCGCCCTCGGCGCAGGACGGGACCATGCCGGGGGGCGGAGGCTCCGGGTAGAGGCAGCGGTAGCAGGGCCCGTACTCGGACCAGAACACCGAGGCCTGGCCGTCGAAGCGGTAGATCGAACCCCACACGTACGGCTTGTTCAGCAGCACGCAGGCGTCGTTGACCAGGTAGCGGGTGGCGAAGTTGTCGGTGCCGTCCACGATCAGGTCGTACTGCGCGAACAGCTCCATCACGTTGGAGGAGTCGAGCCGCTCCTCGTGCAGCACGACGTTCACCAGCGGGTTGATCTCGCGCACGGAGTCGCGGGCGGACTCGGCCTTGGACCGGCCCACGTCCGACTGGCCGTGGATGATCTGACGCTGCAGGTTGGACTCGTCGACGGTGTCGAACTCGACGATGCCGAGCGTGCCGACCCCGGCCGCGGCCAGGTACATCAGCGCCGGGGAGCCGAGACCGCCGGCGCCCACGCACAGCACCTTCGCGTTCTTCAGGCGCTTCTGCCCGTCCATCGCGACGTCGGGGATGATCAGGTGGCGCGAATAGCGGCGGACTTCTTCGACGGAGAGCCCATCGGCCGGTTCAACCAGCGGCGGTAGCTTCACGGGCGGTGCGGACACAGCCGGACGTCCCCTCACTCGGTACTTCGGACAGGTATTCGGTGTATTGCGGCAACCATGCCACGGCGGGTGCTATTCCCGCGCCCGATTCCAGGTGCTGGAAGGCGGGCCCGTCCTGCCCGCGGGGGGCCGGCGGGCTCCGCGCGCGCCGGGCTCGGGCCGGGGG